>JAAETV010000753.1 GCA_024227975.1 Actinomycetes bacterium
GAAGGTTTCGCGCCCAGAGCGATCCAGATGAGACAGAGCATCCAAGGCCTGGTCAACCGCCTCGAACGTTAGTTGGCCGATGGCTGGGAGTGCATACGGCTGCACACCGAGAACGGCCAAGGCGGCCTCGAACGCGCCTTGGGCCTGAGTTGGGCCTGAACTGTTGAACCAGGAGAGCACGGCGTACACGGTTGTGGCCTCGCTCTGGAGTTGGCCAAGTGAGGCATCATGCTTCATCGAGCCGTCATCGTGCTGGTCCTCGAGATGGCGCAGCATTACTCGACGCAACATCCAGCGGAAGAGATCCTGGTCAGGTCGCGAGCTCTCAATTGCATGGATGGCACGGGCCAAAGAGAGCTTGAACTCATATGGTGTCTCACGAATGGAGTGAAGGGCGATGTCGATGGCTGGCAACTGGAGCCGCCGGTCGAGGCCCGAGATAACCTTGCTGGCCGCATCGAGATAGGCGGGATCCATGGCGATGGTCCGGCCCGCGAAGTCGAGCTGACTAGGGCGGAGCAGACGATCAGACGAAACCAGCAATCCGACGACTGCGGCCACCGCCCCCTGCCTGGTATGGAGATAGTTCTGCGTCTCATCGGGAATCTCGGATAGGAGTGCTTTGGCGTGCTCGAGATGTCCTTCGTTTGGACCGTTGAACGAGGGGGGTCCAAATGTCTCGGGTCGATCGGCGGGTTCCGCTGGTTGGGGCCCCGTTAGCGCTGACGCCCCAGCCGCTCCTGCTGCGAGAATGACCGGATCGATAGGCAGGCCGGACTGGCGTGCTCCCGGGATGGCGACATGGCCAGGCAGCACCCCACCCCACCGATCGGCGCTGTCGCGGGCTGGTCGGTGGCCAGGCTGGGGCTCAGTCATCGGCTCCGGATCGGGACCACGGAACTCGCCATCCCAGTCGGGGAGCAGTCGACTGATTCGATCCTTGAGGGGTGGGTGGGTCGAGAAGCCGGCGCCCAGCACCGATGTGAAGAACAGGTGGCTGGCTTCGGTCGCATGGGCCGCCCTGACCTTATTGTTGGTGCCCATCCCCCCGATCTTCATCAGGGCTTCTCCGATTCCTGACGGATCACGGGTGTACTGGACAGCCGAGGCATCCGCTAGGAATTCCCTTTGGCGAGATACCGCAGCCTGAATCATTCTGGCGAACACGGTCCCCACCGACCCGATCACGATGAGGCCGATAGCGGCGGCCATGATGACCATCGTGGAGTTGTCTTCCTTGCTTCGTCGGCGCGGTGCCCACCACAGTTGTTGGAGGAGGATGCGGCCCAAGATCGTGATCACGGCGATACCGAACACCCAACCGATGATCCTTGTGTTGATCCGGGTGTCGCCGTTCCTGATGTGAGAGAACTCATGAGCGATCACACCCTGAAGCTCACGGCGATTGAGTTGCTCCAGGGCACCCCTGGTTACCCCAATGGCTGCGTTGTCAGCCGTCCATCCTGCGGCGAACGCATTGATGCCGGGCTCCTCGTCGAGCAAGAAAACTGCCGGGACCGGCATGCCGGAGGCGATGGCGATTTCTTCGACGATGTTGGTGAGTTGCTTCTCCGCCGGGTCGAGAGTGTTGAAGTCGACCTGTCGGCCACCCATCGAGGTGGCGACGTATGCTCCGCCGCCACCTTTGATCTGACCCGACTTCACCAGCGAGGCGCCGACGATGCCAATCGTGGTCAGTGGGGCTGCTACCGCCACTGCGCTGACTGGCTGGAACTCTCCGGAGCTGTAGTAGAAGAGCGCGGTCAGCAGGAGGGAGACGACAGCGACGATGGCGATGACACCTAGGACCAGTAGGACAACGAGCTTGGTCGTATTCTGCTTGGCCTCTTCCTGATGGGTTTGGAAATCCATCTCAGTCGCTCAGGGTCCCTGGACGCGGGGGAGCGGGCCGATCGTCGTCGAACGAGACCTGGATGTTCTCTCGTTTCTCTGCCTTCTCATCGAGGTCGAGGTAGGCGCTGTCCTTGAAACCGAAGTTGTTGGCTAGCAGGACCGGGGGAAAGGTGGTCTTGTAGGTCTGGTAGGTGTTGACCTGGTCGTTGTAGTTCTGACGAGCGAAGGCGATCTTGTTCTCGGTCGCGGTCAGCTCCTCGGTCAGCTGGGCCATGTTCTGATTGGCCTTGAGGTCGGGGTATGCCTCGGCCACGGCAAGTAGCCGTCCCAACGCACCGCCGAGGGCGCCCTCGCTCTGGGCCAGCTTGCTCATGGCCTCGAGGTTCTCGGGATCTCCCGACACCTCGATTCGGGCTTGAGTCGCTGCTGCTCGGGCGCTGACGACCCCCTCCAGCGTCTCGCGTTCATGACTCATATAGCCCTTGACGGTCTCGACGAGGTTTGGGATGAGATCGTGACGCCGTTCGAGTTGTACGTCTATCTGGGCGAATGCATTCCGTACGTGCTCCCGGAACTTGACCAGTTTGTTGTACACGGCAACGAGGAAGGTGCCGAGCGCCACGATGAGGACGATGATGATGAGGAGGAGGATGATGAGCATGGGGTTCCCTTCGCTGGCGCCTAGCCGTACTCGGTGTGAGGAGTTGGCTGCCACAGCTGTTGGCGCGCTGTCGCTGTCGTATAACGATATTGACTCGCTGGTAGTTCCCCTTCAGTCTTTCGGGGTCCAGCCTGAGATCCTCCGCCGGTGGCTGATCAAGCCGGCTGTCGACTGACGTCGGACCGTGAGCAGCACTCTACTATTAGCCGACATCTCCGGCTTCACCTGGTATGGCCGAACAGCAGGCTCATCTGGAAGGCCGGCACGATTGCCTCGACTCCTCCGGGGCCAACCGACGACTGGCGTCCGCCTGCTCGGCCCTATCCGCAGGGGGACCGAGCTGTTCCTGGATCGATACCAGTGTTGCCTCGATCCGGGCCAGACGATCGGTCATCTGTCGTGCATCGTCGGTGGAGGGTTCACCGCTGACGAAGTAGGCGGCAATATGGGCGGTCAGCACCGAGAACAACGCTATCCCAAGGAGCATGAGTAGGAGGGCTATTGCTCGTCCTTGGCTGGTGACGGGGACCTGGTCGCCATAGCCGACTGTTGTTGCCGTGACGGCGGCCCACCAGAAGGCGTCTCCCAGCGATTGGATGTCGGCGCCGTGGTGATCGTGCTCGGCGGCATACACGATGAGTGCGCAGCCCGTGATGGTTGCCGTCACAAAGGCGGTGAATCGTACAAGGCCGGGACGCATCAGGATGGTGCGAAGGGCCACGACCTCTCGCAGGGCCCGCACCGGAGGCACGGTGACTGCGAGCAGGTCGACTGGGTGGCGAAGGAGGAACCGCAACCGGCGGGGAGCGAGGTAGGTACGGATACCGATGTCCACCGCCATGATGAGGTGGATCAGCAGCCTCGCTCCCCGGAGTGGTTCCGTCAGCCAGGACGAACCGTCGCCGACAACGGCCTGGCCGACATAGACGGGAATGACGGCGAGCGAGGCGACCACCATTGATCGGTGGGTTGCCGCCTCGAACGCCGCCAGCCGCGAACCGTCGTCACGACCCCGGTGCATATCAGTGGTGCGCTGTCTCGAGTGCTGTGTCCCGGCTATGGGGCTCATAGTGTCCGGTGCGAATCGCATCGAGTAGCTCCTGGCGTTCCTCCCCATGACGGGAAGGGGTCACGAGAAGGAGCAGGCTGGGCAGAACCATCAGCGAGACGATCAGTGAGAACAGGATCATCACCGCC
>JAAETV010000754.1 GCA_024227975.1 Actinomycetes bacterium
CGACATCTCCTCTCTTCGGGCTTGCGTGACCGGGGCCGCCACCATCCCGGTGGAGATGGTGGTTGCCATGCGTGAACGTCTTGGTTTCGAGACGGTGATGACGGCCTACGGCATGACCGAGACCTCCGGTATCGCCAGCTACACCCGTCCCGGTGACCCACCAGAGCTGGTGGCGTCCACCTCGGGCTGCGCCTTCGATGGGGTCGAGCTCAGGGTTGTCGATGACGATGGCAATGATGTTGCAACCGGCAGTGAGGGGGAGCTCCTGGTACGAGGCTTCCAAGTCACTCCCGGCTATCTCGACGCCCCCGAACAGACCGCAGAGGCCATTGACCCCGATGGTTGGCTCCACACCGGTGACATTGCGGTGATGAACACCGCCGGCTATATCGATATCACCGATCGCAAGAAGGATATGTTCATCATGGGCGGGTTCAATGCCTACCCGGCTGAGATCGAGCGGGTGATGATCGAGCATCCTCTGGTGGGCATGGTCGCCGTCGTCGGGGTCCCCGACGAGCGCATGGGTGAAGTGGGGGCGGCCTTTGTCGTGCCAAGCCCCGACGGAGCCCCAGACCCTGAGGAGCTGATCCGTTGGTGCCGGGAGCGGATGGCCAACTACAAAACCCCTCGCTATGTCTGGCTGGTCGATGACCTGCCTCTCAATGCATCGAACAAGGTGCTCAAGCCTGAGCTGCGAGCACTTGGCTCAAAACTGTTACCCGATCGAACGGAGTATCTACCATGAACGCCAACGAGAACCCGGAAGTAGGCCCTGAGGAAGGCAGTATGGATCTTCGATGGACGATTGGCGCTGTCACCATCACGTCGTTCCCAGAATCTGAGACCCCCACCTCACCCCGGTTCCTGTACCGCGATCTGACCAAGATGGGTGTTCTGGAAAGGGCAGCCGCTGCACCCTGGTTGCGCCCCCATTTCGTCTCCGAGGATGGCTACCTGCTTCAGAAGATCCACTGTCTGGTCATCGAGAGTGGTGATCTGCGCATCGCCGTGGACACCTGCATCGGCAACGACAAGGAGCGGGACAATGAGCTGTGGCACCAGCTACAGGGTCCGTTCCTCGATGACCTGACCCAGGCCGGATTCCCACCAGAGTCGTTCACCCATGTCATCTGTACCCACCTCCATGTCGACCATGTTGGCTGGAATACCCGCCTCGTCGACGGGGAATGGGTCCCCACCTTTCCCAACGCCCGCTACCTATTCGTCACCTCCGAATATGAGCACTGGAAGACCGAGCCCAGCCTGTTCGAAGGCGAAGATGTGTTCGGTGACTCGGTGGCCCCCATCATGGATGCCGGCCTGGCCGACCTGGTTCCGGTTGACCATCGCCTCAGCGACGAGATCAGCTTCCAGCCGACCCAGGGGCATACCCCTGGCCATATCTCGGTTGTGATCAGATCCGATGACGAGAAGGCCATCATCACCGGTGACATGGTCCACAATCCCATGCAGATCGCTGATCCTGACCTCTCGTCGATGTTCGACACCGACTCCGATCAGGCTCGCGCCACCAGACAAGCCGTGTTTCCCGACTGGGCCGACGGTGAGACTCTGATCATCGGTACCCACTTCGGTTCCCCAACCGCAGGCACCATGCACCCCGACGGGGATGGCTACCGGCTCGACGTCGGCTGAGGGCACACCCACTACTCCCTCGCATGGCGACCCGAGAGGACTTGACGGGGAGACCAGGCGGTAGTTCGGTAGGGCAATGACTCGCATCGATTCCACTGCTCTCGACGTCGCCTCGGTCGACGGTGCCCTCTCGACCACCAGAGCGGTTCGACTCCGGCTCGACCTGGACCGCGAGGTCGACCATCAGATCATCCTCGACTGCATCGATATCGCTGAGCAGGCCCCGACCGGAGGCAACCAGGGAAGCCGGCGCTGGATCGTGGTCAGGGATCCTGCCATCAGGGCCCGCTTGGCTGAGCTGTACCTGGAGTCGGCGGGCAAGTGGATGATCGATGCTCGGGATCGGATCGCGGGCACCGATCACCCCAACGAGCAGGTCATGACATCTGCCGCCCACCTGGCAGAACATCTGGCCGAGGTGCCCGTTATCGTCATCCCAACCATCATCGGCCGCCATGATGGCAGTGGGCGCCCTGGGCTGTTCGACTCTGTCATCCAGTCGGCATGGAGCTTCTGTGTCGCCCTGAGGGCCCGAGGTCTCGGCTCGGCCTGGACCACAGCCATCCTTCACGCCGAAGATGAGATTGCCGAACTGCTTGACATCCCGGCCGACATGACCCAGATCGCCATGCTCCCGGTGGCTTGGACCAAGGGCACCGAGTTCGGTACCTCGACCCGCTATCCGGCCCGTGAGATCACCTACCTCGATGGGTTCTCCAGGACCTGGGAGCGCGGGCCGAGCGACCCGCCCTGCCTGGCCGACGGGCCAGGGACCGTGGTCGAGGTCGATATCAAGGCCCCAATCGGTGAGATCTGGAAACTGGTCACTGACATCGACCTGCCGGCCCGGTTCAGCACCGAGTTCCTGGGAGCCGAGTGGACAGGTGACAGCACCGGTCCTGCCCTCGGCGCTACCTTCTGCGGCCGGAACCGACACAAGGCCATCGGCGAATGGTCGGTTCCCTGCTTCGTTGACGTGTTCTCCAGCGGTACCCACTTTGGCTGGTGCACCAGCGATGCCGGCAACCCAGGAGCGCGTTGGCGGTTCGAGCTGGAAGCCATTGCTGGCTGCGTTCGGCTGCGCTTCCGGATGATCATCGGGCCCGGACCTTCCGGCATCAGCGCTGCCATCGAGGCCATGCCGGACAAGGAGCCGAAGATCCTGGCTAGACGCATCAACGAGCACCGAGGGAACATGCAGACTGTCGTCGACGGGGTCAAGGAGCTGGCCGAAGCAAGGGCTCACTAGGTGCGGGACCTACATGGTGAAGGCCAGGTTTCGGGCTGCCTTCTCTCCCCAGCCGGCGTCGCCTGACCACCTGATCCGATCCTCATCGATGACCTGCTGGGGATCGAGACGCCCACAGGCCAGCTGGACGAAGGTTCGGGAGTCGGTGGTGAGCGTGATGGTCGGGTCGTCGACCTGCTCGACTCGGGCCGCTCGACCTTCAACGGCGGCATAGATGTCGCGCCCAACTGGACCGGTCAGGCGGACCGCCATGCTCATCCCGTCAGGAAGCCCGATCTTCTTGCCGACGATGTAGCCGATCGAGCCGTCGACTTCGTCGAGGGCAATCTCGGCTGCCGGTCCCGAGTCGTCGGTGTCGATGCCGAGAGGTTGGGCCATGTCTCGCTGGTGAACCCAGAAATCGAACACTCGGACATCCATGAAGCGGTGGTAGGTCCCAGGGCCGACGGGAGTCATGGAGGCCATGGCGAAGATCTCATCGGTGGTCTCGGCCAACTCGGCTGTCCTTGTCGCCAGGATCTGGGTCACCTCGGCCCCGAGCTCCTCATTCGACAGCTCGGCGCTGTGTTGGAGGTACTCCCCCACCTTCTCGAACGGTGGCTTGTTGTCATCGGCGGTTGGCAACCAGCCCGAAAGAGCGTGCTCGACCGCGACCAGGTGGGCGATGACCTCGCGAACCGTCCAGTCGGGGCACAGCGACTGGACATCCCAGTCCTCGGGGCTCAGCCCGTTGATCAGGGTGGTCAGGTCGCGGTAGCAGCCGTTGAGGGAGTCGATCGTGTTGGTACGTGAGCTCATCGGTTCACCTTTCATCGCTGACCGATGCTGCCAGCCGCTGAGTCTCGTGTGCGAATCCTGGGCCGCTTCTGATAGGTCCGCCTAGAGCCCGAGGGCTCCACCGTCGATGGTGAGGGTGGTTCCACTCACATGGCTGGCTCGATCGGAGGCCAGGAAGGTCACTACGTCGGCCACCTGTTCGGGGGTACCGGGTGGTGGCTCAGTCGGTACCAGCTCATCCCACCGCTCGGCGTTGCCATAGCGGTCCTCGGCCGCCTTGCGGAGAAGCTCTTCCAGTCGATCGGTCAGGATCAGACCGGGGTTGACCGAAACCATCCGCACCCCGTGCCGCACCGATTGGGAACCGACGGCCCGGGTGAAGCCGACGAGAGCTGAGTTGCCGGTGGCCCCGGCAACATAGTTGGCCGATGGCTTCACGGCGGCGGCGCCGACCACATTGATGATGACCCCCGACCCCCTCTCCTCCATCCGGGGTAGGACGAGGCGAACCAGGTTGATGTAGCCGAACACCTTCAGCTCCCATGACTCCCGCCAGGTGTCATCGTCGACCGTCGCCAGGTTGCCAGGCGGTATGGCCCCGGCGTTGTTGATCAGGATGTCAACGTCGCCGACCACGTCGACCAGTGCTTGGCGACGGGCCTCGTCCGACAGATCGGTGGCATGGCTGGTGACCCCGACGCGCTGTTCGGCCCTGATCGTCTTCACTGCCGACTTCAGGCGTTTGACGTTCCTGGCGGCCAGGGCCACGTCACATCCTTCAGCGGCCAGTGTCCTGGCGCAGGCAAAGCCGATGCCACGCGAAGCGCCGGTTACCAGCGCGCGTTTTCCCGAGAGCCCAAGATCCATGGGGTGACCATACTCGCCCTACGGCCCTGGCTCAGCCAGCCTCGACCTGCACTCCGGCAGGAGGTGCCGGTGGCCGGGCCGCCAACACCACGACGGCGGCCACCAGCATCAGCACTGCCCCCACGATGAAGGCGGTTGGATAGCTGCCAGTGCGGTCTTCGATGAGGCCGATGAGTCCTGGCCCCAGCCCGCTACCGATCTGAGCGGCCAGACCGACGATGCCGAACACGGTCCCCATCGAAACCACACCGAACAGCTCAGCAACCAGCAAGGTCTGCATCATGTAGACGTTGCCGATGGTGAACCCCACCACCATCACCATCAGATAGGTGACGATGGTGTTGTCAAAGGCCAACAGGCCGAGAACAGCCATCGCCTGGATGGTGAACAGCAGTGCGGCTAGACGCCTCTTGTCCATTCGGTCGGCGAATTGGCCGACGACGAAGCGAGCCAGGATGCTACCGAGGGCTGTCGTACTGAGGGCCAGGGCCGCTCGATTGGCAGATCCGAGCTTGTCGGTGAGGAAGGCGATCTGGTGGAGCACGAACCCGGTCTGGGCCAGGAGGGCCAGGACAAAGGCCACCAGGATGGCCCAGAAGGCCGAGGTTCTGGCCGCGCTGGCTCTGGTCCACACCCGAAGCTGGACATCGTCACTGAGCTGCACACTATCGACCTTGGCGTCGGGGGTACCAGCATCGGGCTTCAGGCCGATCTGAGCGGGGTCCCAGACCAGAACCGTGGTCACGATCGGGAGCCCGATCACCAGTACCAGGATCCCCATGACGGTCGCCGCCAGCTCGACTCCGCCCCGGCCAACCAGCCAGGTTCCAAGAGGGCTCAGGATCACACCGCCCAGGGAGACCCCAGTCGAGCTGATGCTCATGGCCTTGGCTCGCTTGGTCACGAACCAACGAGCCATGATCGAGTTGATGGCAACCGACCCGCCGAGCCCGAAGGCAATGGCTTGGACGACATAGACCGCGTAGAGCTGCCAGAGCTGATCTATCTGACCCAATGCGATGGCTGACAGTCCGACCAGGGTGCCGCCGATGATCATCGGCCGAATGGGACCTCGCCGATCGATGTGAGGGCCGATCAGGAACCCCACCACACCCGAGATCGAGAAGTAGAGGCCAGTGGCTACTGACACGGCCGTGTTCGACCAGCCATTCTCTTCCTGAAGGGGTCGGAGGAACACGGCAAGCCCGTAGTAGCCGACTCCAACCGTCGTGAACATGACGACGGAAATGGCGATGGCGATCCACCATCCGTAGTGGAGCCGCGATGGTAGGAGACGAACTCCGAGTGGCTCTCGAAACGAAGGAACGTCGGTGAGGGTCAAGCTGGGATCGGTTCAACCCGGGCCGGTACATGCTTGTGCCAGGGGGTGCCAGCGATGGCGTCCCTCCAGTCCAGAGTGGTCAGCTCGTTTGGTGAGACACCGGTGGCCTTGGCCTCGTTGTCGTCGCCGGGGTAGTCGAGGCCCATCCCGTTTGGCAGGGTGATGTGGCGCCGTTGGAGGGATTCGGTTGTCTCGACCACCGCCTCGGCCGCCCCGCCTCTTGTTACGACGCGGACCCGGGACCCGGTGTCTATGCCGAGCTCGGTGGCATCGAGAGGGTTCATCTGGAGGGCACCCTCGGCGTCCTTCTTGCGCCACGCCGGATCCCGGACGACGGTGTTGGCGGTGAAACTGCGTCGCTCGCCGGCGGCCAGGATGAAGGGGTAGTCGTCGCTGGCATAGGTGGTGGGGCGAGAAGGCAGTTCTGCCAGTTCGGCCAGCAACTCTGGGATGTCGAGGTGGAGCTTCTGGTCGGGGGTCTTCACCATCTCCCACGCTTGGTCGTAGTCGTGACGGGTGAACAGCACCCCGTCGTCGCCATCGAGGAAGGCGTCGAACAGGGCATCGCCGAGGGTGGCGTCGTCGCCATCGATGCCGGCTGCCCTCACGGCGGCGCCGTAGCGCATGGCGCATTGCTGGGCACTGAACCAGAGGGGGGCGGCTCCCGCCATCCCTTCGGGCAAGGTTGGGCCCAGGGCCTCATAGAGGACTGCGGCCCCCACCCCGGCCAACTCCGGCTTGGCCGCTGACGCCTCGGCCATGGCGGCCGCGAACCCCACCCGGCTCTGCTTGGCCGCAGCCAGCAGGGGTGCGATGTCGGCTTCGTCGTAGACCCCGGCTTGGCGAATGAGCCTGGTGTGTATCTCGGGTTCGGACAGGGTGTCGCCCAAGGGTTCGAGCAGGGGTCGACGGAGGTAGAAGACGTTGTCGGGGAACTCCATGTTGAAGAAGGTGGCCTCGACCTTTTCGTATTGCGATGATGCTGGCAGCACATAGTCGGCCTCCCGGGCCGTCTCGGTCATGGCAACGTCGATGACCACTGAGAACTCGAGGGCTCGCATGGCCTGGCGGAAGGCGGGTGACTCAGCCAGCGAGTGGACGGGGTTGGCGCTCTCGATGAACATGGCCCTGACCCGCTCTGGGTGGTTGCTCAGAACCCCTTCGGCGATCTCGTTGCAGACCAGGAGGCCGGAGATGATCTGGCTGTTGGTCACCGGATCCCGGGGCTCGGATCCCGAAGCACCATAGCTGAACAAGGGGACGAGGCTGCTGTGGGTATTGACCCCACCGGGCTTGGCGAAATTGCCGGTCAGGGCCCACAACAGCTTCTGGAGGTATGAGACGAGAGTCGAGCTGGGGGCCATCTCTACCCCGAGATCCTCGAGCACGGCCATACTGGCAGCCTCGGCCATCCTGTTCGCCGTTCGCCGGATCAGATCCTCATCGACCCCACAGCGACGGGCGTAGTCAGCAACCGGCACCTGGGTCAGGGCGCTCAGCACGGCTTCCGAACCGACTGTGTTGTCGGCCAGCCAATCGGCAGCAGTCAGATCCTCTTGGGCCAGGACTCCGAGGATGGCGGCGATGCAGAATGCATCGGTTCCCGGCACGACCTGGAGGAAGTAGTCAGCCAAGGCTGCGGTCTCGCTCCGCTTGGGGTCGATCACGATCAGAGCCCGATCGGGGTCGCTGGAGAGGGCCTTGATCGTGCGGCGAGCCTCGGGGATGCCATGAGAATGCCACGGGTTCTTGCCGACGAATAGGGCAACCTCACTGTGATGAAAGTCCGGCGAGGTGTGGTGGCCGATCATGCGTCCGTCGACCCAAGCCTCACCGGTCTTCTCCTGAGCCATGGCATTGGACCTACGGGTGATACCGAACGCTCGCCTGGTTGCGGCCCCGTAGGCCCCACAAAGATGGTTCCCTTGGCCGCCGCCTCCGTAGTACAAGATGTTGTCGCCGCCGATGGCTGTCATCTTGGCCGCCACCTCCCTGATGGCGGTATCCCAGTCGATCTCCTCGTAGGAACCGTCATCACGACGGCGCAGGGGTGAGGTGAGTCGGCTCTTGGCGTTCTGGTAGTGGTTGATCCTGAGGGCCTTCTCGCACGTGTAGCCCTTGGAGGCCAGGTGGGCCTTGTTGCCCTTGACCCGGGTGATGTCCCCTCCGTCGAGCCTGACCTCGACCCCACAGTTGCACCCGCAGAGGACACACGCGGTCTTGTGCCAGACCTTGGTCGGATCGGGGGCGCTCGGCTGCGCGACAGAGGAGTCAGTCATTGCCAAAACCTAGGCCCACCACCCCGAAGCGGCAAAGGCATCGCGTTCACAACCTGTTCGTGACTCTGAACAGGTCGTGAACACGAGCCCGATTCGTGCATGGGGTCGGCTCCTGTCTGGTTTGCTCGCCCAGTGCGTGTATTCGACCAAGGAGTACCAATGAGCAATCAAGCCCCTGAACCGGACGAGGTCAGCAAGGAAGCTGCTGGCCGTCGGTCCAACCTGGCCCGCCTACTTGGAGCCGTGCTGGCCCTGAGCTTGGTCGCGGCTGCCTGTAGTAGTCAGGCCTCCGTCGATGAAGCAGTGGATGCCGGTCAGGACACCGACGAGGACGCCATGGACGATGACGCCATGGACGATGATGCCATGGACGATGATGCCATGATGGAAGATGGTGGCACCGTCACGGTGACCATCGAGAACATCGCGGAGTTCGCCATCAGCGACAGTGGTGCCTTTGCCGTGCCGGCCAGCGCCAACGATCCCGCTCCTGCTCTTCCTGGTGACGCCTACGAGTTCAGCGTCAACGCTGGCCCGGGCCAGCGCCTCTCGTTTGCCACCATGTTCGTCCAGTCCAACGACTGGATCTTCGCCCCCGACCCGGCTGGGATCAATCTCTACGATGCCAGCGGTGATCCAGTCTCGGGTGACGTGACCGACCAGGTCCTCATCATCGATGCTGGCACCGAGATAGACCAGTCGATCGGTGAGGGGCCTGACCAAGCTCCCCGCCAGTCAGGCCCAGACACCGGGGATGACGACGAAGACGGCACCGTGCGCCTCGTCGACCGTGATGCCGCCGACTATGTGGCCGTTACCCTCTCCCCGGGTGCCGACGGTCAATTCGATGTGCGGATCGAAAACGTGTCGGATATGGCAGTCGTGCCCACCCCACTTGCTCCTGGCGTCTACGCCGTCCACCACGATGACACAGTCCTGTTCGAGCTGGGTGAGGTCGATGCCGGTGACGGGCTCGAAGCTCTAGCCGAAGACGGTGACCCCACAGGCCTGACCGAGCATCTGGCTGATCTGACGGGGACGACTACGCCCCTGGCCCCCGGAGCATGGGTTGCTACCACTTCGGAGGACGTGACCCTGTTCGAGTTGGGTGAGCCCGACAATGGGATGGGGCTCGAGGCTCTGGCCGAAGACGGCGACCCATCGATGCTGAACGATGCCCTGACCGGCGCTGATGGGGTCGGTCACAATGGGGTCTTCACCACACCCGACGGTGGTAGCGAGCCCGGTCCCGTTCTACCTGGCTCCTCGTACTCGTTCGTGGTTCCGGTGGCAGAGGGTGAGCGACTGTCCTTTGCCACCATGTTCGTTCAGTCGAACGACTGGATCTTCGCCACCCCCGAGGCCGGTCTGGAGCTGAGCGGGCTCTCGGGCGATATCACCGATGAGCTGATCGTGGTCGATGTCGGGACCGAGATCGACCAGGAGCCGGGCTTCGGGCCCGACCAGGCCCCTCGTCAGGCTGGGCCCAACAGTGGTGCCGATGACCCCGACTCCGAGGTGAGGATTGTCGAAGGTCGTGACGCCGCCCTCCATATTCGGGTGACGGTTGAAGCCTCCTGAAGGTCACGTCCTGATCAGATGGCTGGGGCCCAAGCCACCCTGTCGACGGCTCACAGTTGGACCGCCATCGTCGAGTTTCAAACGAACTCGACGATGGCGGTCCCCAGCACGCTGGTTCGACCGTCATCGGTGGTGACGGTCAGGTCGAGCTCGGCGGTGCGGGCCTCGTCGTCGGTGTCAGTGACCGCTCCGTTGACGGTTGGGACGGTGCCGACCACCAGGGGGGCGCGGAACACGGTATCGAGGCTCTTGATACGACAGCCGGGCGCCCAACGGTGGATCATGGCTGCCAGCAAGCCCTGGCTCATGATCCCGGGTACCAGTGCCCCAGGGAGCCCCTCGGCCTTAGCCGCCTCATGGTCGGTGAAGCGGGGGAACGCCATCTTGGCGGCCTCGGTGAACTGCCGGATGCACTCCATCGAGATGTCAGGGTGCTCGGTTGGCAGCTCGTCGCCGAGCTCGATGTCTTGGTAACGCATGCTGGTGCAGTGCCCTTCGTTAGGTTCGACGCGGTCGAGCGAGCGTGTTAGTCGATGTTGCGGATCATCCGCCAGTCGACAGTCGAGACCGGTTCGTTGTCCTGGTTGACGAAGGCCATCCGCTGAACGATGAAGACCATCGTGCCGGACCGGCCCGTCTTTTCGTAGATGTCGGCGACCGTGACGGTCGCGGTCAGTGTGTCACCGGCTCTGATGGAGCCGTTGACCACGACCGACTTGCCCCCGTCGATCCCCCGGCCCGAGATCTTGGGGAAGTCTTCGGGCAGGATTCGCCGCGACACCAGGTGGGTGGTGAAACCGGGGTGGGCTTGGAAGTCAGGATTGTCAGGATCGGTGAAACGGGGATCGGTCTCACCACAGGCTTCGGCCCAGGCCAACATGTCATCCTGGTTGGCGGTGAAGGTTGCGATGTCGAACTGCTCCCCGATCCATCGTTCCTTGATCGCATCCAGATCTGGCTCGGTCACGGGGTCTCCTTCTTCTCCGGTCGGACGCTGCGTTGGGAGTGGTTGGCGTGCTCCCGGTTGCCCATTACACCGGCTCCCGGAGGTTCACGGCGCTGAACTTGCCACTTTGTAGGGCCGCTACCAGGTCAGCGACGTCGACGATGTTGTCCTCGAACTCGGTGGCGCAGAACCCGATCCGGCTCACGATATGGCTGTCACTGCCGCCGAACCCCCGGTACCCGTGGCGCTCTGCCCCTTCGATCGAGATCTCATCTTCGCCCGGGATGCTGCCTCCGTTCAGGGTTTCAACAGTGTGGACCCCTTCGACGGGTCCCTTGCGCTCATAGTGGGCGAACAGGCCGACATTCGTGCGTCCCGGATGGCAGGGGGCGGCGAAGGCACCACAGCGTTCGGCCGCCGCCAGCACCTCAGGCAGGGGGTTGTCGACCTTGGCGAAGTCGAAGCTGTTGACGAGGTCGTCGTTGACCCCGAACACCAGCACATGGCCGTAGTCGGTCTCGACCTCGCTCGCCTTGAGGATCACCAGGCCGTACTCGTCCTCCAGGGGGCGGTAGTCGGAGGTGTCGTCCCATTGGCGATGCTCAGTGAGCACGAAGCCGTCAAGGCGGATGGCCTTCTTGCGGATCCATTGACAGTAGTTCTCGACCTTGGCCCGACCATCGTCGGAGACGATGGAGTGGGTGTGAAGATCGAGGATCATGCGGTCGTGAACCGGGGAACGGCAAAGGCTTCACCGTCATCGCGCTCCTGGGTGGCGAAATCGGCGACGACGGCCATCCCAATCGAGACCGAATCTGGGTCGCAGCCGACGATGTTCGTCAGCAAGCGCGGCCCTTCCTCCAGGTTCACATAGGCCATCACGTAGGGGCA
>JAAETV010000755.1 GCA_024227975.1 Actinomycetes bacterium
GCCGTCCAACCTTCATCGGTCGACCTCCGCCTCGATCAACGATTCATCGTCTTCCGCAACCACACCTTCAGTCACATCGATGTGAAGGCCAATCTGGAAGATCTGACTGCCACCGTCGAGGCTTCCGATGAGAAGCCCTTCATCCTCCACCCCGGTGAGTTCGTGCTTGGCTCCACGGCCGAGCGGGTGGCTATCCCGTCCGATCTCGTTGGCCGAATCGAGGGCAAGTCGAGCCTCGGTCGCCTCGGCCTCCTCATCCACACCACTGCCGGTTTTGTCGACGCAGGCTGGGATGGGCAGCTCACTCTCGAATTCTCCAACGTCGCCAGCCTCCCCATCACCCTTTATCCGGGGATGAAGATCGGGCAGATCAGCTTCATTCAAATGACGACCAAAGCCGACAATCCCTATGGCACCGGTGAGCTTGGGTCGAAGTACCAAGGACAACGCGGACCCCGACCATCCCGGTATTGGGAAAACTTCTGAGCTAAACTCCCGCCTTCTTTTCACCTTGGTGTCGAAGTAGGTCCATGCCTGGCAATTCGACGACATACCCCCGAACATTGAGCGATGGGACGGGAGGCGACCCTTACGGGTCCGAGGAGTCAGCTGTTTTTTCCAATGGTGTGGCTTGGCGTTACGGCGCTTTTGCTCATTGCCTTCCAGTCCGTCGGTGTGCCTCGCGCTCTTGGTGATGAAGGCGACACGACGGCGGATTCGACCGCCTCTGACTATCCGCTGGTGGGGGCCGATCCCTCAGAGGAGGCGCTGCCCTCGGTCTTGTATGCCGGGGTCATGTGGTCGCTGGTCGATGTTCGAGTGACCCCTACTGAGGAACTGCTCGGTCGGGCTCTGATCGAGGTCGACGTGACCATGACCAACACCCTGGCCGTCACCGCCCTACGGGCGTCGGACCGTCTCGTCACCCTCAAGACTGATGATGGTGAGACGGTCATCAGCGGCCACTTCGATGATGCAGGCCCCCGGCTCACCATTGAGCCCGGACAGACCCTTGCCGTCACCATCGTGTTCTCCACTGGCCATGATCAGGATCCTGATCCGGCCAGCCTCACCATGGAGATCACCGAGCCCAATCGGGTCCCGGCCTCGATCCCGCTTGCTGGGGCTGAGCCCGAGCTCCAGATTCCGGTGTTCGCCGCCGTCGATTCCACCGCCACGGCCCTCCAAGATCCAGACGATGCCAGCCGGCAGGTCGTGGTCGAGCCTCAGGCCGCCACCCTCGACATCAACGGTGGCCCCTACCGGGCTGCTCTGGGGGAGCAACTGGTGTTGGTCAAGGTACTGGTCCAGCGGAGTGCAGCTTCTGAGTCCTCGGGCTACCTCGACACCTCGTTCTGGGCTCTCCAGGCCGATGGTGCTTCTCTCGCTCCCCTGGTCGTGAGTCGTACTTCGCAGCCGGCATCGAACGCTGATGAGGTGACCCTATTGTTCGCCTTCTCGGTCGATGCTGAAGGGCTGGCCCTCCAAGCCGGGCTCGGAGGCCCAGAGCAGGCCAGTTTCGCTCTTGTCGCCCCCGCCTCCTAGCTCAGTCCGCGCTCTCGCCGGCAATAGCGTCGCGGCGCTCATCCCGAGCCACTGATTGGCGACGCTCACCTTCTTCGATGGCATCGAGCACATGCATGGCGATATCGGCCACTCGGACCTCGTCTTCTTCGACTCCATGGCCTTTCACGCCATCGTCCATCATCACGTAACAGAAGGGGCAGGCCGTTGCCACTCGGCCGGCGCCAGTGTCGATCAGCTCCCGGCTGCGCTCATCGTTGACCTTGGTTCCGATGTCCTCCTCGAGCCACATGCGGGCCCCACCGGCGCCGCAGCACATCCCCTTGGTTCCGTTGCGGCCTGCTTCGACGATCTGGACCCCCTTGAGCGAGCCGATGACGTTACGGGGTGCGAGGTAGACGTCATTGTGGCGACCCAGGTAGCACGAATCGTGGTAGACGATCCGCTCCTCCAGCGTCGCATCCGACACGTCGAGACGCCCATCGCCGATCAGGGACTCGATGAACTGGCTGTGGTGGACGACCTCGAACTTCCCACCGAGTTGGGGATACTCGTTCAAGAAGGTGTTGAAGCAGTGGGGGCACTGGGTGATGATCTTGCGAACCCCCAGCCCATTCAGGGTTTCGACGTTCTGTTTGGCCAGCATCTGGAACAGATACTCGTTGCCCGCCCGACGGGCCGGATCACCTGTGCACAGCTCAGCTGGGCCGAGGATGGCGTAGTCGATCCCGGCTCTCTCCATCAGCTTGGCCATGGCCTGGGTGACCTTCTGGTTCTTGTCGTCGAAGCTGCCGGCACAACCAACCCAGTAGAGGTACTCATGGGAGAACTGCTCGGTCAGGGCGTCACCCTCCAGGATGTCGACGTCGAGATCCTTGGCCCAGTCGGACCGGGTTGTCTGGCTGATAGCCCAAGGGTTTGACGAGTTCTCCATCGAGCGGAAGGCATTGCCGAGCTCGGTCGGGAAGTTCGACTCCATCAGGGTCAGGTAGCGCCGCATGTCGAGGATCTTGTCGAGGATCTCGATGTTGACGGGGCAGATCTCGTCGCACGCCTTGCATGAGGTGCACGACCACACCTCTTCGGGCTGGATCCGATCAAACACCCAGTTGGCCTCGACCTTGATCTCGGCATCGACCCCGATGGGGGGTGAGACGGCCGGACTGCCAGTGCGGGACATGACCTCGCCCGTCTTCAACACGATCTCGCGTGGGTCGAGAGGCTTGCCTGTCGCATGGGCCGGACAGACCGAGGTGCAGCGCCCACACATGGTGCAAGCGTCGGTGTCGAGGAGCTGCTTCCAGGTGAACGACTCGATGGTGGAAGCCCCGAAGGTCTCCAGCTCCGTTGCCTCCAGATCGGGCATGGCCTTCATGGCCCCCTTGGGCCGCTCCCGGTCGCGCAAGTACATATTCAGCGGCGAGGTGAACATATGGCGCAGCATCGTGCCGGGGATGATGGCCAGGAAGGCACAGAAGCTCAGCACATGGGCGATCCACCAGGCCTGATGCCAGCCCGAGAGGTTCTCTGACCCGTCGACCAACTGAGCCAGGGGGTAGCCGATGACCGACCAGGTCTCGTGGTCAAGGGCCCCCTCGGGTGCTCCAGCGCCCTCGAGAGCGATGCGGAAGGCTTCGGCCCCGAATCCGGTGATCCCGATAGCGGTCAGGACACCAAGGATGATGGCGTGTTCGGGTCGGGTCTTGATGGAGATGCGGTACGGACGCCAGCGACGAGGCCCATATCGGCGGACGATAGCGATCACCATGCCGGCCAGGAAGCCGATCCCGGCCAGGTCTCCCACGAGGGCGTAGACCCGGTAGACATCACCGTTGAGGAATTTGAGGCCTTCTGGAACCTGGTGGTTGATCTCCAACACCGTGGTCACAGCCAGCAGGATCAAGAAGTTGAAGTAGATGAGTGAGTGCATGATGCCGGCCCCAGGCTCACGCATGAGGGTCTGCATGTAGACGCCGGCCCGGAAGTCAGCCATGCGGCGCTTCAGGTTGGTCGGTGTCGTGGCTCGTCGATCGGGTGCGCCTCGCTCCCAATTCTTCACCCGGTACGAGAGTTGGACCGATCCCCACAGGATGAGTAGGGGTACGACGGTGTAGAAGGCCAGACGGAGGGGTGAAGGGATATTCTCGAAGACCTCCCGCTGGACCTCGGAATCATCGTGGAACTGGAAGACGGTCGCCGCGATCCCGGAAAGTACGGTCACGATGGCGATCATGAGCCCGACCCCTAGCCACAGCTGGCTGGCTCGGGGACCGTTTTCTTGCTGGTCTGCGTCTACATCACTTGCTGGGACATCCATACAGCGAGCCAACTTAGTAGCCAAACGCCTTGGTCGGTAGATTTTCGCCTGCCTGCTAGGTTCTTGCCATGCAACTCGTCACCGCAGTCGTCAAGCCCCACATGCTCGATGAGGTGAAGGAAGCCCTACGGGGTGTCGGCATCTCGGGCATGACCGTCAGCGAGGTCAAGGGCTTCGGCCGCCAGGGGGGTCATACCGAGACCTATCGAGGGGCTGAGTATCGGGTCGATTTCGTGCCCAAGGTGAAGCTGGAGGTCGTCGTCGAGGACACCGAGTCGGCTCGGGTCACCGAAGCCATCGCCTCATCAGCTCAGACGGGCAAGATCGGCGACGGCAAGATCTGGGTCACCCCCGTTGACGTCCTCGTCCGCATCCGTACCGGTGAGCTCAACGCTGACGCGGTCTGAGTAGGACGTCGGGAGGACATCCACTAGGAGTTTCGCTTCGCGAGACTCTCTGGCTGGGGCTGTTCGGTGTGGGCTCTGGCTGTGGGTGGTCGGCGATTCGCCTGGTCGGTGGGCACTGGTAGACAGCGGTTGGTGGCGATTGACATGGCTACTTCGAGGCGAGGTCGGCTAGGAGCGCCTGCTGGTCGGCAGTCGGGGCACCGCCGAGTTGAGAGCGAAATGCTTCCGGGCCCACCTGCCAGGAGGCGAAGCTCTCGGCAAAATCGCCGGCACCGGTGGCGAAGTCGGCAGCCCGGTTGTCCGGCCACCAGGGAGCGTCCTCGATGCCCCGAGCGGCCTTCCACCGATCACGATCATCGCTGCTGTTGAGGGCCACGTCTACGGCGTGGCCGATCTCGTGGGCAACAACATGAGTCAGGAGATGGTCCGATTGATCGTCGCGAACGTGAATGTCGATGCGGTTCTCCTGGGTCATGGTGTAGCCGTAGGCCCCGTCTCGAGCGTCGAAGAAGCGGATCTCCCAGCCCGGCAGGTGCTCCCGCCAGGGGTAGCTGATTCGGGCCAGGGCCTCAGCCCCTCGGGCCGCAGCCCGGGGGTCGGACGTCGTATCCTCAGCCTCGGTCGGCCAGGTCGTCGGCCCCCCTGCGATTGTAGGAACCAGGATCGTAGTGGTGGGCGGGATCGGGGTTTCATGATCCCATTGGAAGGGCGATTCGACCACGCTGCCCTCGGCCAGTTCGAGCGTTCTGGCCGTATTCACCGCTACTAGGACCAGGCACGCAATGGCCAGCATCAGTACGTGGTTGACTACCCGCATTGCCACGCCGCTTTCGCTCCGAACCACCGCTCCCACATCCCCAACCGAAGGTACTGAGCTCCCCTTGAGCCAACGAGAGTGAACGCCCTCAGAGGCGATCCCAGCCGTGGGCCGGTTGGCCCACGCTGCGATCACCGGATTTGCTCACCACTGGCCAGGTCAAGGAGTCTCTGCCAGCACCCAGAACACTCCCACCAACCCGGGGACCTTCTGGTGGTCACGCGGCAAACCTAGGCTTGACTCCATGGAGTCCGAGCTACACCTCGAACCACATCCGACCTTCAACCCCCGCCCCGGCCCCGTCCTCGTAGTGGTGGCCGACGGGGTTGGCATAGCCCCCGCCGGCGCCAGCAACGCTGTCAGCCTGGCCCACACCCCGACCCTTGACCGGCTGATGGGGTCGGCCATGGCCACCGAGCTGCGCGCTCATGGGATAGCCGTCGGTCTCCCGTCCGATGATGACATGGGCAATAGCGAGGTGGGCCACAATGCCCTCGGTGCTGGGCGCGTGTTCGC
>JAAETV010000756.1 GCA_024227975.1 Actinomycetes bacterium
CGCTCAGGTGATCTACTGCCGCCAGAGTACCAATCCTCCTGAGTCGCATCAGCGACGAACGGCGGAACGCCTCACTGCCAGCTGGGCCGAGATCGACACCGGTCACTATCCAATGCTCTCAGCCCCCGACGAGCTGAGTGCCCTCTTGCTCGATCCCTAGGGCAAGCATCGGAACCGTGCCCCGATCAGCGAGATTGATCACCTAGCCTCAAAGAGCTGGGATCGAGGTGAGTCGCTGCCATCGGTGGTCAGAGGGAAGCTGGTCGCATAGCCATATCCTTCGCTCCGGTTCGAGGCGAGGAATGACGGCGTTCGCATCGACGTCGTTTTTCGGGCGGATGCTCTTGAACAGCACCTGAAGTTCGGGTGCAAGGTAGGGGATGTTGTCGCCGGTGGCGAGTACCGCCCTCGTGACATCGGCCGTGGCCGCCCCGGAATCCAAATCGGTGGCCGGGGCCATGTCCCCGCCTGCTTGTCGACCGTATTGGCGAGCAGGCAGAGGATACCGTGGGTTGGAAATGGACCAAGTTGCTCAGAGGCAGTCAGAGACTCCTTCTCCGTTGCATGAAATCTGCCGCCAACCGCAACATTTCGAGCGATCGGAATGGGCCCGCAATGGCTTCGAATCGGGCGACGATTCAGATCTCTGGGGAGAACGAGCTTGTGGGATTGCTTGCGCATCGATGATTCTCCACTACAGGGGCAACACCGGCCTTTCTCGGGCGGAGCTACTCCACCAAGGGCGAGCACGAGGGGCCTACAGCGAACCAGGATGGATTCACCGTGGCCTCGGTGACCTGATCACCGACCACGGAGTACCAGCCGAGGCCCGAGCCGTGTCGGATCTCACTGAG
>JAAETV010000757.1 GCA_024227975.1 Actinomycetes bacterium
CCACTGACCCAGAGCAAATACGTGATCTTTATGTTGGTAATTATACTGTACGCTATTTAATCATCAATGAAGTCATATATATTCTAAGAATTTGGCACGGCAAGGAGAATGAAAAGAATTTATAACAAGCACATCAAATTCTCTCCCTTCGGTCGCCCGACGCTCGCAAGCTCGCGCGGTTTATGTGAGCGTTAGAGCTCCGTGTTACCCACAGTTAGTAGACATCCTAGCTATGCAACTAACGCATATGGGCATCTCTAAAAATGCACTTTTTCCGTGATAGCGGCGTCAGCTCCGTGCTCGAATCCTCATGTATGTCATATACACTGCGGTTCTCCGCGCGGTGCTTCCTTGCTCTCACGAAAAAATCACTATTTTTAGAGATGCCCATATGACTGTTTCATTGATTACTCGACCAAACCTGTATCATGTTTTCAATAATCTGTCTCCTCATTGAGACCTCATAGGATTATAATGAACATCTATAAATATCTAGTTTTGGCTGATAGTATTACATTTCAATATGTGGAGAAAAAATGCGTAATATCCGAGAGGGAATTATTTTGTGCAGTACTAGTTAGTGCGACTGGTATGTTCTCTAACTATATAGAAGAA
>JAAETV010000758.1 GCA_024227975.1 Actinomycetes bacterium
CGAGAAGTACATGCTGCGAAAGATGGGGGAACGAAAGGTGGCCCTGATGTCGAGGGGCTCAGTTGCCGCGGCCACAGGAGCTCGCCTCACCAGCAACGCAGCCAGGAGCAGGCCGACCAAGGCAACGACAGCGAACACCCGAAACGTCGATCGCCAGCCGTTGGTTTCGATCAACCGGGTGGCGATCGGTGGGCCGACCAGGGTCCCGACCCCGATCCCCGAAACTGAAACCCCAACGGCGAACGCCCTCTGGCGCTCGAACCAACCCGACACCTGAGCGACCAGGGGGACATAGCCGGAAGCAGCTCCGATTCCGATGCCGCCTCCATAGGTGAGATAGCCAACCCAGATCCGGTCGACCAGGGAGGTGAGAAACAGTCCAATAACCATGGCGGCACAGCCCACGAGCACCACGGGCCGTGGCCCGAAAAGATCTGAGGCCCGACCGGCGGGGAGACTGAGACCGAACAAGAAGAAGATGGTCAGCCCGAATAGCAGAGCCGTCGCACCGTTGCCGGTCCCGAACTCGTCAGACATGGCCGTCAAGAAGGGGCTGAAACTGTAGGTGATACCGAAGACGGTTGCGGTCGAGATGAAGGTGGCCAGCACCACCAGCCAACCTCGCCCCGAGTCGATCCCCATCTCGCCACTGCTCTCGATCTTCTCGGCGTTCATCTGGTCATGGTGGCACGGGAGAGGGAGACTTGGCCCGTTCGCATCCAACAGGAGAACTGAGATGACTGTGCTGGAAACCGGGACTGACGACCTCCTGGCTCATACCAAAGGCAGGGTTGCGGTTCTGACCTTCAATCGTCCTGAGGCCCGAAACGCCCTGAGTTCATCCATGTACGAAGGTTTCGCTCGTGTCCTGCCCACCATCGCCGCCGACCCCGACATCGGCTGTGTCATGGTGACCGGAGCCGGAGGTGCTTTCAGCGCCGGGGGCGACGTCAAAGCCATGGCCACCCGTGGCGCTCCCGGTTCGAAGACGGGGCCGACGGTCGAAGGCAGGGTCGACGGCCTGCGCCGACGTCAGGAGCTGGTCTCGCTCGCCCTTCACGAGCTGCCGAAACCCGTCGTCGGAGCCATCCCCGGCCCGGCCGCCGGAGCCGGTCTCTCCATCGCCCTGGCCTGCGATGTCCGGATCATGGCCGACTCGGCCTTCCTAACCACGGCCTTCGCCAATGTTGGGTTCAGCGGCGACTTCGGTGGTAGCTGGTTCCTCAGCCAGCTGGTGGGAACGGCCATGGCACGTGAGCTGTACTTTACGGCCCGCCGCGTCACGTCAGGTGAGGCCCTGAGCCTGGGGCTCACCAATCGGGTGGTGCCGGCTGAGAGCTTCGAGGCCGATGCTCTCGCCTTCGCCGAGGAGCTGGCCAGCGGGCCTCCCATCGCCCACCGGCTGATGAAGGAGAACCTCAACCGGGCCCTGCATCATGACCTGAGAGAGTGCTTGGATGCCGAGGCGGTCGGCATGACCAGGACCGGCCAGACCGAGGATCACAAGGAAGCAGCCAAGGCCTTCGTCGAGGGTCGCCGGCCCGAGTT
Organism: Actinomycetes bacterium; assembly: GCA_024227975.1. The sequence goes on from JAAETV010000758.1 coordinate 1,549, forward strand.
CAAGGGCCGCTGAGGGAGACAAGGGAATGAATATGTTGAGCCCACATCGGGTCATCGATCTCACGGGTGAGCGGGGAGCGTTCGCCGGTTTCATGCTGGCCCAGTTGGGGGCTGATGTCGTTCTGGTCGAACCTGAAGGGGGACGACCGAGAACGTCGACCTTCGATGCCTACAACCGGGGCAAGCAGTCGATCGTGTGTTCCTCGGCCGAGGAGGTCGAACAACTGGTGGCGGGGGCCGATGTCATCATCGACGACCGGTCGCTGCCCTTCACCGTCGACCTTGGAGCCCTGGGGGCAGCCAACCCAGCCCTGGTCACGGTGTTGATCACCCCGTTCGGTTCCGATGGACCCAAGGCCGACTGGTTGGCCACCGACCTCACGATTGTCGCCTCTAGCGGCCAGATGATTGCAACCGGGGACAGTGATCGCCCCCCGGTTCGGATCTCGGTACCCCAGACCTGGTGTCATGCCGGGGCCCAGGCCGCGGTGGCCGCTCTCATCGCCCTCGAAGATCGAGTCACGACCGGTCTCGGTCAACATGTCGATGTCTCGGCCCAACAAGCAGTGGCGGACTCGGCTCTGCCTGCCATCCTCCATGCCCCGGCCGGCCTCCCTCCAGTCCAACGGGTGGCCGGTGGGGCCAAGTTCGGCGACCAGCTCCTGAAGTGGGTCTACCAATGCGCTGATGGCTGGTCGATCGTCACTGTGGCCTTCGGGGAGATGATCGGGCCCAAGGTCACCCAGTTCATGGGCTGGATGTACGACGAGGGGTTCTGCGACGAAGCCACCCGCGACAAGGACTATGTAGACCTGGCCATCCACATCATGGACGGGACCGAACCGCTCAGCGAGCTGGAACGAATCATCGGGCTGATCGCTGAATTCGCGGCAACCAAGACCAAGGCCGAACTGCTGGAACGGGGACTGGCCGAAGGTCTCCTCCTGGCTCCGGTGTCCAACCTCGACGATGTACTCAACAGCCCTCAGCTGTCGGCCCGCGACTTCTGGGAGACCATCACCCCATCAGGAGACCGGGCCGGGTCCGAGGCGACCGAACGTCACCCCGGCCCCTTCGTCAAGCCGTCGAGATCATCCATGGTGGCGCTCGGCGCCGCTCCGGCCCCCGACCAGCATGGTGCTGAGATCCGCCGGGAGCTGACGGTGGGATCGGATCGCTCGGCCCGACCCCTGGCCGCGGCTTCGGTCGCCACCGATCGCCGACCCCTGGAAGGGATGAAGATCTGTGACCTGGCCTGGGTCGCCGCCGCCCCCCTCACGACCAAGGTCCTGGCCTACTGGGGGGCCACCGTGGTCAGGGTCGAGTCGGTAAACCGGCCCTGCCTGCTCCGTCAAGCCCTTGGCCACCGCGACGACATCCCCGAGCAGGAAAACGCCATTTCCTGGCATGCGGTCAATGCCAACAAGTTGGGCGTGGCCCTCGATCTGTCGAAACCAGAAGCCCGAGAGGTGGTGAAAGACCTGGCCGGCTGGGCCGACATCGTGTTGGAGTCGTTCACCCCGGGGACCATGGCTCGCTGGGGTCTCGGCTACGACGATCTGGTCAAGGTCAACCCCGAGCTGATCATGGCGTCGAGTTGTGTGATGGGCCAAACCGGGCCCTATGAGACCTTTGCTGGGTTCGGGAACATGTCGGCCTCAGTCGCCGGCTTCTTCGACATCACCGGCTGGCCCGACCGTCTCCCCGCCGGCCCCTATCTGGCCTACACCGACTACACCTCGCCTCGATTCACGGTCGCTGCCCTCCTGGCCGCCCTCGACTTTCGTCGACGGACGGGCCAGGGCCAGTTCCTCGACTTCTCCCAGATGGAGGCGGCAACCCATTTCCTGACCCCAGCCCTGCTCGACTATCAGCGAACGGGTGAGATGCTGACCCGCATGGGCAACGCCGATCTGGTCATGAGCCCCCACTCCGTCTACCCGACCCATGGCCACGACAACTGGATCGCCATCGTTTGTGAGACCGATGAGCAATGGCGCTCACTGGTCTTCGAGATGCGCCGCAACGATCTGGCCGAGTTGTCGCTCGATGAGCGACGAGCCCGGGTTGATGAGCTCGATGAGGTGATCGGGGCGTGGACGGCCAACCAGATTTCGGCCGGGCTCCAGCTCCGGCTCCAGGCCCACGGAGTGCCGGCCCA
>JAAETV010000759.1 GCA_024227975.1 Actinomycetes bacterium
CGTGCTTGCCGCCGAAGCGGCCGGGGAGACCACCCCGGGGGTTCGTCGACCGTCACGCCGACCGATTCGAGGCGCTCGCCGGACCGCTTCGTATCAGCTTCGACGACTTCACCGCACCAGCCGGGACCCCCGCCACCGCCCCGCCGTCGAATGGTTGTGGCGAGCATGCGCACGTCGCGGTGACCTATACCAGCGCGACTACACCGGGTCGTATTGCGTCGGCTGCGAGCAGTTCTACGACCCAGCCGATCTCGTCGATCGACGCTGTCGGGAACACGACACCCCGACAGAGACCGCCACGGAGACCAACTGGTTCTTCCGGCTCTCCAGCTACACCGACCAGCTCATCGAGTTGATCGAGACCCATGAACTCGGCATCACGCCTGAACCGTTCCGTGCCGAGAGGTGAAGGGTGACGACGAACGACCTCGTTCTTGGCTACGACACTCAGCCCCTTGATTACCTTTGTCTGCAGTGGCAGGGGCAGTCAGTCGGCAACCCAGTGACTTCCCGCGCCACCATCGACGACTCGATCAGCGAAGCCGGCTTCCAACGGGCGATCATCGAGCTCGCAAGCCTGTCCGTGAAGCCGGGGGACCTCCATGGGACCTCTGACCCTTCCCTCCTCGCCAGCGCTGGAATACGCATGAGGTGTACACCTAAGAGTGATCGTTGGCGATGTCAGTTCCGGCCGGCATGAAGGGCTGCGGCGAACACGTTCGAGTATTCGGGAGGTGTGGTGAGGTTCGCAGTCGTCATTGCTTCCATAGCGCTCGGCGGAGTGGCCATCGGTGTCGCCGTGGAGCGGTCCGGCCTCTACTCGCCGATCGGGGAACCGCTGAGGGCGGCCGCCATGTACGAAGTGCCGTTCTACGCGTGTCCCGGTGACGACACCGTCGGGGCCCTGCACGGGGGCGATCGGGTCTACATTACCGGCAAGTCCGCCGACGAGCAGTTGCTTGCCGTACGGGCCCCCAATGACGTCGACCAGACGGTCTGGGTGGAGGCACGCCACGTCGTTGCCGATGCTGCACTGGATTCGCTTCCCGTCACAGCGTGTGCTGATCGCATGCCAACGGAGCCGTCGACGGCGGGAGAGGGATCTGGGGGACAGCAGGAGGACGAAACGGCAGCGACACCAACCATGTCGCCGCCACCCGTCACCGAGCCGACGCCAACGCCTTCACCGACCAATGATGTGCCGCCACCGACAAGCGTGTTGCCGCCATCGGATGAAGAGGGCCCGCTGATCACCCTTTTTCAGGCGAATCGGGACGGTGTGTGGGAGGACGCGATATACGGCGGGTGCGCCACCGAGGCGCACGTCGCCAAGGTCGGAGCCGCCGTCTCCGATCCTTCAGGGGTGCTGTCCGTGTGGATCGACTGGAGTGTCGGCACCTCGACCGGCACGGTGGCGGCAACCGAGATCGCCGACTCCGTGTACTCCGCCGAGATCGGCCCATTCCCCGACACCACACTAACCGCGGGGACCGCCGCGATCGAGCTTCAGATCGCTGCCTATGACACCTACTCGAATGAGACGATAGCGTCGTCGAGCGACTTGATCGTCCTTCACGATTGTGCGATCCGATGATCAGCGACCGAGGTCTTCCCGTTCTGGCCGTGGGTCTGCTCGGGCTGCTCTTCGGTGTGGTTGGCGGCGTATTCGCGGCCGACCTGCTGCTCGACGAGGGTGAGACCGTGTACTCGGTGCCGGATGCGGTGTTCCCTGTCGTACCGGTCGACGTGCGTGAGGATCCCGGCGGAGTTCTCGTCCAGGTCGGGGACGATGCCCCAGATCCGCTCATCGATGGCGCCACTGAAGTCTGGCCGACAGAGTTCGACGAGACCGGAGCGCCCGCGGAGCAGGACAGCGAGACTGCCGACCCGCCACCGGCCGGCCCGTACCCCGCGATCATGCGATGGCTCGACGGTTGCGCCGAGGTGTCGGCTCCCGGGTGCCCGTTGGGCTTCGGAGGGACGATTGAGGCAATCATGCACCCGCTCGAGATCCAGGTACTTCCCGAGGCCACGACCGCAGTCATTCCCGAGCTGCGATGCAGCCCCGGGTGGCCAACGCCGACTGCTGTCCCACTGGCGCTGTTGACCAATCGGCCTCTTGACCTCGTCCATGTCCGGCTGCTCAACCCGGACGGGACCATCGTCGACGACGGGCACGTCAACCTGACGTCACCGACGTCGGAGCGCTCGCTGTACGACCAGCGGCTCAAGGACGGGACACCGACGGCTGCAACCGTCAGGTCCGGGCTCCATCACTGCCTCCTGTTCGAACTCGACCGACGGCTGGTTCCATCTCCCGAGCGCACCGGCTCGTTCATCGTCGAGGTCGACGCCACCGCCGGCGATGACTCGCTGTTCCTTGAAGTTCCGTTCAATGGCGAGCGCCAGGCGTTGCGGCCACCGATTCATCTGATCCCGATCAACGAGTCGCAGGGGATGCTCACGGTGCCTCTGATCTATGGGGACGCGCCGGCAGTGTGGACGTACGACAGCGAGCAACCGACATCTCCCTCCGGTCCGCTCGCGTGTGCGCTGCCGACCGCCCAACCGGGCACGGAAGCAGCCGGCATGACGCCGACCTCTCAGGAGATCGACCCGGCGATCCGTCAGAGCCCCGACTACCCGTGGGATCCCACATACACCCATGTGACAGTGTGGGAACTGAACCTGAAGAACTCCAGCGACTACACCCTGTGTGTGCAGTGGCCGCACGAGCAAGTGACCGAACAGTGGGCCCTCGAAACGCCCGATGGGCGACATCTCGAAGTGGTCGCCGGCACGTTGAGCCACGAGTACGGTATCGAGGCCGGTGACCTCGAGGTTAGGTTCGTCGGGGTCTCCGACTGCGTGGAGGGCGAGTTCTCGCACGGCGACTTCCCCCACGTCGACCTCACCGGCAGCGGCGACTACGACGGGGCGTTCGGCGACGTCATCTGTGAAAGCGACGGGTCCTTCGGGCAGTGGTTCCGCCTCGAGGCGCGATACACCGTCGACACGCGACACGATCTCGAAGGCACCTGGCCTATCGCAACTCCGCACGCCTCCGCGTGGTGCGACATCGACTCCGAGGACGGGGGCTGCGTTGGCACGTTGGAGTGGCGAAACCAGAACACGCTGTGTGGCGGCCAGGACGTGTTCCTCGACTTCGAGTTCCCCCGGGTCCAACCAGATGGCACGATCAAGGTGGACCCTTCTCATGATTGCCGTCCATTGAAGTTCTCGCTCGAAGTGCTGGTGCGTTCCTCGGCCTCAGCTGACAACCAGCGGCCCAGCCCGCTGGACTGGGGATTCGAGCTGGTCGATTCCCGCAAGAGCTGACCCGGGAGCCTCAACATCTCCGACATGGCCGCGATGGCCCGCATAGCCGAACTCATCCCTCCACCTGGGCCCGACACCGCCTTCGGACCTGACACCCAGGGTGCCCGAAGCAATTCTGGGTCCGTGGCTCTCTTGTCTGACGGGTCGGTCGGGGCAGCGCGGCAAGGGTTTTTGAGCGGCGTCATCCGCCCTGCGGTGGGCGTTGTTCGAAGCGGGTATGTCAGCCTCGAGGGCTACCAGCCCCGACCGGGACTACTACCACAAAGGTCAAGGCCGCCCGGGATGGGAAACTGGCTGCGATCTCCATGGCCCGCAAACTCGCTCGGCTGCTACCACACCCTGCGCAACATCGACCCAGCCGAGGTCTACGCCATCCCCGCCGGCTGCCAACCCCCACCAATGCCGGCTTGGGCGCTTGGAAGTCTGCGCCAGCCCTCAGGATGGTCAAGGTCATACGTCCTCGCTTCGCTGCGGGCGCCCCACCTTGACCAACACCAGCGGCCCGGAGCCATCGGCAACGAAGGCCTGTGTTGACAGACAAACCCACACAGGCAACGCGACCACGCTCA
>JAAETV010000760.1 GCA_024227975.1 Actinomycetes bacterium
AACTCCAGCATCCGAGTAGGATCAGACACGCGAGGACCTCTCTCATCTAGAAGGCTTCAACACCTCCAGATTCGCGGGGTCCTCGCCCCGCGCCGCGGACCCCCAACCCACCACACACCCCGCTAAAACGCGGAGTGCCACTTCAGCTGCACGCCTCCAGAGTCAGCAAGATTATGGGTACCTGCTTGGTCCGGACGGTCTTCATTGGCACCACTACCGCTCGGGCAGCATGTTTGCAAGGCATACCGCGCTTACTGACGAATACTACTTCATAGTCGAGATCCTTCTTGTTCACGAGAGTGGGCCCAAACCCGAAGTTTCTTATGGTGAGTTACACGACTACGCTCTTCAAATAAGCGAGCTATTGGCCGACTGATAGTCCCCGTCAAGGCCAAGTTCGACATATATACCCACTAGGGCGCATGACGACGAGCATCCACTGCGATCTGCCCTCTGTTTTGTCTGGGCGCTAGGCGGAGCGCTCCAGCTGGGTCACCCGATCGCTGAGCCTAAACACGAACAGGTTGGTTGACCCTTCGATGCCGTACGCGATCTCGCAGGTGTCGTAGCCTGGGTTGAGTGAGATACAAGGCCCAAGCACTACCGCTCCTCCCGGAACGGCTGAGCCCTGTGCCAGAGCAACCGTTGCAGTGTCAGCAACGACCGTCATCGCCGACCAGTTCTGGGCGTTCCAAGCAGCAACAAACGCATCGTATACAGCCGCCTTCGAAGAGGTCGCAGTCGTAGTTGTTGTTGTCGTAGCTGTTGTTGTCGTCGCTGTGAGCTGGCCGCAACCAGGACCCCATGATACGGCATCTAGCACCGTATCAGGGGCACCCATCGCAGCGAAGTCGGATCGGCAAGACGATGTCGGAAACCCAGTGACCCTCACCCAATTACCATCGTGAAATCGGACCAGCGCCCAGCTATCGCCACATGGTTCTTCGTTGCATAGATCGACAACGGCCCAGCCGCCGACACACGCTTCGCCGATGATTGACACCTGCGAGCCAAGGTCGCGCAGGAGGACGTCTCCGCTGCATGAATCCGCCAACGCGTCCGCATCAACGGCCGCCACCTGATCCGAGGCGTCGAAGTGAACATCCAGGCGACCTTCTGCGATGTTGTCGAAAATCGAATCCCAGGCAAAAACACCGGCACCACCAACGCCGAGGAACCTAGCTAGCCCCTTAGCTGTTGGGCGAAGAAGCTTGAGCCCACCTTCCGCCTTCGACGAGATTCGAGCGGCGTCCCCAATGCCGATCAGATCAATAGCGGCCTCCAGTAGTTTCTCCGAGTCGTCGCTTGCTAGTGCGTTAACAACACAGGACACCGCCGTCTCAAGCAGCTCTGCTGTGGTGTCGATAATGCCACCATCCGATAGACCGAGATCCCATAAACAGTTGAAGGACAGGATCAGGAGGGCGAGCACCGCATCTTTCGATTCCGCGCCACCGACGAAGGCGAGGACACCGTTGAGGACGATGATCTGAGGCGACTGCAGCGCCCGAATTTGAAAGTCCATCTCGTCGGAGCGCTGACGGAAGCCGAAGCTGACCTGCTTTCCTCCAGGCAGCAGCACGTGAGATCCGGTTGCACCTAGATACGGGGAGACTAGGTCGTTGAACCAAAGCTCATCCTCGATCCAGGTGAACTCGGCGTTCTTCGGCTCATTGACGATCTGGTAGGTATTTCGATTCGACCTCAACAGGATTTCCGCTCTGGGGTCACCACCATCATCGTTTGATTGAAGACAGACATGGACGGAACTGAGCTCCTCCGATGTATAGGAGCCCCAATCGACATCGTCCCGACATTCCGGCGGATCAGTTCGCCCTGTGAAGTAGTCGAAGACCCCGTCGAGCGGATTGAGAATGGAATCAGCCACATCCCCCACTGGATCGAGCCAGCCCGAGAAGAACGACGAGAAGCTAGTGGTCCACAGAACAACCTCCCCTGAGTCCTCTAGCCACAAAGGAAACCTGAGAGTCTCGGTGCCGTCGTCGCCAACGTATAGGACTATCGGCACGGCATCAGCAGACGGTCGTTCGGGAAGCCGCAGTCGGACCTGGGCTGAGGTAGCGAGCTCGCCATCGATTTCGACATGTAGGCCCCGTCCAACGGCGAGCAGACCATCTGGAAGGTCACTCTGATAGTCGACAGCGGAGACGGTCACGTCGGCTGAGGCGAGTGCGGGGCCCTCCGCTACTAGAACTCCGACTCCATCAATGGATGCAACAGCCGAGCCGGGATCGATTGGCAGTAGCTCAGACTCAATCGCGCCCCCCTGGGTCTTCTCGAGCGTTCCCGTTGTCGTCGGATCGAGGTATGTACTTGTGCTGCTCGCATCAGAGGCATCACCGGAACAGGCGCTGGCCAGAAGAAGGCCGGCAACTAGGACGGCTACCCAACGGCGGCGGCAGAGACGCCTCGGCACCTGTACCGCCAACTGCTCGGGTCCGTTGATTCTCGCCATTCGCATCCCCACACTCTTCCCGACCCGTTACCAAAACGCGACTATTACCCCAGATTGCCCAGCAGTCTCAGCCCCGAGTTTTGCCCGGGGTCATAGAGGGAGGAGGCTCAACCAGCCACAAACCTCACGGCCTACGCCGAACCGCCGCTACTCCCGGGCGGAGAAATCTCAGTGTGGGACGATCGGCGGGTTTGCTGTGAGACTGCTAAGCATCAGTCCGACTCAAGGGCCTTGCCGAGTGAGTCGGCAAGGGCTGCGTCGGCGGCCTGGACGGCATGTGAGTAGACCCTCAGTGTCATCGACGGGTCAGCATGGCCGAGTCGGTTGGCCACGGTGCGTACGTCGGCGCCAGAGGCTATGGCGTGGGTTGCTGACCAGTGGCGCAGGTCGTGAAGGCGCCACGCTGAGTCGATGCCTGCGAGTTTGCGTGCTCGTCGCCACCACCAGCCGATGCGGTCGGGCTTCGGTGGCGGTTCGTCGGGGCTAAACAGCCAGGTGGTGAGGTGGCCCCACTGGTCGGCCATGGCCGTAAGACTCGCCTGGGTCGGTTCGCTGAGGCTGATTGCTCGACGGTTGCCTGTCTTGGTTGGCTGGAGTGTGGCGATCCGTTGGCCGTCTTCGGTGAGGATCACAACCTGGCTGTCGACAACGAGTAGGCCGTCGACGTAGCTGTCCCATCGCAACGCCGCCAGTTCTGCTCGGCGGGCGCCGGTTTCGGCTGCGAGGCGGATGGCCAGGCCGGCGAACTCGTTGATCTCACCGGCTGCCCGGATGACCCTTTGGACGTCGTCGTCGGACATCGCCTGGCGCTGCGAACGTTTGACTCGCTTGATCGGGGCGTTGGTGGCTGGGTTGCGGCCAATCCATTCCCACCGCACCGCCTGCTCCAACGCAGCTCGGAGCACTGAGTGTTGGTTGCGGATCGAACTCTCGCCCACCTTGGACAATCGCAGGCGGGTCACCCATCGGTCGATATCGGCCACACCAACAGAGGCGACCGACTGCTGCGAGATGGCGTCGGCCTTGATCAGCGTCGCTCGGCTGGTCTGGTCCCTCAGCGTCAACGGAGCCCAGGTCGGCGAGTTGAACTCGATCCACTCGGCGAGCAAGTCAGCGACCTTGCGGCCACCGGCGTTGCGGTTGGGACGAAGGGTCAGCTGGGCGGCGACTCGCTGAGCATCCTTCTTCGTCCCACGCACGGTCCGGCTGCTCTGCGTCGGCCGCCCTTGTACGTCGTTGCCGGTGAAGGCTCGGACCTCCCAGACGCCTGGTTTCCGCTCTCGGATGCTCGCCATGAGGGCTGAGCCTACTAGGGATATGCCCCAGGACTAGGGATAGAACTAGGGATGAAGACGGGATCTGGGCCCCGACGCTCGACTGGTAGCGCACCGAACCATGACCCGCAGACCTCGGTATTTGACCTGGTCAGGGCTATTCGATCCGCATTCCTGAGATCGCCCGTGCGATCAGCAACTGTTGGATCTGTTCGGTGCCTTCGAAGATGTCGTAGATCTTGGCATCGCGGTGCCAGCGCTCGACGGGGTGATCGCTCACATAGCCAGCACCGCCGAGGATCTGCATGGCTCGTTCGGTGGCCCAGGTGGCGACCCGGCCTGCCTTGAGCTTGGCCATACTGCCTTCTGAGTTGACGAAGGCCCGCCGCTTACCCAACCACGCCGCTCGCCGGGTGAGCAGGCGGGCCGCATCGATCTCGGTCGCCATGTCGGCCAGCATGAAGGCGATCGACTGGTTCATGATGATCGGCTTGCCGAACGCAACCCGTTCCTTGGCGTAGTCCAGCGAATACTCATAGGCGGCCCGGGCGATGCCCAAAGCCTGGGCCGCAACGATCGGCCGGGTGTTCTCGAATGTCTGCATCGCCGCCTGGCGGTCGTTCGGCTTGCCCTCTCGCACCCGAGCAAGACGAGCATCGAGCCGCTCCTTGGACCCGAGCAAGCAGCTCCCAGGAATGCGCACATCGTCGAGAACCACCTCAGCGGTGTGACTGGCCCGGATCCCGTGCTTGGAGAACTTCTGCCCCTGCGACAGTCCCTTCGTCCCCGGTGGGACGACGAAGCTGGCCTGCCCGCTCGACCCGAGCTCAGGATCAACGACGGCAACGACCACGTGAACGTCGGCAATGCCACCATTGCTGATCCAGGTCTTTGTCCCGTTCAAGACCCACTCATCGTTGGCTTCGTCATAGACCGCCCTCGTCCGATAGGCGGCAACGTCGGAACCCGCATCGGGCTCGCTGGCGGCGAAGGCCCCGAGCTTGATGTCGTCGGCTGTCCCGTAGCACTGGGGCACCCACTCCATCACCTGTTCCGACGTGCCCGAGGCCGAGATCCCGGCGACGGCCAGGCCGGAGCCCATGATGGCCATACCTATTCCGGCATCACCCCAGAACAGCTCCTCCATGGCCAACACGGTCGACTGACCGGTCTCATCATTCATCATGATCTCAGCCAGGAACTCCCAGCCGTAGAGCCCGATCTTGGCTGCCTCTTGCAGGATCGGCCACGGGGTCTCTTCCCGCTCATCCCACTCCTGCGCTGCTGGCCTGATCACCCCTTCGGCGAAGTCATGGACCCACTTCTGCAACTGGAGTTGGTCTTCACTGAGCTCGAGCGAGAATTCACTCATCGGCGGCCTTCCTTCCGGGTTCGTGATGGTGTCTGTCGGGGTCTGGGACCTCACCTCTGGCGAGCCCTTCCCATCGGCCGGGCCGCCATAGGATCAACACCTGAGAGTCCAGGTTACTAGCTAGTAACTTGCTTGGCTAGGGCGCATCGACAAGAACCCGTTTCGGGGCGCACACAACCTCTGTCTGCCGTCAATCCCCATCGATATCGATGGGGTGAAGCCCATCCGGGCTCACGGTCACAGCCTCAACATCACCAACCAGCACCGTCTCGACCGAGTCGAACACGACGGGGACTGGTACCGCGCCCACCAGTGTCCCCGTCACCCGGAATCGTCCCTCTCCAAACACCACCGAGGTGACCATCACCCCCAAACGACAGCCAGCCCCCTCGAACCCTCCCCCTTCGACGAGGCTGATCGCTCCAATCGGGACAACCAACCGGCACTCCCCCCCTTCCAAGTCGCTGTGTTCAACGACGAGCTGATCCCCAACCCTCACTGCGCCCCCTTCCCCGACAACGGCCGGCCAGATGTTGGGATGACCCAGGAACTCGGCCACGAACACCGATCCCGGCTCCCGCCACAACTCCTCAGGTCGTCCGATCTGAGCCAGCCGCCCTCCGCTCAACACGGCTACCCGGTCGGCCAGGGCGAAGGCCTCGACCTGATCGTGGGTCACGTGCAGCGCCGCCTGCCCGAGGCCCACCAGCAACCCCCTCACCTCTGCGGTCAACTCTTCGCGCAACAATCGATCGAGCGACCCGAAAGGCTCGTCCAACATCAACAGAGCCGGCTCGGGCGCCAAGGCCCGGGCCAGCGCCACCCGCTGGGCCTCACCCCCTGACAACTCGTGAACGGCCCGCCGCTCGAACCCTGCGAGTCCGACAAACCCCAACAGCTCCCCTACCCGATCCCGGCGCTCCGCCTCCGAATGGCCCTGCATCCTCAGCCCGAACCCGACATTGCCGGCCACATCGAGATGGGGAAACAGGGCATGATCCTGAAACATCAACCCCAGGTCGCGCCGATTGGTCGGCACTCCATCCAACGACCGTCCTCCGGCCGAGATCTGCCCACCGGCCAACAACTCCAGCCCGGCGATGGCCCGAAGCAGGGTGCTCTTGCCACTCCCGCTCGGCCCGATCACAGCCAGCACCTCCCCCTGACCCAATTCCAGACTCAGACCATCGATGGCCAACATCTCGCCGAAGGCCACCGTCACCTCGTCGACGACAAGGGCTGGTGCCAGCGCATGAGAGTCCGTCTCCTCACCAGAGTCGGTCACTTCGGTCGGTGTGTTCACAGCAGCGTCACCCCGTCACCCCGTCGCCACTCGATGGCGACCGCGATCACCCCGACCAGCAGACCGACGACAACACTCAGGGCCAGAGCCTGACCTCGCAACACGGCCCCCGGTTGGGACACGAGTCGAAACACCGCCAGCGGTGCCGTGAACGATGCGTCCCCCCGAGCCAGGAACGACGTGGCCCCGAACTCACCGATGCTGACAGCCGCCGCGAACCCGCCACCGGTGACCACCGCTGCCCTGACCAAGGGCCACTCGATGGTACGCCTGACGGCAAGGCGAGTGGCTCCCAGGCTGGCCGCCGCCTCCCGCATCCTGGGGTCGATCGATCGCAGGGCGGGTACCACTGAGGCCAACACGAACGGCAACCCGATCACGGCATGAGCCAGTGGCACCAGCCAGATCGATCGACGGAAATCGAACACGGTGAAGGCCAGCAGGTATCCGAAGCCCAATGTCACCGCCGACACCCCCAGCGGCACCAGGGTCAGCGCCTCCAGCCACCGTCCGACCCGACCCCCGCCCACCACTGCCACCGCAGCCGACACCCCGACGGCCATCGCCACCAGCGCCGCCATGACCGCGAAAACCAGGGAGTTGACGACGGCTCGCATGGCCGAAACCGGGAGCAGATCCCCGGACTCGAACAGGCGTCGGTAGTGATCGAAACCATAGCCATCGTCGACTGCCAGTGACCCCTCGACCAACACCATCAAGGGCACAACGATGACTACCACCACCAACCCCAGCCCCCCAAAGAGATGGAGTCGCGCCCCCCACCCTCGCACCGGAACCGACAAGGGCCGGCGGCTTCCCCGCTGGACCCTCGTCACCCTGCGTTGGAACCGGCCCGACATCACAGCCAAGACCGACACCACCCCCACCTGGATGAGGGCCAGCACTCCGGCCACGTCGAACTCGGTGCGGCGCACGGCGTAGCGGTAGATCTCGGTCTCGATGGTGGCCCGCGCTGGACCCCCCAGCACCCGGATCACCCCGAAGCTGGTAAAGGAGAACAAGAAGACCAGCACCCCTGATGCCGCCAGCACCGGAGCCAGTCGGGGCAGGCTGACTAGACGGAACGTCTGCCACTGGTTGGCCCCCAGAACCCGGGCTGACTCTTCGAGCCGACGGTCCGAGGTCGACCAGAATCCCCCGACGATGCGGACCACAACGGCCACGTTGAAGAACACATGGGCCGCCAGGATTGCTCCCAACGATCGGCTGGACCAGACCGGTGAGCGCTGAAACAAAGCGACGAAGGCCGACGCCACGACCACCGTCGGCAACACGAACGGCACCACGACCAGCGCTCGCAGAGCCCGCTTGCCCCAGAACTGGTAGCGAGCCAGGACCTGGGCCACCGGTAGCCCGATGAGCATGGTGAGTCCCGTCGACACCGCGGCCTGAACCAGGGTGAAGACCAGCACCGAGCGGGTGGAGGACCGGGTCGCCACGTCTACGAAACGGTCCAGCCCTACGTCACGGAAGCTGCGAGCCAGCACCGCCACCAACGGCCACACCACGAACAATCCCAAGAACCCAGCCGGCACCACCACCCACGCCCACCGAGCAAGCCCGGCTGCAACCACCTCACCCCTGGCCCGCTCGCCCCAAGTCGCCCCAGCCTGAGCCGACCCGGCCCGAGGGCCCAGCGCTGGAGACCCTCGGCCGTAGGCCATCAGCGGATGACTATCTCAGCCCACCGCTCGGTCCAGCGAGCCCGGTTGGCCTCGATCTCGGCCGGTTCGAGACTGAGGGTTCGAGTGGGTACGGCCGCATTGGCCGTGAACACATCGGGGACCACCACATCACCATTGGCCGGGAACACGAACATGTTCAGGGGGATGTCAGCCTGGAATTCCTCCGAGAGCAGGAAGTCAATCAGAGCCTTGGCCGCTTCTGGCTGGTCGGCACCGTCGAGGATCCCAGCAAACTCGACCTGGCGGAAGCACCCATCGAGCAACACCCCCGTCGGGGGCTCATCAACTGGAGGATCAGCGAATACCACCTCAGCCACAGGGCTGGTTGCGTAGGAAGTGACCATGGCCTTGTCACCCCCACCGGCGATGAACTCGCCATGGTAGGCGTCGGTCCAACCCGAGGTCACCGTGACCCCGCCGTCGGCCAACTGGGCCCAATAGTCCTCCCAGCCGCCTTCTCCGTAGGCGGCGATGGTGGCCAACAAGAAAGCAAACCCGGGCGATGAGGCTTCTGGATCCTGGGTCACGAACGAGCTGGCATACTCCGGCTCGGTCAGATCATCGAGGCTGGTGGGGGCGGCCCCCGACGGCACGGCATCGGTCCAGTAGTTGACGCAGACATCGCCGTAGTCGATCGGGGTCACCCTGAACTGACCCTGATCGAGCTCCAGACCATCATCGACCGTCGACAGCAAAGGCGACTCATAGGCAACGAACAGATCAGCATCGAGGCCACGCTGGAGAAAGGTGTTGTCGATACCGAACAAGACGTCGGCCTCGGGCTGACCGGCGGTCAGGATGGAGCGCGATACCACCTCACCAGCGTCGCCCCCCTGGATCACATCGACTTCGATCCCGGTCTGATCTGTGAACGCTTCCAGGATCCCGTCCGACACCACGAACGAGTCATGGGTGACAAGCCGAACCGTCACTCCCTCGAGATCCACCGACCCGTCGGAACCCTCGCCTTCAGCGTCGCTTGACGAGCAGCCGGCGGCTCCCACGAGCACGGCCACTGCTACTGCTGCTCCCGTCCATGGTCTGAACATCTGCATGCCTCCCTCTCGCTGGTATTACCCAGATCAGGTTCACGGGTCGACAGTGCAGGAAACTGTCCTCTCAGCCCGGCTGTTCCCGAGCTCCCCGGTTCTTTGATTGTGGACTCACTCTATGCGTGCCCTTCGTCCACTGCCAACCAGACCCGAGCGCGCCCAACCAGACCCATACTGTGGTCATGACTCCTGCGGTGACGGTGCTTGATCGAGCCGGGGTGCCCTATCAGCTCCTCTCCTACGACCACGACCCAGCGGCCGAGGCCTACGGAACCGAGGCAGCCGAAGCACTCGGTTTGGATCCCCAATCGGTGTTCAAAACCCTCGTCGCTGTCGCCGACGGGATGAGCCATATAATGGGAGTGGTCCCCGTCAACGGTCGGCTCGACCTCAAGGCGCTGGCCCGGGCGGCGGGAGCCAAGAGGGCAGCAATGGCCGATCACCATGATGCCGAACGCCTCACCGGCTATGTCGTCGGCGGGATCAGCCCCCTGGGCCAGAGGAAGCAGCTGGCCACCTTCGTCGACGAATCAGCCGAAAGCCAGGTCGTCATCCGGATCAGCGGTGGCCGCCGAGGTCTAGAAATCGAGCTCAATCCCGGCGATCTCGTCGCCGCCATCAACGGCCGCTTCGCCCCCATCGCCACCAGCTGAGAACGGCCCTGACGGCCGGGAGCGAACTCAGGCCACCAACGCCGTTTGTCGAGATTGGGCTTTTCCTTCAACGCGATCTGACTTATGCTCTAATCGAGTGAAAGTCGAGTTCATGGACACTCCCACCTCTCTCTTCACCGACCGCTACGAGTTGACAATGGTCGATATTGCTTTGAACAGCGGATCCGCTCAACGGCGGACCGTGTTCGAGGTCTTCACCCGATCCCTCCCGGCGGGCCGTAGCTACGGCGTTGTAGCCGGCACGGCCCGAGCCCTGGACGCCATTGCCAACTTCCGTTTCACCGACGACGAGTTGTCGTGGCTGGCGGCCCAGAAAATCGTCGGCCCCCATGCCCTCGACTATCTCGCCAACTATCGGTTCTCGGGCGACGCCTGGGGCTTCTTGGAAGGCGACCTGTACCTTCCCAACTCGCCGGTGTTCACTGTCGAAGCCACCTTCGCCGAGGCCGTGGTGTTGGAGACCGTCTTGCTGTCGATCTTCAACCACGACTCGGCCGTTGCCTCGGCCACGGCCCGTATCACCGACGCGGCCGAAACCCGAGACATTCTCGAAGGTGGCTCACGGCGTGTCCACGAGCAAGCCGGGGTGTCAGCGGCCCGGGCCGCCTTCGTGGCGGGAGCCGTTGCCACCTCCAACCTGCAAGCGGGCCAGACCTACGGGATCCCAACGGTCGGAACGATCGCCCACGCCTTCGTCCTGGCCCACCCCTGCGAACGCGATGCCTTCGCCGCCCAGCACGCCAGCCTCGGCTCCGATTCGGTCTACCTGGTCGACACCTATGACATCACCGAAGGCATCAAGACCGCGGTCGATGTCGCCGGTCCCAATCTGGGCGGTATTCGCATCGACTCCGGCGATCTGGCCCTCGAAGCCAAACAGGCACGAGGCCTGCTCGATGACCTCGGGGCAACCAACACCCGTATCATCGTGTCCGGCGACCTCGACGAGTGGTCGATCTTCGAGCTGGCCGGTGCCCCTATCGATGCCTACCTCGTCGGCACGAGGCTCGTCACCGGGTCGGGTCACCCCACCGCTTCCATGGTCTACAAGCTAGTAGCAGCAGAAGACGACCATGGTGCACTTGTGCCGGTGGCCAAGACATCAATCGGCAAGGGAACAGTCGGTGGACGCAAGGCCGCCTTCCGAGTCCTCGACCAGGACGGGTTCCTCGATCACGATCTTCTGATCGCCGACAACGAGACCGGGATCGGTGAGGTCTCAGGCCCCGGACGCCGACTTCAGGTCCCTCTCGTCCGAGGTGGGACGATCGTGGGCCAGCCCTCGCTGACCGCGAGCCGGGCCTGGTGCCGGACCGCCCGCGACGAACTGCCCGAACCGGCCCGCCACCCCGACCCCGAGGTCACCTTCGAGACTAAGGTCGCGGCTACGCCCTAGTAATCGCAACCAGAGTCAATCTGCCAGATCGAGGGGAATCCCGTGGCCAGTGCAATGTCCTATGTGTCCGCCGACACCACCCAAGCGGTGTTTGAGACGACCGTGGGGTCGATACTGCGCGAAGCCGCCGCCGACTCTCCCGATGCCCTGGCCCTGGTGGAGGGCATCGACGACGCCTCATCCCGTCGCACCTGGACCTTCAGCCAGCTCCTGACCGATGCCGAGAAGGTGGCCCGGGCCCTGGCTCACCGATTCGACAAGGGAGACCGGGTCGCGGTCTGGGCTCCCAACATCGCCGAGTGGGTGTTGATGGAGTACGGCTGTGCCCTGGCCGGGGTCGTTCTCGTCACCGTCAACCCGGCCTACCAGGCCCAGGAGCTCAAGTACGTGCTGGAGCAGTCACGCTCGCTGGGCGTGTTCTACCTCCCGTCGTTCCGCGGCAACAATATGCAGCAACACGTCGACTCGATCCTGCCTGACCTTCCCCACCTGCGCGAGGTCGTCCCCTTCACCGAGTTCGACGAGTTCGTGGCCGCCACCCCCGACGGGGTGGAACTGCCCGAGGTCACCCCCGACGATCCTGTCCAGATCCAATACACGTCGGGCACCACTGGATTCCCCAAGGGGGCCTATCTCCACCACCGCGGCATCACCAACAACGCCCGCTACATCGTCGATCGGCTCGGCCTGGAAGCGGGCGGCGTCTACGTCAACCCCATGCCCCTGTTCCATACCGGGGGGTGCGTTCTCGGTGTGCTCGGCCCGATCCAGTCTCGGGCCGCCCTGGTTCAGCTGGAGGCCTTCGACCCCGGCCTGATGTTGGAGCTGATCGAGACCTATGGCGCCACCCTCACGCTGGGGGTGCCAACAATGCTGATCGCCCTGATGGAGCATCCCGACTTCGACTCTCGCGACCTCTCATCAATCACCACCGTCTGCTCAGGCGGGGCAACGGTGCCAGCCGACCTGGTGCGACGGATCGAGGGGACCCTCGGAGTCCAGCTCTCCATCGTCTACGGGCAGACCGAGGCCTCGCCGGGGATCACGCTCATGCGCCTCGACGACTCTCCCGAGGACAAGGCCAACACCCTCGGCCCGGCCCTGCCCCAGACCGAAATGAAGGTCGTCGACCCCACAACTGGGAAGACGGTGCCATACGGGATTCAGGGCGAGTTGTGTGTCCGGGGCTACCTGGTCATGCTCGGCTACTTCGAGATGGAGGAGAAGACGGCGGAGACCATCGACGCCGAGGGTTGGCTGCACACCGGCGACCTGGTGACCATGGACGACCGTGGCTACACCACGATCACGGGCCGCCTCAAGGACATGATCATCCGCGGCGGAGAGAACATCTACCCCCGCGAGATCGAGGAGCTGCTGTTCGAACACCCCAAGGTGGCCGACGTCGCCGTCTGCGGCCTCCCCGACGAGAAGTGGGGTGAGGTCGTGGCGGCCTTCATCCGCGACACCGACCCGGCCGAACCAGCCACCGACGCCGATCTCCACGCCTACCTACGAGATAACCTCTCTCCCCAGAAGACCCCGAAGATCTGGTACCACCTCAACGACTTCCCCCTCACCGCTTCGGGCAAGATCCAGAAATTCGCCATCGTCGACGCCTGGAAGAAGGGGCTCTACGACGCTTCGCCATAGAGCCCCCATCCTGGGAGTTCCCTCCGGTGATGCCGCCTACATCGGGCGGGCCACTGGCCCCGCGGCACTGTCCTCGACAGTCCAACCGGCGGCGCCCAGCTCATCACGGATGGTGTCGGCGCGGGCGAAGTCCTTTGCTTGGCGGGCCGACTGACGCTCATCGACCAGTACCTGGATCTCCTCGGGGACGGCCGACGTGGCCTCGTCGAGTACCAGACCGAGCGCACCGGCAATCTGGCGGACGGTTGCCGCCGCTCGCATCGCTGAAGCCTCGTCGCCGGCATCGAGGGCCGTGTTGCCCTCCCGAACCTGACGAAACAACAGATCGACACCACCCGCGGTGTCGAGATCATTGTCCATGACCCGACGGAACCCATCGAGAGCACCCTCATCCAGCACACCACCGGCCAGAGTCACAGTTCGACGGGCGAACGTATCGAGGCGCTCCATGGCTGCTTCTGCGTCGACCATGGTGGCGTCGGTGACCTCGATCGGTGAGCGGTAGTGGGAGCGCAGGATCAGGAGCCGGTAGGCCCGGGGGTCATAGACCTCGGTCAGGTCGAGAAGGTTCCTCACATTGCCCAACGACTTCGACATCTTCTCGCCTTCGAGCTCGACGAAGCCATGATGCATCCAGTGATTGGCGAACGGCCGCCCCCACGCAATGGCCTGAGCCCGCTCGTTCTCATGGTGAGGGAAGGTCAGATCCAGACCTCCCGTGTGGAGATCGAACCCCTCCCCGAGGAGATCCAGGCTCATCACAACACACTCGGTGTGCCACCCAGGACGCCCGTCGCCCCATGGTGAGGGCCATGACGGCTCACCCTCCTTGCCCAGCTTCCACAATACGAAGTCGGCCGGGTGACGCTTCTCGGCTCCGACCAGATCCCGTTCCCCGCCCCCCTCTTGCAGGGAGTCGAGCGATTGGTGAGCCAACAGGCCGTAGCCGTCGATGTCCTTGACCGACAAATAGACCCCATCAGAGGTCACGTAGGCAGCATCGGAAGCGATCAGGGTCTCGATCAGTCCCACCATCTGATCGACATAATCGGTGGCGTGCGGAACCTCGTCGGGTCGGCCGACCCCGAGCCGATCGACCGCAGTCCACCACACAGCCTCGCAGCGGGTGACGATGTCGTTCCAGTCTCTCCCCTCCTCAGCCGCCCGCTTGATGATGTTGTCGTCGATGTCGGTGACATTGGAGACGAAGGTGACCTCGAACCCGCTCCATTCCAGGTAGCGGCGGAGGACGTCGTAGACGAGCAGTTGACGACCATGGCCGATATGGGGAGGGGCGTAGACGGTGGGCCCGCAGACATAGATCGACACCTTGCCGGGGTCCCGCAGCTGGAGCGGGACCACCTCCTGGGTAGCGGTGTCGTAGAGGCTGATCATGGGGCCCAGACTACCGATCGACGAGACCCACAACTGCGAGTTTCGGCCTCGGACCGATGGCCTCCACCCCAGTCTCGCTTGGGAAACTCGGGGACGAAGCGGAGCGGGTCCACCTAGCCTGGAGGGACTATGACCGCCCCGGATATTGAGACACCAGCAGGATCTATCCCAGACAAACCAACTCTCGAAGGGATCGAGGAACGGTGGATGGAGCAGTGGCGGGTCGATGACAACTACACCTTCGACCGTAGCCGGGCACGAGCCGACGTCTTCTCCATCGACACCCCGCCCCCCACCGTCTCAGGTTCGCTCCACGTCGGTCACGTCTTCAGCTACACCCACACCGATCTGATCGCCCGCTATCAACGCATGCGGGGCAAGGCCGTCTTCTACCCCATCGGGTGGGACGACAATGGCCTCCCCACCGAGCGACGGGTCCAGAACTACTTCGGGGTCCGCTGTGATCCATCCCTCCCCTACGAGAACGATTTCGAGCCACCAATCGTCGAAGGCAAGTTCCCCAAGGGGGCGGACAAACGACAGCTCCCCATCAGCCGCCCCAACTTCATCGAGCTCTGTGACCGCCTGGTCGAAGAAGACGAGAAGGTCTTCGAGGACCTGTTCCGCCGCCTAGGCCTCTCGGTCGACTGGAGCCTGCTCTACGCCACGATCGATGAGCGCTCACGCCGGGCGTCCCAGCGGAGCTTCCTCAACCATCTGGCCAAGGGTCAGGCCTACCAACTCCAGGCCCCGAGCCTGTGGGACGTCTCCTTCCAGACCGCAGTCGCCCAGGCCGAGCTGGAAGACCGTGACCGGCCAAGCGCTTACCACACCCTCCGTTTCACCACCGCCGATGGATCTGACCTCCTTATCGACACCACCCGGCCCGAGCTCATCGGGGCCTGCGTTGCCGTTGTCGCCCACCCCGACGATGAGCGTTACCACCATCTGGCCGACACCACCATCACCACCCCCCTCTATGGGGTCGAGGTCCCGTTCGTCTTCCATGAGTTGGCCGATCCCGAAAAGGGAACGGGTACAGCCATGATCTGTACCTTCGGTGATCTGACCGACGTCACCTGGTGGCGAGAGCTCGACCTACCGGCCCGGCCCATCATCGGCCGCAACGGTCGCTTCATCGAAGAAGCCCCCGATGTCATTGTCGGCGAAGCCCTCGAGCGCTACAACGAGATCGTGGGCAAGACGGTCCACACGGGCAAAGAGATCATCGTCAGCCAGCTCCAGGCTGCCGGTCAGCTAATCGGCGATCCCCGTCCCATCACCCACCCGGTCAAGTTCTACGAGAAGGGGGACAAACCGCTCGAGATCATCACGACGCGCCAGTGGTATGTCCGCAATGGTGGCCGCGACACCGACCTGGCTCAGGCCCTCATCGCCCGGGGCGAAGAGATCGCCTTCCACCCCGACTATATGCGGACCCGCTTCCGCAACTGGATCGAAGGGCTCAATGGCGACTGGCTGATTTCGCGCCAGCGCTTCTTCGGCGTCCCCATCCCCTTGTGGTACCAGCTCGACAACGACGGTGAGCCGGTCTACGACCAACCCCTCGTCCCCCCGATGGAGTCACTCCCCATCGACCCCTCGACCGATGTCCCCGATGGCTACACGGACGACCAGCGGGGGAAACCAGGGGGGTTCGTTGCCGACCCCGACGTCATGGACACTTGGGCCACCTCATCACTCAGCCCCCAGATCGCTGGTGGTTGGGGCGAAGACGAGGATCTCTTCGCTCGGGTCTACCCCTTCGATATGCGACCCCAGGCCCACGACATCATCCGGACCTGGTTGTTTTCCACCGTCGTCCGCTCCCATTTCGAGGAGGACAGCGTCCCCTGGCACAATGCGGCCCTCTCAGGCTGGATCCTCGACCCTGACCGCAAGAAGATGGGCAAGTCGAAGGGGAACGCCCTCGTCCCCACCGACCTGTTGGCCCAGTACGGCTCAGACGCAGTCCGCTACTGGGCCGCATCGGGGCGCCCCGGTACCGACACCGCCTTCGACGAGGGCCAGATGAAGATCGGTCGCCGACTGGCCATCAAGTTGCTCAACGCCTCCAAGTTCGCCCTCGGGATGGGGCCCGCTGGTGGAAGCCTGGCCGACGCCCTCGACCATCCCGTCACTGAACCGGTCGACCAGGCCATGCTGGCCCAGCTGGCCACCCTGGTCGATGAGACAACGGTCGCCTTCGATGACTATGACTACGCCCGTGCTCTGGAGCGGACCGAAGCCTTCTTCTGGAACTTCACCGACAACTACATCGAGCTGATCAAGAACCGCTCATACGCCAGCCGGGGTGATGAGCTGGCCGCCTCGGCCCACGGAGCCCTAGCCCGGGCCCTCGACAGCCTCCTGCGTCTCTTCGCTCCCTTCCTCCCCTTCGTCACCGAGGAGATCTGGTCGTGGTGGCGAACAGGTTCGCTCCACAACCAATCGTGGCCGGAAGCCGCCAGCTTGCGAACAACGGCCGCTTCCACCCCCGAGGCCCTACTCCCCTTGGCCGGGCAGGTCCTGTCCGAGCTGAGGCGAACCAAGACCGAGGCCAAGAAGGCCCTGCGAACCCCGATCGCCACCGCAACCATTACCGACACCGCCGACCGGTTGGCCCTGTTGGAACCGGCCTTGGCCGACCTCCAGGAAGCATCAGCGGCCGAAGAGCTCCTGACCGCCATCGGCGACGAGCTCACCGTCTCGGCCCAACTGGTCGATGCTGAGTCGTAGGAGTCAGCCGGTGTGACAGGTGGCTCACCGTGAGCGGGCGACTACCCAGAGGGGGTAGCGCGCCAACACCGATACCTTGGACAGACGTGTCAACGAAGACGATTCTGATCCGGATCTCAGGCCCTGATCATCCTGGTATCACCGCCGCCCTCATGGCCCTGCTGGCCGCTGAAGGCTGCCAGATCCAAGATGTCGAGCAGGTCGTCATCCGCAACCGGCTGATCCTCAGCCTGGTGGTCGAGGTCGACAGCTCGAATGACCTCCGAGCTGACCTGCTCTTGTTCGGCTATGAGCAGAAGGTCGAGATCGACTTCGAGGAAGTATCGGCCGGCTCCACCGAGTCGGATCCAGGCCTGGTCGTCACCATCCTCGGCAAGAGCGTCAACCCGATCGAGTTCGGGGCGGTGGCATCGGTCGTTGCCACCAATGACGGAAACATCGACCGGATCATTCGTCTGGCCAAATACCCGGTCATGGCCTACGAACTTGCCATCAGCGGCCCCGACCGCGATCGCATCCGAACCTCTCTGCTGGAACACGCCCACGATATGGCATGTGACATCGCCGTCCACCGGCTCGGCCTGGGCCGCAGAGCCAAGCGCATGGTCGTGCTCGACGTCGACTCCACCCTCATCCAAGACGAGGCCATCGATCTACTGGCCGAGGAGGCCGGAAGCCTTGACCAGGTGGCCGATATCACGGCCCGAGCCATGGCTGGTGAGCTAGATTTTGAAACCTCGCTGGAGACCAGAGTGGCAACCCTGGCCGGTCTTGATGCGGCCGCCCTCGACAGGATCAACACGAAGGTCCGTCTGACCCCGGGGGCCAAGACCTTCATCCGGACCCTACGCCGTCTCGGCTACCGCACTGCCATCGTGTCAGGCGGATTCACCTCTGTTACCGATCACCTCGCCGGCCAACTCGGTATCGACCATTCCCACGCCAATCAGTTGGAGATCGTCGACGGGGCGCTAACGGGCCGGACCGTCGGGCCGGTCGTCGACCGCCAAGAGAAGGCTGATTTCGTCAAGGCCATCGCAGCCAAGGAGGACATCCCCCTCGATCAGGTGGTTGCCGTCGGCGACGGGGCCAATGACCTCGATATGTTGAGCACGGCCGGCCTCGGCATCGCCTTCAATGCACGACCCGTCGTTCGCGAAGTGGCCGACGCCTCGGTCAATGTCCCCTATCTCGACGCCATCCTGTTCGTACTCGGCGTCAACCGGCAAGAGATCGAGGAGGCGGCAGCCGAGCTGGGCCAGAGCGCGTTCGGTCCCTCCACCCCTCTCACTTCCTGACCCTGCCGACTCATGCTGCCGCCT
>JAAETV010000761.1 GCA_024227975.1 Actinomycetes bacterium
CACCCCGACGATGCTGTTCGCCCTCGTCGAGTTGTCCGGCTTTCGTTGGGCGTGGCGCCAGCTCGCCATCGGGCTGGTGTTCGGGCTCGGCACCATCATCCTCATCTTCTTCCGCAACACTCCTGAGGAGAGTGGACTACTACTTGACGGCATCGGCCCTCACCCCACTGGTCAGCTGGGGACCAAACGGGCCGAAGGCCTGGAGGCGACCCGATCCCAGGCCATACGGGACCAGCGGTTCTGGATCGTGACCCTGCCGATCTTTTCCCTCTCGGTCGTCGGCACCGCCCTCACATTCCACATCGTCGATCTCGGCCATGAGGTCGGCCTTGACGAATCGACCATCGTCTTGATCTTCGTTCCCGTCGCCCTCATCAGTATCCCCATCACCCTGGTCAGCGGTTGGCTGGCCGACACCGTCCCTGTCATCGCCCTGGCCGTGTTGATGGCTGCCATTCAGATGATCATGTATCTCACCGTCGGCGAGCTTGATCATCCTGTACTGCGCATCGTCGCCATCGCCTCCTGGGGGGCATCTTCGGGTTTGCAAGCAGCTCTGATGGCCGCCGCCCTACCACGGCTCTTTGGACGGACCCACCTGGGGGCTATCGCCGGGGCCCAGATGAGCGCGCTGGTGATCGGCAGCGCCTTGGGGCCGTTCTTCTTCGCCTGGGTCCAGCAGGTGGCCGGCAGCTACCAGCGGGCCCTTGTCTTCTCATTGGTCGGCCCAATCGCCAGCTTGGCCCTCGCGGCCCACTACGCCGCCACGCGTCGCCGTCGTGAGCTCCCGATCGCCGGCTAGCCACCATCCGCTGGTGGCGGCGCCCGAATACTGAGCCGACCCTGCCCATGAGAAGCTTGTGCGAAGCCAAGACGAGGAAGGGGAATCGCGACGAGGTTGGCTCGACGGGTACGACCAGCGGCCGGGGCGGCGCTGGTTGGGGCAGTGCTGGCGGTGCTCGGTGCCGGTTGTGGGACTGTAGCTGGTCCGCCGCCGGCCAACGCCATGGAATTGGAAGGAGGGCCTGAGTACCCATTGTTCGACCACACCGCGACCTGGACCGGCGACGAGCTTCTGATCTGGTCGGGCACCACCGCGCGAGACGGCCTCAGTCGCTGGCCGTGACCCATTCGGTGGTGTGCTCGGGCTGATAGCGACAGAACGTGCCGGTGCCGATCGACGCATCTAGGTGTCGGCCGAGGGGCGGGATCGCATGTTCGATTCGGCGAATAGCGGAACGAATCCGTTGGGTGACACTCGATCGTGCCCGCTCGGCCGAATCCGTGGCCGACCGGGACTTGCCTCCGAGCCCGAGGGCTGAGCTGAGCTCGTCGACCAGCCGGCTGAGCTCGGCGTTGGCCCCATCGGCCCGGCCCTGATCGTTGAAGGCTTCCGCCTCTTCGATCTCTCCTTGCAGTTCTCGAATCCGATCCTCGTACTGCCGTCGGGCGGTCGTATCGAGGATCTCGCCCGAGCTTGCTTCGGTCACCCCGGCTCCCACCAGGTCGAGGCAGTGCATCTCCCGACCAGCGGCCTCCAGCAGTCGAACCAGATCGTCCATGCCCTTGGTGTGACGAAGTAGCGCCGTTCGGCCCCCGAAGCGAAGATCCCATAGGTCTCCGGCCCGAACAAAGACAGCCTCGTTGGCCGTCGACTCATCATCTCTCAGCTCACCTTTGTCGGTAGACCCAACCGATTCCCCACCGAGGTGCGCATCAGGGTTGGTGCTGATTTGGCGCAGCGTGGTGCGGGCCAGAGTCACGGCCTCACGGGTCGGCAGGCGGCGCCCGGGCTCTTCAGACAGGGGAATGAGTTCGTGACCGGCGCTGGACAGAAGGCTGACGACGGGGAGATGGCGAACCGATTCAGCCAGATCGTTGGCCGCCGTCCGGAACTGACGACTGGCGGCACCATCGCCGGAGACACCGGCCACGGTCGCTAGAACCGCGGCGGCTACCGAGAGCGACGAGTGGGTCTCGTCGAGGGCGCCTCTCATCGTCGCCTCATCGATCAGGTCAAGGGCAGGGCCGATAGCACCATGCACATCATCGAGTAGGAGGTGAGCGAGAGCCAACGACCGGAGGTTCGATGTGATACCTGCCGGATAGCCGAGCACCCGAGCGTCGGCCAGACAGACTCGGGCCGCTTCAATGGCCTCTCGTGGGTTGACCCGGAGCTGCACGTAGGCCTCTGCTGTCCTGGCCCAGATCCAACTGATGTCGGAACCGACCTTCTCGGCATCGGCGGCCACGAAGCGGATCTGGTCGAGGGCTTCATCGACCCGCCCGATGTCGGCCAGCAAGGCGGCTTGGAACACCTCCGACTCCCGGGCCAGGGCATCCAGGGACAGATCTCGCCCCAGAGCAGCAGCGTCTTGGAGCCATTGGAGGGCACCTCGGGTGTCGCCGTTGGCTTGTCGGATCTGACCCAATGCCCGGCGAAGGCTGACCGACGCCAACTGAGACCGCTCGGCTTGATCTAGGGCTTGCAGAGCCAGCTCCTCGGCCTCGGCCAGCCGACCGAGGATATATCGAGCAGTGGCCACGGTGGCGGCGGCATCGGCCCACCGCGGGCGAGATCGATCGGGCCATCGGTGGAGGACCTTCGAGCCGAGAGCCTCGATCTCAGCCGTGTGGGTCTGATGGATGACACCCCACATCACGGTCACCAGCAGAAACGCTCGGTCACCGTCGTCATCGTTGCTGAGGCACCAGCGAGTGGCGGCGGCCAGATTCTCATACGAGGCGAGCAAGTTGAGCAGTAGCTCAGCGGGCCAGGCCAGGCGCGATGCCTCGATTATGGCCAAGGCTTGGGCCACGGCATGGTCTACCAGGCGCTCTCGGGTCTGATCGAGCAAGCCTCTGGCGTCGAGGTGTTCATTGGCCAACGACCGAAGCGAGACCAGCATCCGGTACCACGTCGTTGGGCCACGGGCTTCAGCCACGAGCAGCGAGGCGTCGATCAGCATGTCGAGCCGAGACTGTGTCTCGCCGAGATCGCCATCCACCTCACCGGCGATGGCATGAGCCATGACCGCTGTGAACAGCCCGCCAAAGACACCAAGCTGGTCGAAGAATGCTTGATCGGCTGGGGCCAGGAGATCATAGGACCACTCGATGGTGGCCCGAAGGCTGCGATGGCGAGCCGCACCGCGAAACCGCGGCCGGCTTAGCACCGCCAGGTGGTCATCGAAGCGGTCGAGCATCTCGACCAGCGTCATCGATCGGGTCCGGGCGGCCGCCAGGTCCAAGGCGAGCGGCACCCCGTCGAGGCGGCGGCACATTTCCGCCACCAACTCCAGATCCTCACCTTCAACCAGGGTCCCGGTATCCGAAGCCCGGGCCAGGAACAGTTGCATCGATGCCGCGTCATGGTCGGCGATTCCTGGTGATGGCAGCCCGAGGGGGCCGAGCACGACCAACGCCTCGCCAGGAAGATCGAGCGGCGACCGGCTCGTGGCCAGCACCGTCGGGGTGGTGCAGTGCTCCAACAGCTCTGCCACCGCGGAGGCGGCCCCATCCACAACGTGTTCGCAGTTGTCGATCATCAGCAACACCGGTTGCTCGACCGGTGATTCCAGCAAAGCCCCAAAGGAAGGAAAGCCGAGCTGGCCGGCAATGGCGTGTTCCACATCGGCGGCTGAACTCGTCCCTGTCAGGTCAATGGTGCGGAGACCAAGCTCGAACTGGGGGGCGGTGTCGACGGCAACGGCGCGAGCGAGGGTTGTTTTCCCGATCCCACCGGGTCCGATCACGGTCACCAGACGACGGTTCTGCACACGCTCGGCGAGGTGATCGAACTCGGCGCTCCTCCCGACTAGCTCCACATCTCCCCCTTCGGAAGGCCTCGTCTCACATCGTAAGAGCCTTTCTCACGCCAGTCATGGTGAAGACAACGAACGAAAGGCTCTCACCATGAGCAACTATCGCAGCCAGCTCCCCCAACTAGG
>JAAETV010000762.1 GCA_024227975.1 Actinomycetes bacterium
GCCAACGCGCTCGCGGGCTGCGAGGCGGTGAACCTGCTGGCCGTTGCCGACGGGGCAGAGGAGGCGCTCGCCGCCACCTCGGCCGACCTCGGATCGGTTGCCACCTATGACTCGTTGGCCCAAGCGGCGGAGCATCCCGGCGTAGAGGCCTGTTTGATCGCCACATCGACACCGACCCACCCGACACTCGTCCGCCAGGCCCTCGATCATGGGCTCCATGTGCTGTGTGAGAAGCCGGTCGCACTCGATCCGTCGGAGGGCCGTGAGTTGGCGGCCGAGGCCACAGAAGCTGGACTGGTCCTCCAGGTCGGTCACTGGCGCCGTTTCTCACCGCCTTGGGTCGCCATGCGCCAAGCGATCATCGATGGCCGCATCGGCCGTCCCCTCATATTGCGCCTGGCCCAATGGGATGCCGACCCACCGCCCCCGGCCTTCTGCGACCCCCGTGTCAGCGGGGGTCTGGCCGTCGACTGTGGGGTACATGAGTACGACCTAGCCGAATGGCTGACCGGCGCACGCATCGAGGAGGTGGTCGCCCATCCCCTGCCCCTGGTTGATGAGTCGCTTGCCGAGGTGGGCGACGTCGACAATCTCGTGGTCGTCCTCCGGCTCGACGACGGCTCAATTGCCACCGTCGACCTCACCCGCAACGCTCGCTATGGCGACGATGTACGAACCGAGGTACTCGGTTCTGACGGAGCTCTGTTCGTCGACATCTTGCCAACCGGGCGGGCCCGTTTGGCCACTGGCGAGGGGATTGGGGTGCTCCCTGGCTCCGAGACCGACGACGCCACGAGCGCCGGAGTCATCGCCCAGGCCATGGCCTTCGCCACATTGGTGCGAGGAGCAGAAGTCGACTACCCGGATGCCCTCGACAGCGTTCGGGCCACTGAGGTCGGCCTGGCCGTGATCCGGTCAGGGGCATCCGGGCGGCCCGAACGGGTGACCCCATGAGCGTGAAGCTCGGGATCAACCCGATTACGTGGACCAACGACGATGTCCCCGAGCTCGGTGGCGATACCCCGCTCGAAACCTGCCTGGCCGAAACGGCCCTGGCTGGCTACCGAGGCACCGAGCTTGGCGGCAAGTTCCCCCGCGAGGTCGAGGCACTCCGTGCCGTACTCGACCGACATGGCCTCGAGCTCGTGTCTGGCTGGTGGGATGGCCGGATCAATGAGCGCGAAATCGACGCCGAGCTCGAAGCAACCCTCCCCCATCTGACTCTGCTGCGTGAGCTCGGTGCCGAGATCGTGGTCTACGCCGATACCTCTGGAGGGCGCCACGACGACATCTGGCAGCCCCATTCGCGCCGACCTCGACTAGCCGACGATGAGTGGGATCACTATGGCGAGAAGCTAACCGCCCTCGCCAACCGATTCGCCGTCGAGGGCGTGGGCTTGGCCCTCCACCATCACATGGGAACGGTAGTCCAGACCGACGAGGAGGTGGATCGTTTGATGGAGGTGACCGGGCCGAGCGTTGGCCTCCTGTTCGACAGTGGCCACAGCGCCTTCGCCGGGGGTGACCCAGTCTCTCTGGCTCGTCGCCACGCCGATCGGATCGTTCACGTGCATTGCAAGGACGTGAGGGCCGACGTGCTCGAGCGCGCCCTGGCCGACGACATGAGCTTCATGGACGCTGTACTGGCGGGGATCTTCACCGTGCCTGGTGACGGTGCGATTGACTACTCAACCATCTTCGCCGCCCTCGCCGATGCCGGATATGAGGGATGGCTGGTGGTTGAAGCCGAGCAGGATCCGGCCAAGGCCAATCCGTTGACCTACGCGACGCGAGGTCACGACAACCTGCGCCTGCTGGCCTTGGAGGCCGGCCTAGAGGTAGATGACCAGCCTTGAGCTAGGTCAGCTCATGCCCTTGACGAAGGTGGCCATGTCGAAGTAATCGCGCCAGACCTTGATCTTGCCGTCTTCCATTTCGAAGACACCCGTGCAGGGGAGATCGACTGCCTTGTCGCCAGCCTTCGTTCGATCGAGCCGCTCCGCGATGACGACGTCACCCTCGCCGACGATGTTGAGCAGATCCCACTCGGTTTCGGTCCAGTCAGCGGTGAAGGCTGCGATCATGTTGCGCACATTGTCTCGACCTGAGACGGGCCCGGCGGGCATGTTGTGGTAGCAGCCGTCCTCGGTGAAGTAGGCCGCTAGCTCGTCAGCGTCGAGGCGGGACCATGCCTCGACGAATTCGGTGACGACAGCCACGTTGTCATTGCTGGCCATGACGGGATCTCCTTTTGTGGTTCGGTCATGTTGTCACACTCAGCCACCATGTGCGTCCCGCGGGGAGGATTCGGATGACCAGCCCGACGAGCGTGCGACTGACCGGTGTTTGCTCATGACCGTGGTTGCCGGGCCGACCGGAAGGGTCATGGTCGATCGTCTCGTTGAGTTCGCGCAGCACACCCTTCCCGATGACCCAGAGGTCGGCAAGGTTCTACACCAGTTCTATATCCATGTCGATGAAGCCGATCTCGAGAATCGGCGGGTCGAAGATCTGTTCGGCTTGGCCATGGACCACCTGGCCCTGGCCCAGCAGTGGTCAGAAGGTGAGCTCGTCATCGACGTGGCCAACCCCAAGGTCGAGCTGGATGGCTGGGGAAGCGATCACACAATCCTGCGGATAGTAACCGATGACATACCTTTTCTCGTCGATTCGCTGTCCGTGGAGCTGAGTCGTCTCGGGATCGGGATCCATCAGGTGATCCACCCCGTCATGCCGGCAAGCATGTGCAGGGTCGAGGTCGACGACGAAGACCACAAGCTGCTCTCGCTGATCTCGATCGAGATCGACCGCCAGCCCCTGGACGACCGGAGCCGGAGCGATCTGATCGGCAACATTCGCCGTGTCCTGGGCGACGTGCAGGCCGCCGTGCGCGACTGGCGACCCATGGGCGATCGGTTGCGCCAGGTCTCGGCCTCGCTGACCGTCGATACTGTGCCCTTCGACGAGGCCGAGGTAGCGGAGACCAGGGCCTTGCTCGACTGGCTGGCCGACGATCACTTCCTCTTCCTCGGTGCCCGCGATTATGAGCTCGACCTCGAGGACGGCAACGAGGTGCTCCGTCTGGTGCAAGGCTCGGGTCTCGGCATCCTCGCTGGTGATACCCGTCTCGGGCGGCCTCGCCGGTTGGACGAGTTGTCGCCGGCGGCTCGGTCCCGGATCCACGAACGCCGGATGCTGAACATCACGAAGGCTGGAAGCCGGGCCACTGTTCATCGGGCGTCCTACCTCGACTATGTGGGAGTCAAGACCTTCGACGAACACGGCAACGTCACCGGTGAGCGACGGTTCCTCGGCCTGTACACCTCTGAGTTGTACAACCGCTCGGTCACGATGATCCCGCGAGTTCGGCGCACCGTAGCCGAGGCTATGGAGGCGGCGGGCTTTCCTACCGGGGGCCACGAC
This sequence comes from Actinomycetes bacterium, assembly GCA_024227975.1. The sequence goes on from JAAETV010000762.1 coordinate 3,424, forward strand.
GAGACCAGGCTGCGGTCGATCCTGGAGCAGTACCCACGAGATGAGCTGCTCCAGATGGACGCGGGCGAACTACTCGACGTTGCCTTGGCCATCGCCGGATTGGCGGAGAGGCGACGGGTTCGGGCCTTCGTTCGAACCGAATTGTTCGGCCGCTTTCGCACCGTGCTCGTGTATCTCCCCCGCGATCGGTACAGGACAGAGATCCGCAACGGCATCGAGCAACTCCTGCTGGAGACCTATGGGGGGACGCTGGCCGAATGGGACGCCGAGATCTCAGATTCGGTGCTGGCCCGGGTCCGTTTCCTGCTCCGGGTCGAGGACCAGTTCCCTGAACAGGGTGCAACCCGGCTCCAGGAATCGGAGGAGATCGAGTCCGGCGTCCAGACCCTCATCAGGGTGTGGGAGGACGACTTCGCCGGCGCCCTCGTCGGCCACTTCGGCCAACAGGCGGCCCTCGAACTTCAACGGACCTACGGTGAAGCGTTCAGCCCCAGTTACCGCCACGCCTTCGACCCACGCACCGCAGCAGCCGATGTCGAGCATGTCGACTCGCTCAACGAGCCAGGCGCCCTCCGACTCAACGTCTATCGCCGTCCTGGCCGGCCCTCGAACTCATTCAAACTGAAGCTCTACCGCCGGGGCGAGCGGGTGTCGCTCACCTCGGTCATGCCCAGTCTCACCAACCTCGGGGTCACGGTGGTCGACGAGCGGCCATACGAGGTGCGCCCAACCGGGTGCGACCCAGTCTGGATCTATGACTTCGCTCTCGAGCACGCAGGCCTGGACCTCGAGTTCACCGAGGTATCAGACCTCCTGGAGGAAGCTTTCAGCGCCGTATGGTCGGGGTCGGCCGAGGATGATGCGCTGAACCGCCTCGTCCTCATGGCCGGTCTCCGGGCCTCCGAGGTCGCCGTATTGAGGGCCTACTCCCACTACCTCCACCAGGTACGCCTGCCCTACAGCCTGGCATTCGTCCAGCAGACCCTGGCCGAGCACCCAGTGGTCGTACGGCTGCTGTTCGAGCTGTTTCGGGCTCGCTTCGACCCCGAGGCCGATCTTGACCAGACAGCCCAGGACGAGATCGAGCAGAGGGTGCTTGGCGCCATCGACGCCATCGACAGCCTCGATCACGATCGCATCCTCCGCCGCTTCCACAATGCGATCGGCGCCACGCTGCGCACCACCTGGGCCCAGCGGGACGACGAGGGCCAAACCCGACCATCGCTCTGCCTCAAGTTCGACTGTGGTGCCCTCGATGAGCTGCCCGAGCCCCGACCGGCGTATGAGATCTTCGTATACTCACCGCGCTTCGAGGGTGTCCACCTGCGAGCCGGGGCGGTTGCCAGGGGTGGTCTGCGGTGGTCGGAACGGAGCGAGGACTACCGCACCGAGGTCCTGGGACTAGTGAAGGCCCAGATGGTCAAGAACGCCGTGATCATCCCCGTAGGGGCGAAGGGTGGATTCGTACTCAAGCACCGCACCGCCAATCCAGCCGATCTGCGCCAGGAGGTGGCCGAGTGCTATCGCCTGTTCATCTCGGGCCTGCTCGACATCACCGACAACATCGTCGACGGTGCCATTGTCGCCCCGCCCCAGACTCGCCGCTACGACGGCGATGACCCCTACCTCGTCGTCGCTGCTGACAAGGGGACGGCAACGTTCTCCGATCTGGCCAACGAGGTGGCCGTCAGCCGGGGCTTCTGGCTCGGCGACGCCTTCGCCTCCGGCGGCTCGAACGGCTATGACCACAAGGGCATGGGTATCACGGCTCGCGGCGCATGGGAATCAGTCAAGCGCCACTTTCTCGAGCTCGGGACCGATGTTCAGTCCCAGCCGTTCACCACGGTCGGGATCGGCGACATGTCTGGCGACGTGTTCGGCAATGGGATGCTCCGCTCCCCTGTCACCCGTCTCATCGCCGCCTTCGACCACCGCCACATCTTCATCGACCCCGACCCCGACCCATCGACGTCCTACGCTGAGCGGCAGCGATTGTTCGACATACCCCGGTCGAGCTGGGATGACTACGACCGACAACTGCTGTCCAACGGCGGTGGAATCTTCGAGCGGTCGGCCAAGGCAATCGAGGTGTCTCCCGAAGCTGCTGAGGCCCTCGGGGCCCAGGCTGGCGCCATGACCCCAGAACAACTGATTGCCAGCATCTTGCAGGCCCCCGTTGACCTCCTGTGGAACGGTGGGATCGGGACCTACGTCAAGGCCAACGTCGAGAGCCACGCTGACGTCGGCGACAAGGCCAACGACCGGATCCGCGTCGATGCATCCGACCTGCGCTGCTCGGTCATCGGTGAGGGCGGTAATCTGGGCATGACCCAGTTGGCCCGAGTGGAGCTGGCCAGCAACGGCGGCCGGGTGTTCACTGACGCCATCGACAATGCAGCTGGGGTCGACTGTTCCGACCACGAGGTCAACATCAAGATCCTCCTCGACCAGGTGGTCGCTGAGGGCGACATGACGATCAAGCAGCGGAACGAGCTGCTGGAGGACATGACCGATGAGGTGTCGACCCTCGTCCTCGACAGCAACTACCGCCAGTCGCTGGCCCTGAGCGCAGCCCGGATCGACGCTCCGAGCCTGATTGACGTCCATGGCCGCTACCTCGATGATCTCGAAGGGCGAGGCCTGATCGATCGAGAGCTGGAGGCACTCCCAGACAACGACGCGATCACCGATCGCCGCCTGGCCGGCCGGGGGCTGACCACGCCAGAAATCGCCGTGCTCAGCGCGTACACCAAGAACATCCTGAGCCAGGAGATACTCGATTCCGAGGTAGCTGATAGCCCTGCCTTCCGCCCCCTCTTGATCAGCTACTTCCCCGAGCCAGTGCGGGAGCAGTTCAGCCACCGCCTGACCAGTCACCAGCTCCGACGCGAGATCGTGGCCAATCGGGTCGCCAACCTCGTCGTCGACCGCGGCGGTGTCTCGATGATCTACCGCTTGTGTCAAGAGACCTCGGCCCCATCGGCCGAGCTCGCCGCAGCCCATATCGCCGCATGGGAGATCTTCCAGCTGGAAGAGATCGTGGCCGAAGCAAACCAGCTCGAGGGGGTGCTGGGGGTCATACAGCAACTGGCCATCCATCTGGCCTGCCGCCAGCTGGCCGAACGGGCAACCCGGCTCCTCGTCCGCAGCCGGCCAACCCCATTCGATCCCACCACTGCCATCGCCGACCTCAGCGCGGCAGTAGCGACCACCACCGCCGGCCTGGCCGATGCCCTGGTCGGGGCGGACAGGGACGCCTTCGAGACCAGAGTCAACGAACTGGTTGCCAACGGCGCCCCCGAGCACTTGGCCCGTCGGGTAGCAGGCCTCTCGAGCGACCCGGCCGCACTCGACATCGTGGCCATTGCTTCTGAGTCGGCTGATGCTGCGGCCGAGGTCTCAGCCGCCTACTTCACCATTGCCGACCGGCTGGATCTGACCTGGTTGCGTGACCGGATCCTGGCTCTCCCCCGCGATACCCAGTGGTCGACCCTGGCCCGCCTCACCCTGCAAACCGATCTCTACAGCGCCCATCGGGATCTGACATCGTTGATCTTGGCAGCCACTCCAGCCGACGCCGACCCTGTCGAGCGGCTGGAGGAGTGGATACGGACCCACCGAGCCGACGTCGACCGATACCGGCAGACCATGGTGGCCATCAGGTCGTCCACCGCGGACGTGACACCATTGCTCGTGGCGACTCGTGAAGTCCGAAACCTCATGAACCGGACCACCCATCGCTAGAGGTCTCGCGGATAGGAACCGCTCGGTCCTCACTGGGCGTGGCTGTGCGCCAGTCCTAGGGATTCGCGCCGGGGACCTCAGGCCGAATCAGTGCTGTCCTTGGTTTCGTCGCCGTTCTCAGGGGCGCCCGCGTCGGACACCTCATCCTCCCCGACCTCACTCGTCACGGGAGCTGTCTCGTCCTCGCGAAGCATCCCCTTGCTCCGCATCTTGGCCACAACATCATCCGATATTGCTGAGCGCTTGTCCTCGGGAACCTTTCGAGGTATCCGAGCATCGAGCTTCTCTCGGACCTCGGCCTCGGAAAGACCAGTCCAGTCTGATTTCTTGCGGGCCATCAGCTTGGACGCCAGAGCGACCCCTCCGACGATCAAGCCGAGCTTGAAGAGCTTGTTCACGACCGATACCTCCTGCGGCGCCCTACTGTACGCCGCCGGAAGGGACGCGGGGCGGCACCACGGTTGTCTCACTACAGCCATAGGTACTTTGCCGAGCGCGATCGAGTCAAGACACCCGCAAGCTCGGTAGCGCTTCTACCCTGGGGTCATGGCCGGACGTCAGCGCTTCGTCCCCCAGCGCACTGGACAACTGACTCGAGACCTATCCGATCTCCCCTGGCAGGGCGAAGGTGACGGCGCGCAGTTTCGGGCCTTCTGTCGTATGGTCGCGGCCCTGTTCCACTATGAGTTCCACGACCGTGAGCAGGCTGTCATTGACGCCTGGGACTCCGTAGCTGAAAGTCCCGATGCTGCACAGGCGGTCACCGCGGAGCTCAGCGGGCTCCTCGACGGTGCCAACTACACCCCGCTGACCAAGGCCGAGCTCGACGAAGCGCTGGAACGCGAATCGCTGATTCCTTTGCGGCTCGACGTTGACCTCTCCGACTACGACGAAGTCCTGATCTACCGGCGCAACAGCTACGACCGCACGATCGCGATCCCGAAGCTCCGGGGCTTGCGCACCGAGGAGCGGACCATAACCATCGACGAGCGTGTGGTCGTCCACACCCGCGTCAAACCCCAAGCCTGGTTCGATGAGCAAGGCATAGACCCCCAGGACCGAAACCTCATACCGGGCCACGTCTCATTGAAGCTGTTCCAGGACGTCCCCCGGGCCGACATCGAAATGCTGCTCCCGTCGACCCAGGTTCGGTTTCGCCCGATCGATACAGTACTGGTCGGTGTACCAGCGGTGGCGTCAGGGATTGCCGTGCTGTTCACCAAGCTCCTGCCCACCCTGGGCCTGATCGTACTGCTGGTCGGGGCGGGCCTCGGTCTGCGAGATGAAACACCGGTCCTCGATCAGACCGCGCTTCTGATTCTGGTCGGGGGAGCGCTCACGTTCGGCGGTTTCCTTTTTCGCCAGTGGACGAAGCTCAAGAACAGACGGGTCGAATACCTGAAGACCCTCTCCGAGAACCTCTACTTCCGCACCCTGGCCGACGGCCCTGGTGTCCTCCACACATTACTCTCGGCTGCTGAGCAGCAAGAGGTCGTGGAAGTGATGCTGGCCTACCGTTTCCTCCTGGCTGCCCCGGACGGCAGTACCGCGGCAAAACTCGATGTCGCCGTAGAACGATGGCTGCGCCGCACATGCCAGCGCGACATCGATTTCGAGGTCGATGACGCCATCGCCAAACTCCGCCGACTCGGCATCGTCGAGGGTCGCCGGGTACTTCGCCCCGTGCCGCTTTCATCGACCCTGTCGGCCCTCGATCAGAGATGGGATGACCTGTTCCGGCACCAGCCAGGCGATGAGGACGGCGAGAATGACGCCGACTCCGATCGTGTGACCAGCGGCCGCGGAGCAGGTGAGTCGAGTACACGCCTGATCCAGCTACGCCGTGTGGTCGATCGCTTCACCGGTCGATACAGCGACCGATTGTTGAGACGCCAAGGGTGAGCTGAGGCAAACCCGAGCCTGCCAACAGCAGGGCTTCAATGCGTAGCAGTTCGGCCCCGTGTATTGGGCTACGTTGGGCCGCTGGTAGCACCCGACTCGGTGTCATCACGAGAGGAGCGGTTGGATGGAGGATCAGATCGATCTCGGGATCGAGCACCTGACCGATGTGATGGCGATCGGCCACGGTGGCTTCAGCTATGTGTACGCCGCCACTCATACGCTGCTCGGCAGTCGCGTGGCTGTGAAAGTGCTGGGGGAGCTGGCCCAGGAGTCCGACCGGCGGCGCTTCGAGCGTGAGTGCCGCGTGTTGGGTCAGGTGTCTGGCCACCCCAATGTCGTGACCGTCCATCATGCCGGCTACAGCTCTCACGGCAGGCCTTACCTCATCATGGAACTGGTAACGGGGGGCACGCTCACTGATCTGCTGAGCCGCGTGGGTACGGTCCCGTGGATCGAGGCGGTCGACTATGTTCTCCCGGTCGCTGAGGCGCTGGCCGTGGTCCACGAGGCCGGCATTCTGCACCGTGACATCAAGCCAGAGAACATCCTCCTGACCGAGTCAGGAGCTCCGAAGTTGGCGGATTTCGGGATCGCATACCTACGGGATGCCACCGGGGCCACGTCGACCCGGGTGACGGCAAGTTGGCTTCACACCCCGCCTGAGACCTTCGAGAACCAGCGGGACGAGCGCTCCGACATCTACTCGCTGGCCTCGACTCTCTACAACCTCATCGCAGGCCAGGCCCCGTTCTGGCGGGAGGGCGAGGACTCACTCAATCCGCTGATGTACCGCCTCCTGGCCGAGCCGCCTCCCCACTTGTCACCGACCGTGAGCCCACCTGCTCTGGACGGCCTCTTGCAGGGTGCATTGTCCAAGGACCCCAACGAGCGCCCGCAGACGGTACGCCACTTCATCGCTGAGCTGTCTGAGCTCCAAGCGCCAACGAGCTCAGCCCAAACAGTTGTCGCCGATCTGGGTCAGGCGGAAGCCACCCCAGGACCGGAAACGCCAACAGTTGATCCAACCGGGCCGGAATCACCGGTGATTCCGCCTGTGATCCAGCCTCCGATCCCGCCCCCGCCGGCTTCGGAACCAACCGAAGTGGCTCCGATCACCCCCCAGGCCTCTATTGGCCCACCAGGGATGGTGCCACCGGGAAACCATGCTGGGCCCACGGCCAAGACGGCCGAGACACTCGCCGCAAGCCCTGGATTCCCGGCCACACCGCCGGCACAGCCTGGAGCAGAACGAGGGGACTCATCGACCAGAAGGAACCGACTCCTCCTGCTGATGGGTGCAGCTGTTGTTGCTGCCATTGTTCTTGGATCCTTGGCCGCAGCCCAATTACTCGAACCCAACGACCCCGACGTCACGACCGCCACCGGCGATGGGGGAAGCTCCGGCAGCAGCCCTGGAGAGGGCGATACCGAGACCGGCAGCGATGGGGCCGGAACGGGTCCCGTGGTGGACCTCACCTCCAGCGACGGTCGGCTGGAGGCGGTCATGGCCCGGGGTCAGCTGATCTGCGGGATCAACGGTTCCCTGCCAGGTTTTGGCCTCATCGACAGCGCTGGCAACCACTCGGGCTTCGACGTCGAGATGTGCCGGGCGGTTGCCGCCGGTATTCTCGGGGACGCCGACGCCATCGAATTCGTACCACTGACCGCGGCCGAGCGCTTCACCGCTCTCCAATCAGGTCAGATCGATGTCTTGATGCGCAACACCAGCTGGACCGCGAGCCGCGACGGTCAGCAGATGATGGATTTCGTCTTCACCACTTTCTATGACGGACAGAGCATGATGGTCCCCGCCTCTTCGGGGGTGCAGCAGCTGTCCGAGCTCGATGGTGCCACTGTGTGCGTGGTGGGGGGAACGACAACCGAGCTCAACCTCAGCGTCGAGCTGCCCCCACGGGGCGTTCAGGTCGCACCCCTCGGTTTCGATGAGACCGCATCGGCCCGCTCGGCCTATGAACAAGGTCAATGCGATGCTTGGACCAACGATCGAACACAGCTGGCAACGCAGAAGCTCGAGATCGAAGCGGATGGAGGGGCCGAGCAGCTCATCTTGGCCGAGACGTTCTCGCAGGAGCCTCTTGGCCCCGCGGTCCTCGATGGTGACCCTGCGTGGTCCCAGGCCGTCCGATGGTCGGTGATGGCTACCGTACTGGGGTGGCAGCTAGGCCTCGACTCTGGGAACGTCGACGGCTACGACGGCAGCAATGCTCAGGCGCGACGCTTCCTGGGGCTCGACGGCTTCGATGCCGAGCTCGGCCTCGATCCGGGCTTCGGGGCGCGAATCATCCGGCAAGTAGGGAACTACGACGAGATCTACGGTGCCCATCTGCTGCCTATCGGCCTCACCATGGCGGGCAGCCCGAATACGCTCTTGAGCGAAGGCGGCCTGCTCTACGTCCCGCCGTTCCGCTGAAGCTCCGTCCAGTGTGTGCGACACTCATCCCAATAGAACACTCATCCCAATAGGAGGTATCCACCATGGGACGGATCACCATCGTCGGGGGAGGATTCGCTGGCTTCTGGGCTGGGGTCGCAGCCGCACGAGTACTCGACGGGCGCCACGAGGTGTGTCTCGTCTCGAGATCGCCGACCTTGGTAATGCGGCCTCGGCTGTATGAGGCCGATCCGGCCTCGCTCGGGATCAACATCCGCCCCCTGCTCGACTCGGTCGGGGTCAGGCTCGTCGAGGCCGAAGCCGTCTCTCTCGACCTATACGAGGGTGCGGTCCATCTCGCCACCGGGAGTCCGGTCCCCTTCGACCGGGTTGTTGTCACCACGGGAAGCGTCCTGTCCCTTCCCGACGTCGATGGCGTCGACTGCGCGTTCTCGATCGACACCCAGGCGGCCGCTATCGAGCTGGACCGTGCACTGGCTGAGATAGCCATGTCCGGCGAGCCACCATCTATCGCAGTCATCGGGGCGGGTCCTACCGGCATCGAGCTCGCCCTCGAGCTACGGGATCGGATTGACCTCCACGCCGCCGGCCGTGGCAACGACGCCTATATCCTGCTGCTCGACAGTTCCGAGGTGGTCGGATCCGAGCTCGGAGCGGGACCACGCCCGGCCATCGAGGCCGCCCTCGACGAGGCTCGGATCGAGGTGCGGCTGGGGGCGCGAATTCGCCATATCGAGTCTGACCACATCCTGCTCGACTCGGGCCACCGGTTCGACGTACACGCAACCGTGCTGGCCACCGGGATGGTGGCCGACGGGTTCACCCGGAACATTCCCGGAGACCGCGACAGCTTTGGTCGGATCCTTGTCGCCCCTGATCTCTCCGCCCCCGAAGCCCCTGCCGTCTTCGTGGCCGGCGATGCCGCCGCCGCCGACACCGGGGATGGCCACCTGGCCCTCCAGTCGTGTCAGCATGCGCTACGGATGGGTCGTTTCGCGGGCGAGAACGCAGCGCGTGACCTACTGGGCCAGCCAACCCTGCCCTATCGGCAGCGCCGGTATGTGACCTGTGTGGACCTCGGGCGCAGCGGTGCGGTTCAGACGACCGGCTGGGACCGGGAAGTGGTTGCAACCGGCCCCGAGGCAGGGACTGTCAAGCGCCACATCAACGAGGTTGTGATCTACCCGCCGACCGAGGGTGGGCGAGATGCCCTGCTGGAAGCCTCCCGGGTCCCGTGATGAGCCACCCAAAGGACACACCTGACTCGTCGTAGGACCGCTGGCCGTTGGAGATCGAGGTACCCATCCCGACTTCGGCCGGGGATCGACCAAGACAGCTAGTCTCGATGGTCATGCGTCGAACAAAGATAGTGGCCACAATCGGACCTGCATCATGGGACCCCGCCACTCTGCGACAGTTGATCGAGGCCGGTATGGATGTGGCTCGTGTCGGCTTGGCTCACGGTGACCTGGATCAACACATCGGGACGTATCGCAGTATCCGCCAAGCTGCAGCTGACTCCGGCCGAAGCATCGGCATTCTGATCGACCTGCCTGGTCCGAAAATCCGGTGCGCCCCGTTTCCGGAAGGTGGGGTGGACCTGATTGACGGCTCGCCTATTCGGATCACAGCCGGTACGACCTCCAGTTCCAGCGACGTGATCGAGGTTGACTACGAAGGTGTGATCAGAGACGTCGAGGTCGGCGACCGTCTCTCTCTTGGCGACGGTGGGCTTGTCCTGATGTGCGCCGACAAGGAGACCGATCACCTCTCGGCGACAGTCATCCATGGGGGTCACGTTCAGGGCCGTCCCGGCTTCCAGGTGCCCTCAGGACGTCTCAACTTGGCCTCTCCGACCCCCGAGGACCTGACCTACGTCGATGCCTTCGTAGAGGAGGGCGTGGACATGATCGCCGTCTCATTCGTGCGCTCCGCTCACGACATCCGTTCTGTCGGAGTACAGCACCCGCCGGACGGACCCCTTCTCGTGGCCAAAGTCGAAACACGAGCAGCAGTGGAGCACCTGGAAGGGATCATCGAAACGGCAGGAGCAGTCATGGTGGCCCGAGGTGATCTTGGCCTGGACTACGGCCTATCCGAGCTCCCTCATCTCCAGAAGCACATCATCCGCCGCTGCATCGCCCGCGGCCGACCAGTCATCACTGCCACCCAGATGTTGGAGTCGATGGTGCATGCTCCATCTCCTACCCGAGCCGAAGCAAGCGACGTAGCCAACGCGGTATTTGACGGATCCAGTGCCGTGATGCTGTCGGGCGAATCCGCCGTGGGGATCAACCC
>JAAETV010000763.1 GCA_024227975.1 Actinomycetes bacterium
CAACTTGGTGCTCGGCCGATCGCTCGGCCCAGAACCGGCAATCCCGGAATCGATCGGAGGAGCCGGAGCCGGCTCTCGGGGCGCTGGTAGACCGATCGACAATGTCCGGCCTCGACTGGCGACGGCACGCTGGTCCGGCACCACTTTCGTGCGTAGAAATGTTCACTGTGACGCCACCAGGGCGAACGCGCTGGGCCGGCGTACCCGAGCATCAGGGGCACTCAACATCGATGCCGGTACCCGAGCGTGGGTGTCCGCAGTTTCCGAGCAGCGTTGTCGGGTACTGCACTTGGGCCGATACCGAGTGGCGCGCTGCGAGGCGGATCCGTGATTCTGTGGCGTGATTGTGGAGCACTTCGGCGATCACCTCGTCCCTCGGCAGCCCGCAGATCATTGCCGGATCCCGGATGGGTCTGGGGCCGGCGCGGCGACGCGATTATGGGTCGGGGCATGTGGGCGCGGCGGAACTGGGGGTCTGTCGTCGGCCCCACGCGTTCGATGACGCTTCTCGTCTCGGGGCTGATCGGGAGGCTCGTAGTCGATCGCAAGCGCTACTTCGGCAGGTCACATATGACGCCCTCGCCGAACGGGGAGAGGCGGAGCCAGCGCACCGGCTCCTGATCATCACCTGGACGCCGGGGAAGGTCGCCCTCAGACGGGCCGTAGACCGCGGCGGGCTCCCCGCCGGACCTCGACCTCGACTGGTTCCGGGCCCAGATCTTCGCCCAGTCCTCACCGGACTACTGATCACCCACGATCCCTCGACGACCAGTGGGTGACCACCCACGTCGACCGCAGTCCCGCCTCGGTAGCCCAGACCACACACCCCGGGAACGCGTAGGCCGCAGCTGGCGGAGCGCATGAAGAGCTCCTATTTGTAGTTCGAGAAGACTTCGGAGTAGTTGTCTTGATCTAGCGTCTTCCCCGTCTCCACGTAGTACTTCAGGCCGAAGATGTGTTTCGCCACTGACTTGCTCATCTGGCCTCTCATCAAGTACTTCATGAATCCTGGGGCGAACGAGTTGAAGGAGACCATCTTGATGCTGGTGGTTTCGTCTCCGGTTGAAGACAGCTCGTACGTGGCAGACATCTCTTTCACGAACGGGAGGTTGTGTTCCAAAACCTCCACCCGGAAGCTCTTGTTCTCATCCACTTCGGTTATTTGCTCGTCGAGGTACAGCTTGTCCGTGAACTCGCAATGCCGCACGACGTCTAGTGCCCCTCGTGAGGCGTCGTGCATGTAGTTGGACGACTGCATCGTCGGGTTGTGAATATGGATGTCACCGAACTGAGAGAACAGGATCTCCCAGACGTCCTCTCTCGAGGCCCTGATTGAGTCGTTGAGTTCTGATTGGTTCATTTTTCTCCTCTGGGTGTGCTTGGTTCAGCTGC
>JAAETV010000764.1 GCA_024227975.1 Actinomycetes bacterium
GTGTTGTCGTAGGTTACATAGTTGTTGCCACTGATTGAGACCTGATTCGGATCCTGGTTCGGATCGTTCTCTGGCTGCATGATGTAGTCACCATTGGGCGCTGGCATGATTGAGATCCCCATAGTTGTCAATGGTTGTCCCCAACATCGTGGCAGACCCAAGATGTCGCTGCACGCCGATTCGATCACGCTTCGCAGCTTGTCCTATTCGCGATCGCAGATCACTCTCGCCGTCCAAATCTCGGTCGGCTGTACGAACTCCTTGATGATGTACGTGATCGAAGGTCGAGCATCCAACCTCCTCCGCTCAGCCTCTCCGCTGGTCGTAGCGGGGCCAAGCCGATGAGGGCCTCGTCCGGCTGAGTTTCGAGCAGGACCACACCGAGGGGCCCCACTACAGTCGATGTCGTGAAGGAGTGCTTCTGGTGCAAGGTCGAGCTATGCGACAGCGACCGATTCTGCTGGTCGTGCGGGGCTCAACCGACGAGGCATCCTCGGTCACGGTCGACGACCTCGACCAACTCGGACCCCGCCTTTCTGATCGGGTCGAGACGACGGTTACGTCGCCCAATCGGCTGATCATCGCCGCCCTCTTGGTTGGAGGGATAGGAGTGCTCAGCTGTTGATGTTTCGTGGTGAGCCATCGATTGAAGCGTCACCGATCATGCCGGATGAGCAGCCAAGCGTGCTGCCGAGTCCCACAAGCTCGGTTGTATCGCAGACCGTGCCAGATGAGCAGACGAACGCACCGTCGAGCGCGGTAGTCGTCCCGGCCAACGAGACAACGGCGCTGCTAGCGGGAAACACCGCCACCGGTGAGTGGCTTGGTATACCGTACCGGCAGTACTTCGCTCCCGACGGGTTGACTGTCTTTGCCCAGCTCGAGCAGCTCGTAACATCGATGTGCTGTGCTGACCCCAATCGGAAACTGCCGCTCTGAAACGTGCGTCGGGCAAGCCAGGTGGGAGCCAATCTGAGAGCCGAACTGGACGCACAAGGGCGACCAGCCCTGACCGTCGGTGGACATCTCACCTGCTCAGCGGACACCGACGGACTGCTACGATCGACCTGCTGGCACTATGCAAGCAGGGGGTCACGGGTTCGAATCCCGTCAGCTCCACCAAGAATCCCCAGGTCACGGGGTTGCCGGCACATATGGGGGCCTTCGACACGAGGCGAGAGGATCAACAACGCCTGGCTGAACAGCCTGGCTGAACAGCCCGACTTGACACAGCCCGGCTGACAACAGCCCGGCTGAACAGCGGCTTCCGGGGCTAGGGCAGATAGTCGTCCATGAGTTCGAAGAACCGGGCCTCGTACTCATCAAGATCAATCCCGATACGGCTCTCGAAAGCGGCGGCGAATGCCGAGCCCTCGCCCACGTCGATGATCAGGTTGCGCATGTCGTCGAGCGAGCGGCCGAGCCCGTCGTCGTCCAACAGGTACTCGATAGCCAGGTGGAACATCGGGTAGTGGAACTGATTCCGCGCGTCTGGGCTTGAGATCTGGAAGTCTCGCTTGAAGGCGATCGGGCTCGGGCGCCCGTAGGTCGAGGTCAGATCCTCGAGCTGATCAAGCCCCCGGATTGGGCCGCCGGTCGTGCCCCCACTCACCGCCTCGGCCAGACCCTCGATGAACCAGACGTCAAAGCGGCCCCGATTGCCGGTGAGAAGATTGTGCAGAACGTGGACGACTTCGTGCTTCATGACGGCTCGGTAGTACTGGGCCTCGGTGGTGTGGTCTGGGTGATCCAGCGAATAGACCACCAGGTAGCCGTAGTCGGCACAGGCTGTGCAATCTCGAAGGTCCGGGTCCCGATAGGCCAGGAGATCGATCTTGGTTTGACCCGCGGGAAACTTCAGCATCTCCGGCTCTACCGAGAACTCGTCGAGAACTTCGGCCCACGCCTCCTCAGCGACGGTTCCGACCTCCCTCCGGGCATCAAGGTGGGCGGAGTCGCTGAAGACGACGAAGTTGGCTGTTTCGATGCGATCGCCGTCGTGCGGCCAGGACGCCCGGTCGTACCAGCTGCCCTCGTCCATCGCACTGACGGGTGCATCGGACGCTGCGTCTTCGCTCGACGAGCCACAGGCAACCGCTGTACCGACCACGACCCCAACGCCGGCGAGAGCGAGCTTGAACGCCATACGTCCACGTGAGCGTCGGGCGCCGTCTCGTGTCCGCCTGGTCGTCATCTTCAGATCATCCCTTTCATGGCGGACTCCCGTCAGAGTCCAAAGTCGGCAACACTTCGCTCGTTCGGTTCCGGCCAGGTCGCAGACGATGACCGGCGAAGTGGTGCGTTCCGTGAGGATTGGAGCCGAGACCGGCGTCACATCCGATCGGGGTCGAGAAGACGGGGCCTGGTACGGAGGCCGCCCGGTATTGCTCACCCATAACGTCGCCTCGCCGCACTCGGCAACCGGCGTCCTAGGGCGGTCCAAGCGATCGGTAACGAGACCACCGAGGGTGACCGACCGCCATCAGGGCCCGACGGGGTGCAAACCGCCACCCGGAGTGATGGCGTCGCTTTGGCCGCCGGCGTTGTCGATCACGGCACAAGTGATGCCTGATTGATACTGGAGGCAGAGGTTGCGGTGGTTCCATAGCTTCTGAGGGAACCAGCGGGTGGCTCTCCAAGGGCCTGCCGCCCGGACTTGGGGTGGCCTTGGTGCGAGCTGCCAACCAGCCGGTTTCCTTTGCCGTGGCGTGGCTCGAAAGAGGTGAGAGCACATCAACCCGAATCAGGATTGCCCACCTCGGTGTCACCATCCAATAGGGAGGCACCTTTGTGACCATGATCGGTGTCGATCCACACAAGGCATCCCACACCGCGGTCGCGGTTGACGACAATGAGATCGTGCTCGACGAGTTCGAGCTCCGGGCCTCAATCGTGCGGTGTTCCGATGGGCCCGAACTGTCGTAGCATGCGATTGGGCTCACGGGAGGCCTTCGTGCAGTCAATCATCCATCGTCGCCTGGCGTTTCTCCTCTTCATCACGCTGTCGGTCGCCGCCTGCTCCGGAACGACTGCACATGGCACGACAACCTCCGTTGGGGTGCCCTCGACAAGCTCCCCGGCAGTGTCGTCAACCTCTGCTTCAAACAGCCGCACCACCACGGTCACCGAAGAAGCCACGGCTGAGTCACTGGGACTGGCTGGGCTCGCCTTCAGTGACTTCCTAGAAGACTCCTACAACATCCTGTTGCTTCGCGATCCGCAGCTCCTGACGTCGTTGGGTATCGCCAACCAGTTCGGGGTCCGGAACGACCAGCTCAACGATTACTCGGACGAGTTCATCAGGAAGACCCAGGTCATCGAGAGAGTGGTCTTGGAGCAGTTGGGTACGTTCGAGCGTGAGTCACTCGAATTGTCGGAGCAGACGTCCTACGACGTGTACGAATGGTATCTCGATCAGCAGGTCCGGGGTCACCAGTTCATGTACCACGACTGGCCCGTTCACTACTTCGTCAACAGCTACAACTTCAATCTCCTTCTCTTCCTCGAGGAGGAGCACCAGATCAACTCGGTTGAGGACGCCGAGGACTACATAAGCAGGCTGAACCAGCTCGAACGCCAAGTGGGGCAGGTAGTCGACGGTCTCCGAATCCGGGAGTCGATGGGCGTTCTACCGCCCGGGGCAATCGTCGACCTGACCGTCGGGACCCTGGGCAACGACCTCGCGAACGGGATCCAGTTGGATCTTGTCCGACCCGAGACGCTGCCCCTGTACACGAGCTTCGAGGAACGATTGGACCAAGTTGTCGGACTATCCGAAGACGAGAAGGGGGAGTTGCTGGAGTCGGCGTTGAATGCCGTGGAGGAGTCCTTTGCTCCCGCATGGATTGAACTGCGTGACTACATGATCTCGATTCGAGGAAAGGCTCACGATGATGCCGGCGTTTGGCGGCTGACAGACGGTGATGCGTATTACGACCACCTGCTTGGTTGGCACACGTCGACGGATCTGACCCCGGAAGCGGTTCACGAGTTGGGCCTTCAACAGGTCGAGCGGGTCGAAGCCGAGATGAGAACGGTGTTCGACTCCCTCGGTTATCCGAGCGACGAGAGTCTCGTTGACCTCCGGCAGAGTGCGTATCGAGAGGCGGGCTTCCTCAACGGGACAACGCCCGACGGACAAGATGAAGTGCTGGCCACCCACAATGCGCTGATATCGGAAGCCGAGGAGATCGCGAGACCCCTCTTCGGTATCTGGCCTGAGGCCGTCGTGGAAGTCATCCCAGATCAGGGAGGCGGTGGCTTCTACATCGCTGCTTCCTTCGATGGGTCTCGTCCTGGGTTCTTCCACGCTGGTACCGGTTCACAGGTGTCATTGCTGACACTGCCAACTGTCAACTACCACGAGGCTGTCCCGGGTCACCACACCCAAATTGCCATCACTCAGGAGCTCGACCTTCCCACCTTCCGGCGTGTTGTTCACTACAACGCCTTTGCTGAGGGTTGGGCCTTGTACGCCGAGCGCCTGGCTTGGGATATGGGGCTTTACGATGATGATCCCTATGGCAACATCGGCCGTCTCGAGCTGGAACTGCTACGAGCGGTTCGTTTGGTGGTCGACACCGGCATCCACTCCTTGGGATGGTCGCAATCCGAGGCTCACGCCTACATGGACCAGGTGATACCAACCATGGCTAGCGAGGTGGAGCGATACATGGTTCTTCCCGGGCAGGCCACCGGCTACATGATCGGCCAACAAGAGATCCTTAGGCTGCGGGACGAGGCGCGCACCCAATTGGGCGACGACTTCAACATCGCCGATTTCCACGAAGCTGTGCTGAGTTCCGGGAGTCTCCCACTCTCCATTCTCGAGCAGGTAGTCAACGAGGCCCTCAGCGCTTCAGCCGAGTTGGAAAGTGGGGAGTAGGTCGGGGTCTTAGCCAGCAGGGATCGGGCGTCTGAAGTTCACCACAACGAGCAGTGTCGGGTTGGCCTTCGAAAGGCGACACCGACCCGTCCGAGCATGTCGTTCGGTGTTGCCCTCTGTCGGGCTGAAACGATGAACACGTTCCAGACCGCGAAGGCGGCACTGGTGACAGCGAGGGCAATGGCACTGACCAAGGGATTCGGGAGTTCCCGTCGACGGCGCTGGGTTCGGCGGCCGTTTCGCTGTCGCTGCCATATTGTGCCTGTTCGAACACGGGTAGCCCAGCCAAGAGTAGGAAGGCACAAGCGAGAAGGGATGCATTGGTGAGGAACGGAACAGAGGCCCCGACGGCGAAGAGAAGCCCGCCGTTTGCTGGACCGATGAGTCTGTTGCCTGCGATCGTTGCTCCTACCATCCGGCTGTTGGCACGTTCAAGGTCTTCGGTGGCGACAAGGAGCGGGATGAGCTGTGACAACACGCTGAACGAGTCGACGGCGATCCATGCGATCAGAGAGCTTGCCAGCCCACAATCCGAACAGGACCCAGGGTGCCTCGCCAGCTGCGAAGACAAGAGCAATGGCAGCAGCACTATCTGTAAGCGTCGCTGTGAGAAGGGGGAAGACGGGCATCCTGATGCCGTCGGCCAAGTTTGAGACACCCGAGG
Organism: Actinomycetes bacterium; assembly: GCA_024227975.1. The sequence goes on from JAAETV010000764.1 coordinate 5,550, forward strand.
CGAGCGAAGCAGTACTCCATGGTCTCACTCAGAAACGCCGATCGGGACAGATCAGGAACCGGCGATGTGGAGCACCTCAAACGTCCGGTAATCTCGGCTTTGCCCGAGACCGTCGTGTAATCAGCGGTTGACGATGATCTCGACCCTTCGGTTCTGGGTCCTGCCGACAGGATCGTCGGAGCCGTCGGGTTTGGCATTGGGAGCTATCGGCTGCGACTCGCCGTAGCCGATAGCCACGATCGCCTGTTCGGCCGAAACCCGCTGACGGAACCACAGGGCTACGCCGGCAGCTCGACGCTCTGACAGGCCCTGGTTGTACTCCGCAGTGCCGATCGAGTCGCTGTGGCCGGCCACTTCGATCGTGCCGTTGAAGCTGCGGGCCGCTATGGCATCGTTGATCTCCTCCAGGATCTCAATGGCCTCGGGGCGGAGATCGGCCCTATCGAAGTCGAACATTACCTGGCCGTCGATGGTGTAGATCGTCTCGTCGGGGGTTTCGGCCACTGTGACTGCGTGGCTGGTGATCTCCCGGATCTCGATGATCACAGCATCGGGGAACCGGATCACGGGAAGGTCGGGAGCCTCGATGATCAGATCGTCGATATTGATGTTGATCTCCGGGGCGACGAACTCGGGGGCGACCAGATCGGGCAGCGTGAAGTCGGGATCGTTCAAATCGGGAATGGTGACCTTGGACAGATCGATCTCCGACAGATCAAGCGTGCCACCCGTCTGCTCCTCGATCAGCTGCTCCGCCTCGGTACAACCAGAGCCCACCATGAGTGCACCAACGGCCACAACACCGATCCGCTGTCTGA
>JAAETV010000765.1 GCA_024227975.1 Actinomycetes bacterium
GAACCTGCTATGAGTTGGAGCGGGCCTTCCGGCTCCGCTCCAACCAAGCGTCCGCTGACCGGGGCTAGATCCGGTCCTTGTGGAGGCAGGCCCAAGAGGGGGTCTGCCTCCACAAGAGCGGCGGCTACAGCCATGAGTGCCATGGCTGCTGCGAGGGCAGGAGAGCAGTCGGCGGAAACATGCTCCCCTGCAACTTCATGTTTAGTAAATATCCGCGGCCACCACAACGCTTTTCAGCAATATGAACTACCTGCTAGGTAGGTTTATACAATAACCGCAAGGCCCTGCTTCAGTATTTATCTAGATGTGGCTGTACCCGAACCTATCCATATAGCTGTTTGGGGGCGGATGAATTGGGGGTACAGCTCCCACCTGGTGGTCAGAGCGGATCGGGCTGGCAAGATGGGCCCGTGATCGATCTCCGTTCTGACACTGTCACCAAACCATCGCCCGAGATGCGAGAGGCCATGGCCTCGGCCGAGGTGGGCGACGACGTCTGGGGCGACGATCCCACCGTGACCGCTCTCGAGACCGAGGTGGCGGCCCTGCTGGGCAAAGAGGCGGGACTTTACGTCTCGTCTGGGACCCAGAGCAACCTGTGTGCGCTGATGGCTCACTGTGAACGGGGCGACGAGTACATCGTCGGTGACAATGCTCACACCTACCGGTTCGAGGCTGGTGGGGGCGCCGTGCTGGGCAGCATCCAACCCCAGCCGGTGCGAACCCTCGACGACGGCTGTCTCGATCTCGATCATGTGGTCGCCGTGATCAAGCCCGACGACACCCACTTCGCCCGCAGCCGGCTGTTGTGCCTCGAGAACACCCACGACGGAAAAGTACTGCCCCTGACCCACCAGAACGAGGCGGCCGAGCTGGCCCGGAGTCGGGGTCTGGGCCTCCATCTGGACGGGGCCCGCTTGTGGAACGCAGCCGTCTCCCTCGAAGTAGAGCCGGCGGTGGTTGCTGAACCGTTCGATACCGTCTCGGTCTGTCTGTCGAAGGGTTTGGGGGCTCCCGTCGGGTCGGTCCTGGCCGGCGGTGAGGAGCTGGTCACCTCAGCTCGACGGTGGCGCAAGATGTTGGGCGGGGGCATGCGTCAGGCCGGCATCGTGGCTGCCGGTGGGCTCCACGCCGTGCGCAACAACATCGATCGTCTGGCCGATGATCACGCCAATGCCGCCCGCCTGGCCGCCGGTCTCAATGGCATCGACGGGGTGAATGTGGTCGACAAGGCAACCAATATGGTGTTCATCAACTTCAGTTGCGATCCGGGCCCCGTGGTCAAGGCCTTCGCCGACAATGAGATCCTGGCCGCGGTCAACGGAACTTCATGTCGTATGGTGACCCATCTCGACCTGAGCACGGCTGACATCGACCACACAATCAAGGTGATCGGCACCGCATTGAACTAGCAGAGCTGGGCTGGAGGCATTGGGCCAGAGTGACAGCCCGGTGCGATACTTCTTGCCAGCCACGTCATCAGGAGACCACCGTCATGGCAACACAAGACAGGGGACGTCCCACCGGACCTGATTATGAGGCGTACCGCGAGGCCTACGAGGCCTCACGCCTGAGAGACGTCCCGTTCGAGACGATGTCAGGGGTGCCCGTCGAGCCTGTCTATGGCGACGCCCCTTACCCCGGCCAGTACCCCTATACCCGGGGTGTCTACCCGTCGATGTACCGGTCTCGGCTGTGGACGATGCGGATGTTCGCCGGGTTTGGCACCGCTGAAGACACCAACGGCCGGTTCAAGGAGCTCCTGGCCAACGGGGTGATGGGGCTGTCGACGGCATTCGACATGCCAACCCTCATGGGTCGCGACTCCGACTCTCACTGGGCCGCCGGTGAGGTTGGCCGGGCCGGGGTCGCCATCGACACCCTGTCCGATATGGAGGACCTGTTCGCCGACATCGATCTGGGTTCGGTCTCCACTTCGATGACGATCAATGGTCCAGCCGCCATCGCGCTGGCCATGTACATCGCCGTCGGGGAGAAGAACGGGGTGGCCCGAGGCGACCTGGCCGGGACCATCCAGAACGACATTTTCAAGGAGTACCAGGCCCAGAAGGAATACATCTACCCTCCCCGACCGTCGGTGCGAATCGTGACCGACATGATCCGCTTCACCGCGGCCGAGATGCCCCGCTGGCATCCGGTGTCGATCTCGGGCTACCACATTCGCGAGGCCGGTTCGACCGCAGCCCAAGAGCTGGCTTTCACCCTGGCCAACGGGTTCGCCTATGTCGAAGCGGCGGTGGCGGCCGGGGTCGACGTCGACACCTTCGCCGGCCGGCTCAGCTTCTTCTTCAACTCCCACTCCGACTTCTTCGAAGAGATCGGCAAGTTCCGGGCTGCTCGTCGGATCTGGGCCCGGTGGATGAAGGAGCGCTACGGGGCCACCCAGGAGCGCTCGATGCTATGCCGCTTCCACACCCAGACAGCCGGGGTGTCGCTGACGGCCCAGCAGCCCGAGATCAACATCGCCCGGGTCGCCATCCAGGCCATGGCTGGTGCCCTGGGCGGGACCCAGAGCCTCCACACCGACTCATTCGACGAGGCCCTGGCTCTACCGACGGAGAAAGCGGCCCGGATCGCCCTGCGGACCCAGCAGATCGTGGCCCACGAAACCGGGGCTGCCATCGTGGCCGACCCCCTCGGCGGCGCTCCCTTCGTGGAGTGGATGACCGATGAGATGGAACGCCAGGCTGAGGCCATCTTCGCCCACCTCGACGATCTGGGGAACGGGTCGATCCTGGAGGGTGTATATGCCGGGATCGAGAACGGCTACTTCGTCGGTGAGATCGCCGATGCCGCCTACCGTTTCGAGCGTGAGGTCAACAATGGTCAGCGGATCATTGTCGGGGTCAATGACTTCACCGACGGCGACGACTCGGACAATGACCTGCTCAGGATCGACGCCGAGACCGAGGAGTACCAGCTCAAGCGGCTGGCCGACGTGAAACTGTGCCGCGACGACGATGCTGTACATCAGGCGCTGGCCGAGGTGAAGGCGGTGGCCGCAGAGCCCACCCGCAACCTGATGCCCTCCATCCTGGACGCGGTCAAGGCCTACGCCACCCTGGAGGAAGTCGCCATGGCCATGGAGGCCGAGTTTGGTACCTATGTCGAGAAAGCGATCATATGACAGGTAGTGACACCACCAATTCGGCCGCCGGAGCACCGACCAACCTGCGGGTGATCCTGGCCAAGCTCGGCCTCGACGGCCATGACCGCGGGTTGAAGGTGGTAGCCCGGATCCTGCGTGATGCTGGCATGGAGGTCATCTATCTCGGCCTGCGTCAGACCACCGACAGCATCGTGGCCGCGGCCGAACAGGAAGACGCCGATGCCATCGGGCTGTCGATGCACAATGCCGGTCATCTGACCCTGGCCCCGAACATGGTCAAGGCCCTGGCCGAGGCCGAGCTCGATATCCCTGTGATCGTCGGCGGGATCATCCCCGACGACGATGTCGACGCCCTTCGTCAGGCTGGGGTGGCAGCGGTGCTAGGCCCAGGGGCGTCATCCGAAGAGGTGGCCCAACAGGTGCGCAACGCCGTGGCCACCGCCCTGTGATCCCTGCTGTGAGCCTGATCCTTCCCATTGCCGAGATCTTGTGACCATGGCCAAGCCAACCAGCGTCGACGAGCTGTACCGAGCTGCCCGTGACGATGGCCACCGACGATCCCTGGGTCGACTCCTGACCCTGGTCGAGCGAGGGGGTGCCGATGCGGAGACCATCAGCGAGCTGGCCCACCCCGATGCCGGGCGGGCCCACATCATCGGTATCACCGGCGCCCCGGGGGCTGGCAAGTCGACGCTCACCGGCCAGCTCGTGTCCCTGTTGATAGCCCAAGGTCACCAGCCCGCCATCTTGGCCGTGGACCCGTCGTCGCCCCTCACCGGTGGTGCCATCCTCGGCGACCGGATCCGTATGGACGACGTCGTCTCCCCCATTGCCGCCGCCGGGAGCGTCGAGCGGCAGAGCGCGTTCATTCGCTCCATGGCGACCCGGGGGCATTCCGGTGGGCTGGCGCTAGCGGTACCGCTGGCCGTTCGGCTGTTCGACGCCGTCGGCTATGGGCCCGTCATCATCGAAACGGTCGGGGTCGGCCAGGTCGAAGTCGATGTTGTCGGGGCGGCCGACACCGCCATCGTGGTGGTGACCCCGGGCATGGGCGATGCCGTGCAGGCCAACAAGGCTGGCTTATTGGAGGTAGCGGATGTGTTCGTAGTCAACAAGGCCGACCGTCCCGGAGCCAACGATGTACGACGGGATCTGGAGCTGATGCTCGACCTGAGCCATATGACCGGCCAGGAGCGGGTTGACGGGTATCGACCCCCGATCGTGATGTCGTCGGCCATCGATGGCACCGGAGCGGCGGATGTGCTCCAAGCAGCCGCCGACCATCTCACCTACCTCGATGACACCGGCCAGCGGGCGGCCAGACGCCAGCTCCGGATCAAGACCGAGATCCAGGCCAGAATGGAACAGAAGCTGGTGGCGCTGACCGAGACCATCCTGGCCTCGGAGGTTGGGGCTCAGGTGCTGGCCGAAGCGGAACAAGGCAAGCTTCCCCCCACGAGGGCCAGCTCGACCCTGCTCGACCAGCTATTCCGCTCCTCAAACCCCACGACCTGACCTGGCAGGGGTCAGGTGGGGTCGCGGCTGGGGCGGGGCAATCCCAATGCAAGCCGCTGATCTGCGGCCACATCGTCCGACTTGGGGCATCCCTCGTTTGACGTGAGACACTGATGATTGGTGCCAGCCACCTACTACCGTCGTCGATCCTCAGTTGCCGACCCATGTCGGTGATCCCGTCGTCGATCCCGACCCCGAACACCAGGAACAGACATCATGAGCAATACCACGGAACCCGTCGTACTCATTGAGGGAGCCAGAACCCCGATTGGTCGATTCAACGGATCACTGTCCGGCTTCTCGGGCACCGATCTCGGTGGGCTGGCCATCACCGCCGCCCTGGAGCAAGCCCGTGTACCCGCTTCCGAGGTCGACCAGGTCGTCATGGGCCATGTCCTCACCGCGGGTGAGGGCCAGTCGGCAGCCCGCAATGCCAGCATCAAGGGTGGCCTCGGCATGGATGTACCAGCGACGACCATCAACAAGGTCTGCCTGTCGGGGATCCAAGCCATCAACTACGCCTGGATGCTGATCCGGACCGGCCAGGCCGACGTGGTTGTCGCCGGGGGGATGGAGTCGATGACGAACTCGCCTTATCTGCTGCCCAAGGGGCGCAGTGGGTACGGTTACGGCCACGGAGAGGTGCTCGATTCGCTGCTCTACGACGGGCTGACCTGTGCTGTCGAGTCAGTACTGATGGGTGAGGGCACCGACCAGTACGCCATGACCGACGGGATCAGTCGTGAGGCCCAGGACGCCTACGCGGCCGAGTCGCACGAGAGGGCGGCCCGGGCCATCAAGGACGGAATCCTGGCCAGTGAGGTGACGGCGGTGTCAGTGCCCCAGCGCAAGGGTGACCCACTGACGTTCAGTGACGACGAGGGGGTCAGGCCCGGTACCGACGCCAGCTCGCTCGGCGGGCTACGACCGGCTTTCGTCACCGACGGAACCGTGACCGCCGGCAATGCATCACAGATCTCAGACGGAGCCTCGGCCATGATCATCGCCTCGGCCTCGGCCGCTGAGCGGATGGGAGCGACCCCACTGGCGGAGCTGGTCTCATTCGGATTGGTGGCAGGCCCCGACAACTGCTCACTGTTGCAGCAGCCGTCGAGGGCCATCCGGACTGCTCTGGACCGGGCTTCGATGAGCGCGTCGGATGTCGATCTGTTCGAGATCAATGAGGCCTTCGCCGCCGTATCCCTGGCCTCGATGGCCGACCTCGGAGTCAGCCCCGACATCGTCAACGTCAACGGTGGGGCCATCGCCATCGGCCACCCACTGGGCATGTCCGGCAACCGGATTGCGCTCACGGCCGCCCACGAGCTTCGCCGCCGCGGCGGAGGCATCGCCGCCGCCGGTCTGTGCGGTGGTGGCGGCCAGGGCGACGCCCTCATCATGCGAGTAGCCGGCTAGCAACTGGGGCCGGCGTCGAGGTTGGCTCTCAGCTCGGTGCCGTGGTGGCGGATCTCAAAGGACCGCGACCACTAGGTGAAAGACCCTGAACCGGGTATATCTGCCTGTGTTCAGACCGGTCTGGCCGTCAAATCGCAGGGCCTCTCACCGTCCTATCCCTTTTGTGAGGGTTAGTTGGCGATTCAATCGGTGAGCCACTCAGGCGGACCAAATACGAAGATCAGGCGGCAGCCAAGAGGGCCCGGCCGGACCCTTCGATCTGTCGCGCCCGTCAAGTCGGAGCCGGCGAGCTCTCGCCCTCGCACGGTCTGGCCAACCGGCCTCCTGGTGGCCGCCGACACGGTGGCCCTTCTCGTTGCCATCGGCAGCTTCGGCCGGATCACTGCGACCACGCCGCTGATCGTGTCGTTCACCCTGTGGCTGTTGGCCACCGGCGGTCACCACCGGCTTCGGATCCACCTGTCGGTCATCGACGAGCTCCCCGGCCTGGTCGGTCGAGTGGTCTTCGCCTTGTCGATGGCCGGCGCCTACCGGGAGCTGGTTTCCCGCCACGATGTGTTGACCGCCGACCGGTTCCGGGTCGTAGCGGCCGCCGCACTGCTCGTTGTCGTCGGCCGGGCTCTGGCCTATGCGGCAATCGGTTTGGCCCGCAAGGGCGGCCTTGGTCCTCGGCGAGTGGTGGTGCTGGCCGAGGACGAGACACGCCAGCTGGTGGCAAGAGTTGTCGAGTCGATCCCCCGGTCGGGTCTCACCATCGACCCCGACCCCGACCCTGACCTCGACCGCCGGTTCGAGGTGCTGATCGCAGACGCCGGCGAGGCCGGTCGAGCTGCGGTCCCCGACCTCCTCCGGCGCTGTGAGCTGGCCGGCGCCGACCTGTACCTGCTCCTGGCCCCCGAGCTGGCGGCTGACCGCGGGGGCATGAGCATCGACCGGCTCGGGTGGCTCCCCCTCCTCCCGGTCCGGGGGCTGGCCACCCGATCGGCGGTCCGGTCACTCAAGCGCCTGGTTGACGTGGCCCTTGGCGGTGTGCTCCTGATCTTGGCTGCGCCGGTGATCGCGGCCTGCGCCCTGGTCATTCGCATCCAGACCGGACCCGGGGTGCTGTTCCGGCAAGAGCGAGTCGGGGTCAACGGTCGGCGGTTCACCATCTTCAAGCTGCGGACCATCGTCCCACCCGGCCACAAGGCCAGCGAGACCTCATGGTACGGGGGTCAGGAGCCGGCCACCGGCTTCGCCCGATTCCTCCGGGTCAGCTCACTGGACGAGCTGCCCCAGCTCTGGAACGTGGTCCGGGGTGAGATGAGCCTGGTGGGCCCCCGCCCCGAGCGACCGTTCTTCGTCGAGCAGTTCTCGGCGACCGTCCCGGACTACAGCGAACGGCATCGGGTGCCGGCCGGGATGACCGGCCTGGCTCAGATCCACGGCCTGAGAGGTGACACCTCGATCAGCGATCGGGCTCGCCTCGACAACGCCTACATCGACTCATGGTCGTTCTCCGACGACCTCAAGATCCTGGCTCGGACGATGACCTCGGTCACCAGCCGGAGAGGGCGGGGAGCGTGAGTCTCCTCACCGATCGGGTGCGGGTGCGGTGGTCGTCGGAGCCCGAGCTCGGTGATCATGTCTGGGCTATCTGGCGGGCCCGGTGGGTGGTGCTGGTCGGCTCCCTGATGGTCGCAGCCGGGGTGCTGGTGTGGCGCATGAACGTGCCTGAGAACTACGAGGCCACCGCCCGGGTTCGGTTGGTTGTCCTGGCCAACGGTGACATGAGTCTCGACGAGGACATCCTGACCCTGGCCGGTCAGATCTACGCCGAGCTGGCCGAGACCCAACCGGTCCTGGAACGGGCGATCGAGGCCAGCGGCACCGACGTCGATCCCGACGGTGACTCGATCGAGATCACCGTCGAGCAGGTCACGCCCCCTGGCTTCCTCGACGTCATCGGCTCGGCCGGCTCCCCGGCGATCGCCACGGCCCTGGCCGACGGGATGAGCGAGGCCCTGGTCGAGTC
>JAAETV010000766.1 GCA_024227975.1 Actinomycetes bacterium
CAACGAGTTCGAAGCAACATTGAGCTCACCAGCCGAATCAGCCAACTGCTGAGACCCCGACTTCAACTGAGACACCATCGTCCGCAACGAATCCACCATCGTCGAAAACGACTCCCCAATCTCACCCGGAACATGATCATCGAGAATGGCGGCTCCGAGGTTGCCGTCAGCAATGGCTCGGGCTTTGGAACCGACCTTCTCCAGCAGGGCCAAGTGGTCCGAGACCTCGTTGAATGATTCGGCGACGTTGCCGACCTCATCTCGGGAGTGGACCTCCAACGGCTCACCACTGAGGTCCCCGCTGGCCAGGGCCTTGGCCCGAACCGCAATCGTCCGGAGCTGGGAGACAAGCATCGCCACCGTTACCACCCCGAACAGACCAGCAACGACGAAGACGATCGACGCTACTGTCAGCGACCGGTAAAAGGCACTATTTGCATCGTTGGCAATGGTGACGGCGGTATCGGAGATGTGTGCGACCTGAGCATCCTCGACTTCCTTCAACAGATTGATGCGTCGAGTCATCGTCTCGAACCAAACGGTCGGGTCGACCCCGAACCCTCCTACACCGTTCTCGAGGGCGAGAGCTCGATACTCATCGACCTCGGCCACAGCAGGGTCGGCTTGTTTCTCACTGAAGGCATCCAGGATCTCGGGGCTGGCGATCTCTTCGAACAGACCGATATAGGCCTTCTCGTCTGATATCAGCGACACGATAGTCACCAACTGGCCCGGGTTGAACTGATCGGAAGCGAAGGCTGCGGCCAGTTGGGCCCGCTCGATTCCCGCCTTCTCCTTGGAGTGGAGGAAGGAGAGGTAGGCAAGGCTGTCACCCTGCAGCTGTGCATTGGAAGTAGCGGTGCCTGCCACCGCTATCCCGTGAAGGAAGGTGGAGTTGACGTCGATGTAGTAGCCGATGACTTCCGACATCGGCACCGAAAGCGACGAGGCCTGAGAGCGACGAGTCTCCAACTCACCCAACCCGTCCAGGGCCGACGCCATGGCCGAGACGACAGCAGGTGGCAGATCATCACGGTTGTCTTCGACGAACGAGGTCAGCTCGGCCAAGGGCCCGGCTGTCGCCGTCCGCTGGGCCTCCAGCTCGGCTTCGAACATCGTACCTTTGGACGACATGTAGAGTGCCGTCGATCCCCGCTCCTTCTGGGTCTCGTGGAGCAGATCACCGGTGCGGACGCTCAGTTCGACAAGCAGTTGCATGTCCTCAGCCTCACCGGCCTCCGCCCGCCGATCCTGCGCTCCACTGAAGGCGAAGTAGGACATACCTACCAGCGGGACAAGTACCAGCACGCTGAGCTTCACCTTCAGCGACAAGCGGCCGAACACCGTCTGAATCATGAGCGTCCTCTACCACTTCGGGCTCGGGGGATCTGAGATGACACCTTGTGGGTATCGGCGACCAGCGGTAATGCTTGAGACGCTCAGGTCAGTGGCATGACGATGCTGCGGCGCGGTGGGAGCCTTCTCTGGTTCTGGTCACCTCGCCGACCCCAGGACCATCTCAAGACACCGCCCATACGGTCCGAAAACCGATGGCGTGACATTGAACGGAGCACATGGCCCGGTGGGGCCTGGTCATCGTGTCTTCACTCCTGTCGCGCTCGCCACCGCCGGAGCGGTATTGGGGCTGATGCTGACATTTGCCATCGCAGCGATGGAACAGGCCGGCGCCAAGCAGGAACGGCAGATGACCTTCGGTCGAGAAGCCGAAGCGATCCAGCAGCAACTCATCGCTCAGGTCGGTGAGTTGTCGACGACGTTCGACTCAACGATGTCGTTCATCGGGGCCACCCACCCGACATCACCCGAGACCTACGCTGACTACCTCGAACGCCAAGTCCCGCTGCGCGCCGATCTGGACCCTGGCGTGTTCCTCGTCGAAGAAGTCGACCGAAGCCAACTCGACGCCCTCATCCGGCGAGAACATGACTTCGGCAACACCGACTTCGAGGTGATCACCTTCGATCTCTACCCAGACTTCGCGCCAGCGCTGGTCGTCACCAGAGCCGGCAGGGGCAGCGACGGCAAGCCGTTCCCCTACGTTGGCTATGACATCCTCGCCGGGCAACAGATCCTGCTTCCTGAGAGCTTCCCTGACGACGGCTACGTACTGCGGGTGACCAAATCGAGCCTGATACTGTCGTCGACCATCCTGTCCGGGGGTGACCTCGCCCTCACTTCACTGGAAGGTGAGATTCCCGAGATCAGCCCGTTTTTTGTCGGCGAGGTGCATGACTCGAATGGTCATCACATCGGATGGGCTATCCAGTTCGTAAACACCGAAGCACTGACCGACGGCACTACCATCCCAGACCAGTTCAACGTCCAGATGTCGGTGGAGAACATCGACGAGCCGATCGTTGCCCTGCCAGGCACCTCAGAGCCGAAGCCCGAGTCGACGGAATTCTACGAGCAGCGTCAGATAGTCACGGCCTCCCAACGGTGGTCACTCGAGGTTTGGGCCGATCCCGAGTTCGGGAGATCAGCCAGCCTGTTGGCCCAGACACAAGTATTGGCCATCGGTGTCGCTATCAGTTCCACCTTGGCCCTAGCCGGTGGTGCCTGGGCCTACTTCCGGCGAAGACTGGCTGGGGCGAGCTTCGAGCTCGAGTACGCCCGAACGCTGGCCACCACCGATCATCTGACTGGCCTGCTGAACCGGCAGGGTCTGATCGACGCGGCCAGACAGCGCCCGCGAGACGAAGAGGCGACATTGTTCTTCGTCGATCTCGATGGCTTCAAGAGCATCAACGACGAGCGGGGCCATGAAGCCGGCGACGCAATGCTGGCCGGGGTGGCAAAGGCCCTTCGGAACAGTTTTCGCCACGGTGACCTGGTGAGCCGACTAGGCGGTGACGAGTTCGTCGTCTACGCCGCTGGGCGGTCGTTCGGTCAACGAACTCGGACCACGGCGGACAAGGTCGTGGACCGGATCGGGGCCATCGACCCCGCCATCAGTTGCAGTCTCGGGATCTCGTATCGGCCCGTGGGGGACCAGTCAGATGTGCAGGAGCTCCTGCGGCTGGCCGACGAGGCCATGTACCGGGCCAAACGGGGCGGCGGTGACCGCTATGTCGTCAGCGGACGCTAGCTCTTCGGCCCATGCGGCTGGGCCAGGTAGAGCTCGTGAGGTAGAGGTCAGGTCAGCTGGCTAGCCGATCGGGTCCTGCGATCGCATGGTGGTCAGGGCGTAGGTAGCGAGGGTGCCGTCTTGGAACATCTGGGTGGAGACCAGCCAATTCCGGTTGCGGCGGTGCTCAACCGAAGCCTTGATCGTGAACCGAGGGCCTGTGATCGGCTCGAAGTAGTCGACCCGCATGTTCACCGTCGCC
>JAAETV010000767.1 GCA_024227975.1 Actinomycetes bacterium
ACCCGAACCAATGCGGTCGAGCCGAGCGGGGCGAACGCCACTACGCTGCGGCCGTGGCCGACGATCCCGACTACTCGTTGCTCGACCGGGGAGGCGTCAGCGCCGAGCTCTTCTTCCCCCGACCCGATCCATCCCCGACACCGGCGGGGGCGACCGACCATGTGGTCGAGGTCGGCGACGGTGTGTCTATCGCTGGGAGGCGCTACGAGATAGACGCACACGGACCGACGATCGTCTACTTCCACGGCAATGGGGAGGTGGTCGGCGACCACGACGGCATTGCTCCGCTCTACCACTCGATCGGGACGAATCTGTTCGTTTTGGAGTTCCGCGGCTACGGCCGCAGCACTGGCTCCCCGACGATCGAGCATCTTGTCGCTGACGGCGCCGTGTGTGGGGAACGAGCGCTCGAGCTGCTCGACGCCGACGGGTTCGACGGTCCTCGTTTCGTGATGGGGCGCAGCCTTGGCGCCAGCCCTGCGCTCGAGGTGGCAGCGCGGGTTCCCGGCTATTGCGGCCTGATACTGGAGAGTGGCGCCGGGAACGTGGGGCGATTCGCCGGCCGCCTGGGAGTACAGGCCAGCGCAGACCTCGATCGGCTCATCGCCACCCATGAGGCGAAGCTGGCGACGATCACGATGCCCACCCTCATCATCCACGGGCTGCTAGATGACCTGGTCCCGGTCGACAACGCGCTAGCCACCGCCGAGCTCCTGACGGCGAGCGAGGTGACGACAGAGCTCGTCGAAGGGGCTGGTCACAACGACCTGCTGCTGGTCGACCCTGGTCGCTATGTCGAGTCAATCGCTCGATTGGTCGAGAGGGCGCAGGGTTGAGCTGACCGTTGGGTCAAACCATGGGCAGCGCAGGTTCGCCGCCGAGGGCGACCTGACCGTAGTTCTGCCCACACACATCCCACCCCATTGGTGTGCGCGGCACCCGAGCGTGGACGTCGCGGAAGTGGCGCTGCATCGGGCTGTGTGCCTAGGGCCCGGGTGCACACGGAATGTCACCCGGGCAGTACCAGGTTCGTCGAAGGTGGCACCGTCGGTGCAGCCCTGATTGGCGGCCACGCGGTCGCGGA
>JAAETV010000768.1 GCA_024227975.1 Actinomycetes bacterium
GAACGATCTGAGGTACTCCAGCACCTGTATCCGGGCGAGCCAGGTTCGGGGCTGGCTCGGCGACTGCACCCGGCCGCCGGCCACGGTCGTGCCGTTGACGACGCGGATGGTCCCCCCGACGGCGACCATTCGCTCAGGGTCCTCGAGGAACGGCTGAACCATGTGCAGAAGTGCACTCTCATCCATTACCGAGTCGGCATCTGTGATGCCAATGAGAGGCTTTCTGGTTGCGTTTATCCCGACATTGATGGCGTCGGATCGACGACCAGTGTTGGCTTTCCGTATCACCACGAGAGGGTCGCCACGGCGTGAACGATGAGCCGACAACACCTCACCGATGTGGGGGACGTCATCGGCAAGTACGTACTCGGCCGGCTCGAGGTCGAATGCGTCTCGGAGCTCGGCGAACGTCCCGTCGGTCGAACCGTCGTCGACGATGACGACTTCGAGGTCCGGATACTTCAGATCCAGCATGCTCCTGACCGACTCAACGATGAGTACCTGCTCGTTGAACGCAGGTACGATCATCGAGATACCCGGTGTGAAAGGGCTGGCGAATATCTCGTCCGCCTCAGTAGCCGTCATCCTCGTTCCCGCCTGGGCCACTGCCCAGGCCGCCACCACCATCAACAAGAGCAGGATCGAGTTCAGCACGACGAAGTAGACAATGACGATGTGGTCGAACAAGGTCAGGCACCACAAGAGGAAGTCCCTCACGCCGCCCTGCCTTCGACCGTTCTCACCCTGGTGAGATCGAGTGCTTCGCGGGCAAAGGCACCAGCCTTGCCGTCGGTCGAGGCCAGGGCTTGCAGTCGGTCGAGGCCGGGCCGACCAAGTCGCCGCAGGCTCTCGGCGGCTGCTCGTATCACGATGGGTTCGCTATCGCCGAGCGCGACATCGAGGCCGGCGATGGCGGCATCACCGCCGATCCAGCCGAGGGCCGTGGCTGCCTCAGCTCGAACCTCAGCAGAAGTGTCGGACCCGAGCCCAGTGAGGGCTTCGACGCCGGTCGGACTGCCGAGACGGCCAAGGGCACGGATAGCAGCCCGGGACACGTCGTCGTTGGTTTCCCGGCCAACTAGTCGAGCAATTGCTGACAGGGCTCCGAAGGCACCCAGAGAGCCCAGGCAATCGGCTGCCATCCGTCGTTCTATCGGATCATCGGCCAACAGGCTGGCAGACAGTTGGTCGGTCGCGGCCATGCCGATGTGGAGGATGGCCATGCCGACAACACTGGTTGGAACCCGGCCGCGCTCGAGGGCACTCATCAGGACCGGGACACTCTCCGGTGCTCCGAGCTTGCCCAATGCTCGGGCCGCGGCCTTGCGTACTTCGATGTTCCGGTCATCCAGGAGCCATGTCACCTCGGGAGTTGCGGCGTGGACATCACCGTCGCCGAGAAGCTCCACGGCCCGGGCTCTTCTCGCCGCTATGAGACTCCGAGTCCGGTTCTGAGCCCGCACGAAGGCATTCCGCTTGACCAGCAGATCGCGCAGGATACGGCGGTCCTCCCCCCGCAGCTTCGACATCAGGCTGATAGCCATGTCGTCCACCGTCGACCCCACATCGCCCTTCTGGGTCGCTGCACTGGCTAGTTCATCAAGCTCGGCATCCTCCTCGGCCAGCAGTTCGATGAGCCTGGGCCGGAAGGCGGCCTCTATCTGGTGGCGGTGGGTCGACTTCTTGGCCCGATGCCACTTCCAAGCCGAAACACCGATCGCCAGCGCTGCGAGCCCGGCACTGGCCCCCAGGAGCAGCCACGTGATGAACGATGCCACACCGAAGCTACGAATGCATGGCGCGGTTCAACACCGCTTCGACACGACTCTGTAGCTCACGGGGGCTGAAGGGCTTCACGATGTAGTCGTCTGCCCCGGCGGCGAAGCCTCGCTCGATCTCCGACTCCTGGGCCCTCGCGGTGAGCATGATCACCGGGATCGACGCCGTGCTCTCGGTGGCTCGCAGCCGAAGCAAGACCTCGATGCCGCTCAGCTTCGGCATCATCCAGTCGAGCAAGATCACGTCGGGCTCGATGCTGGTAGCCGCCGCCAACCCCGCTTCCCCGTCCCCTTCCTCAGCCACCTCGAAGTCGGCCTGACGAAGCTTGAAAGCCACGAGAGCCCGAATGTCGGCATCATCTTCAATCACCAATGCTTGGCGTGTCATTGATCTTCTCCAACTGTTTGGTCACCGGATGGACTGGACTGGGGGGAATCAGGCACAACCGGCTGTCGCCGGTCGATGGGGACAACGAGCACGACCTCGGTTCCGACCCCAACTTCAGAGCGAACGAGGGCTTCTCCTCCATGGGCTTCCATGATCGCCTTGACGATCCCAAGCCCGAGTCCGGTGCCGGGGATCTCGTTGGCCACCGCAGTGTCACCCCGGACGAAGCGACCGAACAGCCGGTCGATGTCCGCTGGTTCGATGCCGGGTCCGGTGTCGGTGGTGGAGATCTCGATGGCGCTGCCGTCGGGTTTCGGCTTGGCCGAGACCGATATCGAGCCACCGGCGGGAGTGAACTTCATTGCGTTGCCGACAATGTTGAGCAGGGCTCGTTCGAGTTGGATCTGATCGCCCCAGATGAGCGGCAGGTCACTATCGATGGCAGTGGTGAGCTGCTGGTCTCGTTCGGCCACGATGGGCTGGACCGAGCTGACAACAGAGTCGATGACGGTGTGAAGATGCATCCGCTCGCGGGCTGTGCGCGTTGCGTCCGAATCGAGATCGGCGGTGATCAGAAGATCCTCGACCAAGGCCAGCAGACGGCGACCGTTCCGTTCCACTACCTCGAGGGCGCTCAATGCATCGGCCGATTCTGCCACCGCCGGCATCTCAGTGAGAATGTCGGCGAAGCCAATAATGCTGGTCAGTGGTGTTCTCAGCTCGTGGGAGACAGTAGCGATGAAGTCCGTCCTGACATTGTTGGCCTTCTTCAGCTGGAGGATGAGATCCGAGAGCTGCTCCCTCTCTTCTCGCAACTCGTCTTCCACCTCGCCTCGTCGTTCGATCTCTTCCCAGAGGTCATCGGAGCGTACGAGCAGCTTGACTACCGAGAGCCGAAGGGCGCGTTCAGCATCGGTGCGGGCCAGGGCAAGGCGGACGGTCCTGCCCAGCATCGCCGCATCGATGGTGCCCTTGACGACATAGTCCTGAGCCCCCTCACGCAGGCTCTGAGCGGCCCGGCTATCGTTTTGATCCCCAGACAGCACGACGATCGGGGTCGCTGGAGCCAGATGGCGGACCGCAGGCACGACCTCGTCGCCAGCGGCGTCAGGGAGCCCGAGGTCAACCAAGATGGCCTCGCTGTGCCCATCTCGAAGATGGGACTCGGCTTCGGCCAGGCTCCTGAACCTGGTCACCTTGATGTCTCCGAGTCCAGACCGGGCCAGCAGTGCCTGGGTAACGGACGCATCGAGGTCATCGTCTTCGATCAACACTATTGAGCGGTATCTGGGCTCGGTCTCGGCGGGGCTTGGCTGGCCGTCGAGAGCAAGGTCCTGACGTACCCCACGGAGGAAGTCGACCAGTTGGCCACGGTCCCGGGCGAGACCATCCAGCATGGCTTCACGGCTCTCCACGCTGCCGTGCGACTTGACGTCTACGAGAGACCCGCTGACCTCTGATCCGCCGTCGGGCGAGATGCTTCGATCCATGCCGGTCCCTCCCTGAGCCGATATCAAAGGCTTTCGCTACTGGTCACGTCATCGGTAGATGAGCACCAGCGCTTGAGACACTCCCCGTGGGCGACTCGGTCAGGAGCCCAACGCTGGGTTGTCAGGAAGGCCCGACCAGATCAGGCTGGCCCGTTGACTGCAACACTCGTTGCCACACGTCGCCGCCCGGATCGAGCTGACGTCGATGTCGAGTGACGAGGTGGAGGGGAACCACCGTGAAACAGCCATTCCAACGGCCAACCATGGCGTCAGTGAACCCGGCCAACCCGGCATGAGTCGCATGTTGGCCGAGAGCGTTGCAGTACTGGGCGTCGAAGGCATTGGCGGGCAGGCTGCGGATGGTGTAGCTGGGGTCGATGTACTTCACGGTGATGTCTCGGCCCATCCCCTCGAAGTGGGCCCGTATCCGGTCGCGAAGAAACGCCCCCACGTCGCCAAGACGTGCATTGCCCGAGGCATCAGTAGTGCCATCATGGCCGACCATCTCCTGTCCGGCCCCCTCCCCAACCACGATCACGGCGTGGCTCCGGCTTGCCAGTCGCTCTTCGAGCACCTGAAGCAAGCCACCGGGACCCTCGAGGGCGAAGGGAATCTCGGGCACGATGCACAGATTGACGTCGGGATTGGACAACGAGGCTTGGGCCGCGATGAAACCGGAGTGACGGCCCATCAGCTTCACGATGCCGACCCCATTGATTGCGCCCCGTGCTTCGTTGTGGGCGGCTTCGATCGCTCTGATGGCCTCGTCGATGGCGGAGGAGAAGCCGAAGCTCTGATCGACCCACGAGAGATCATTGTCGATCGTCTTCGGAATGCCGACTATTCCTATGTGCTGACCACGCTCGCGAGCTGCGTGGCTGAGCACCGATGCTCCCTGGAGGGTCCCATCGCCGCCGATGCAGAACAGCACTCGGACCCCCAGTCGGGCTAGGTGATCGAGCATCTGGTCGACCGGTTGGGGTCCGCGAGACGACCCGAGGAGTGAGCCGCCTTGGCGGTGGATCGAATCCACCACATCAGGCGTCATCCGCATGGGCTCAGGGCCCTTCCCCGCCACACCAGCGAACCCATAGCGAAAGCCGAGGATCTCTGGCACGCGATAGTGGTGTTGAAGGGTCAATACGATCGAGCGGATAACGTCGTTGAGTCCTGGACAAAGCCCCCCACAGGTGACGATGCCGACGCACAACCGTTCTGGGCGAAAGGCCAGGTCAGCCCGAGGCCCGGCCGGCGCGAAGGCGGCCGGTTCAAGCCCGGCGTCGAGGGTGGGTTGGAGCTCACTGACACTCTTGGCGACCAGAACACCGTCAGTCTCTGCGAGGAGCTGTATGCGTGACTGGCGCAAGGGTGACGGCACATCAGCGGTCAGTCGCAGCGGAGTCACTTCCGTTACTGACGGTAGTTCGTTCATGGATGCGACTCTGGTCTGATACGCCCCTCCCGGCCAGGGACCGAGGACCTTGATCTGCCCTGGCCTGACCACGGCGAGACCGGCTGGGCTGGTGACCACCGTGCGGTTTGACGAGGGGCAGCGGCTGGGTCAGGATGCCGCCAGATCCGAGTGAAAGGGCATCCTGTGAACCCAGCGTCCGAGCTTCATCAGAGCGCAGTTGTGGTCGATGGCCTCATCGTCGCCAACTGGGGTCGCGATGTGTTCGAGGACATGCGCAGAGGGGGGCTCACGGCGGCCAATTGCACGTGTGCCATATGGGAGGGATTCCAGGCGACGATGGACAATATCGCTGAATGGAAGGCCGCATTCCGAGACCACGGTGATCTGATCACGCCGGTCCGAAAGTCGACCGATGTCCAGTGGGCCAAGGACAATGACCGAACCGGCATCATTCTCGGCTTCCAGAACGCGACCCCATTCGAGGGCAACCTCGGATACATCGAGCTGTTCAAAGAGGTCGGTGTCGGCATCGTCCAGATGGCCTACAACACCCAGAACATGGTGGGTAGCGGCTGCTACGAGAGCAGTGATGGCGGTTTGTCCGACTTCGGTCGAGAGGTGGTGGCCGAGATGAACCGAGTTGGGATCATGTGTGACCTCTCCCATGTCGGAGCGGTCACCTCACGGGATGTGATCGAAGCCTCCGACAAGCCGGTGTGCTACTCCCACTGCCTACCCGAGGGCCTCAAGATCCACCCTCGCAACAAGTCCGACGAGGAACTGAGGTTCATCGTCGACCATGGAGGGTTCATTGGCGTGACCATGTTCCCGCCATTCCTCGCTAACGGTGTCCACTCGACCGTGCACGATTACGTCGAAGCCATCGACTACGTCATCAACATCGCTGGTACTGACAATGTGGGCATCGGTACCGACTTCACCCAGGGCTACGACCGCGACTTCTTCGAGTGGATCACCCACGACAAGGGCCGGGCCCGGAAGCTCACCGAGTTCGGTGACATCATCAACCCCGAGGGCATCCAGACCATTGGCGAGTTCCCGAACCTGACCGCGGCCATGCTCCATGCCGGGTGGGACGAGGACAAGATCCGCAAGGTGATCGGTAGCAACTGGGTCCGGGTACTCGGCGACGTCTGGGGCGATTAGCAGCGGGTCAGCGATCGAGGTCGGGCCCGGTTCGGCGTGACGGTGAGCCAATGTTTGCGCTCTCCTGGGACATGCTCGACCACAGCCGGGTTGCCCTCGGTGTTCTGCCAGCCGTGGCCGTCTCGGACCGGCTACGGCCAGACCAATGGTAGGCCTCACTATTGATGACCACAGACGGAATCTGCTCCATGTCCCTCATGTCCGCCTGTCGATGTTGTTGCAGAGACGCTCGAACCTGTTGGCGTCGATGGGGCGAGAGAAGAGGAAGCCCTGCCCGTAGCTGCATCGCATGGCGCGGAGTTGGGCGAGCTCCACAGGGTTCTCGATGCCTTCGGCAATCGTGGTCATTGATAGTTGCTGACCTAGGGCCAGGAGCGTCTTCACCAGCGCGCCTCCGTTGGCGGTTGTGCCGAGCCCGTGGACGAACGTACGGTCGATCTTCAAGACGTCGAAGGGGTAGTGGTGGATGTAGCTGAGTGATGAGAAGCCCGTACCGAAATCGTCAATCGCTAGCTTGACACCGAGGTCCTTGAGGGAACGGAGTCTCGTGCCGGCCGCATCGACGTCGTCGACGAAGATGCTCTCGGTCACCTCGAGCGTCAGTGCCGCCGGTTCGAGACCACACGCATCGAGAGCTGACCTAGCGTCGTCGCATATCCCGTCGCTTTGGAGTTGCCGCCCACTGATGTTGACGTTGAGGCTCAAGTGCTCGTTGCCGGGGATCTTGCGCCATTGGGCGGCTTGCTGGCAGGCGACCTGGAGCACCCAGCGACCAATGGGGATGATCATCCCGGTGTCCTCGGCGCCTTGGATGAAGTCGGCCGGGTTGAGCATGCCCCTCTCGGGGTGGAGCCAGCGAAGGAGGGCCTCCGCGCCGACAATCTGGCGGGTTTGGAGGCTCACGATCGGCTGGTAGTGAACCACGAACTCATCCCGGGCCAGTGCATTCGTGAATTCCTCGGCCATCGTCTTGTGATCAAGGCGTGACGAACCCATCGCTGGCCGGTAGAGGGCAACACATGAGCGGCCCTGGGCCTTTGCCGCGTACATCGCGATGTCTGCCCGCCGCAGGAGCTCGTCAGTGGTGTTGCAGTCAGCCTCGGTGATAGCGATCCCGATGCTGGCTGAGCAGTGCCCCAGTGAGCTGGCGGGATTCTTGACCTCCCCGATTCGGTCCAGCAACCGTCGAGCTACGAGCTCAGCATCGGCCGCTGTGGTGTCCTCGAGAACCATGGCGAACTCGTCCCCGCCCAGGCGGGCAACACTGTCGTAGCTACGACCCACCTGCGAAAGCCCGTTCGCTACTTCAGTCAGAAGCTGGTCACCAGCCGTGTGACCGAATGAGTCATTCACCGACTTGAAACGATCGAGGTCAATGAAGAGAAGAGCTGTCGTCGTACCCATGCGCTCGCCCAGCGCGTGGGCATGCTTGAAACGATCTTGGAACAATGCCCGGTTGGGGAGTCCTGTGAGGGTGTCGTGGAAGGCATGGTGCAGTTCATCGACGGTGCTGGCGTCAGTGAGCGCGATGCTGGCCTGGCTGGCGAAGGTCTGCACAGCCGCTACGTCTACGTCGGAGATCTGGCTCCAGCCGTCCATAGCAAGCACGTAGAGGCCGCCGATTGGGATCCTGTCGTCGTGCACGGGAGCGCCGACGACGGTCGCCGTGACATCAGTGTCTGTGCCGACACTGACCTTGGTCCTTACCGGTGATAGGAGCTCATTGGCGGCGGCTCGCCGGCCGATGTCGAGCAGCTGGTGCTCGGGTATGGCGTTGACATCACAGAGCGCGCTCTCGTCGCCTGGGGCGAGAGCCCGTCGGACGATCCCATCGGGGGCGGAGAGGCAGATGCCGGCAAGATCGGCACCAAGCAGGGTCGCTGCTTCGCCGGTTATCGCCTGGAGGATCGCGTCGACGTCTCGTCTCTGTGAGATGAGCCGTTGAACCCGGAGGATGGCCTCCAGTACCGCTTCGTGAGCCTGGTGCTCCCGCACGAGTCTCTCGTTCTCTTCGATCTTGTCGAGAAGCTGCAGGGCCAGGGCGAGGACGCGGGCCATGGCCTGGGCGTGGGCCCGCTCAGCCGCGTCGAGCGGGTCCTCAACCCGAGCGATGACCACCGATCTCCCCGAGCTGTCAATACTGACCACGGAGGCATACGCCGGTCCAACACCGGCGATGTCCAGCACCGTTGAGGTACCGGTGGCGATGGCCAGGAGCTGGGTACCCGGCTCCGATCCACGGGCGAACCCGGTAGAGGCCAGCACCTCGCCACCCCCGACAGCGGCTGCGACTTCAGCGTCAAACGTCTCAGCGAACCGGGTGACCCCGACCGAGAGGGCAGCATCGGGGTCCGGAGCCTGTGAGACCGTCGCCAGGAAGTCTGGTAGCTCTGAGGATGAGTACATGGCATCGGGCTCTGAGCGCTCAAGAGAGGGCGAGCGTGACCAGTGTCTGGTTGTGAAAGCCACGAACACCCTGGGTACGGGCGATCTCTCCGTAGGTGTAGAGGCCCGCAGTCGGCACAGACGGCGCAAGCTTGGCGATTGTCTGCATCTCTGATTGGACACCCTTGGAGCCGAGAACTGCGCGTCGGGCAATGCAGTCGAACACCAACAGACCGATCGGCTCACTCTCGCCCAGCGCATGAAGTGCCTCGTCACACGAGGCCGCCGTCCCCGCCAACAGCGACTCCCGGTCACCTTCCATCATCCATACCAGAGATCCCTGTGGAACCTCGGCGATGCTCATCAACGAGCGACTGGCGAAGTCGGCCCCGTTGATGAAACGTACCTCCTTGCCAGAGCGACGCTGCAGACCGAGTGGGCGGGTGACTGCAAAGTCGGTGAAGCCCCGGGGATCGTCGGCCACTGACCGGCTCGCGCCGAAGCAATCAAGGTAGACGTCAAGCGCCGGTTCCCCGTCGAGCTCGTGGATCTTGGTCTCATGACTGTTTGTGACCAGCAACGGCTCACCGACAGGATGCCAGCCATGATGCACACCAATGCCAAACGGTGACTCACTGCCAATGGCCGCGGCGACCACCGTATTCTCGTGAACCTCACCGTCGTGAATCTGGAACGTGCGGATCATGGCTGCGTCGTCACCAGCACAACCACCGACCAAGGGCACGCTCGCCCCCACCTCAGAGTAGGCCCCGCGAACCACATCCTGTTGACTGCCGGCGAGACCGTCGGTGAGTAGAAGAAGTACTCGCTCACTCACATGGGGAAGCCGGGTCATGGCCGAGGCGGCCTTGGCACCGGCAGCTGTGAGATCTTCACCGGCTCCGGTAGCACACGAGGTGACCGCGCTGAACTCACCGCCCAACACAGAGACCACCACACTGTGGTCACTAGCCTTTTGCGTCGAGATCTCGCCGGCAGTGGTACATCCAATCATCGGAACACCCGGCGTCAACTCACCAATGGCACCAACGAGCGTTGGCAAGTCGTAGGAGATCGAGGCAAAGACCACCACCAGCTTCGGATCGGTCCCGGTGAGCGCAGCCACCGTCGCCGTGTCCGCGGCGACCAGCGGATCAGCCAAATCGGAGGCCCCAACCCCAAACCATCGGTATCCGCTACTCACTGCAACGGCCCCCCGGCTATCGACACGGTGACACCAAGATCGTCTCCGAAACTCGTGTCCAGCACGCGAGATGCCTGCTCACCAATGCTCGCTGCTACTCGCTGACACAGGCTCGTGAATCCCCTCGGCGTGTCGATCATGTGAGCGACGACAATCGCTCCCGACAGCGCACCAACATGGAGCGGAATCACGCACCGAGAGACAAGGCCCTCCTCGAACCCAAGCGGACTGCGACCGGTCGGGTCATTTCTCAGATCCTGCGCCACCATCGGCATGTCGAAGTCAAGCCCAGGCAGCAGCTGTAGCAATGCCTCCCGGACCACCTCCTCGCTCGCCGCGGGCTGCCATCCAGAAGGAGCGAGAAGCAATCGGTGCTCCGGGCGCCTGATCACTACCGCTCCGAACTCACATGACAGCGCAGAAGCGGTCGCCTCGGCCAGATTCTCGAGGAACTCGTCAAGTCGCCGCGATGGCAAGGAAGCCACTGACAGCGCCGCCGTTGTCAGCTCCAGCTCATCGGCCAACCGCTTCTCTGTCGGCACCTCACCGACCGACCAGGCAAGATCACCAGCCGCCTCGATCAACGATTCATCGTCGTGACCCGAGAGGCCAGGCCCACCACCAACGACGATGAAGTCCCCAACCCCAAGGATGAACGCCTCCTCGGCCCAGTAGGGGCCGAAGATCCGAACGCTCTCACCACTATGGCGGACAAGCTTCGCCAAGGTCTGCGCTCCCGCCACAAGTGGCTCCCGGTCGGGATCGATGGAGATGCTCCCCGCCCACCGCTCACCACGGCCAACCCCCACAAGGTTCACAAGCTGATCATCGCTGACGCGCCTCAGAACGAAGACATCAACAAGCCCGAGTCGAGAAGCAATCTCACGCGCTTCATCCATGCCTCTGTCGTCGGCAACTCAACCCGCAGGATTAGGCCTCGATTGACCGCCAGGACGGCTGCTTCCTTGGCCATGGGCCGTGTGGCTTAGTTAGGTTTGGATTGGTTGCTGACTGGTAGTCGGCGTGGATGACGACATGATCGAGTTCAGCCGAGCTACCAGATTCGTGCGCCAGGCACGGACCCCTGCCTGGCGCAACGCTCCGCTAGAGGCACCATCCCGTTGCGAGGTCTCGGAGTGGTGATACCGAGCGCGGGCTTCTCCGGTCCGGTCAGGCTGAGGCAAGGTCGACTGTTCATACTGACGCTCACCGACAACCGTTCAGGGCTGCGATCGACCAGGTGGCGCTCTACTCCGAAAGGACACAACCAATGAAACGCTTATCGAAAGTCGTTCTCGCCGGTCTCGCCGCTGGCGCCGTAGCCGCTGGTGGCGCAACCGCGGCAGTGGCGTCGAGCCTCGACGACGATGGCACCGAGGTGCCGATCACGGGCGACGCCCTGGACCGGGCCAGCACGGCCGCCTTGGCCCACACGGGCGAGGGGAGGGTGACCGATACCGAGCAGGGTGACGAGGAAAGCTTCTACGAGGTCGAGGTCACGCTCGACGACGGCAGTCAAGTTGATGTCCAACTCGACGAGGAGTTCAACGTCGTCAGCACCGAGGCGGACGGCCCCAACGACGACTGAGCCGACGCCAAACCAACCGTCCCACCACCACCGCCGTCTCTAGGCACTCGTACCCGGGACGTGGCGAGAGGGGGCCAGTGCACGTCTGGCGGGCCGGTGTCAGCTCACGGTCAGGTTTAGGTGGCACGCTGGAGTCGTGAAGATCCTGGTCGTTGAGGACGACAAGAAGATCGCCTCTGTCGTGATGCGGGGCCTCGAATCGGACGGCTACACCGTCGATGTGGCCTTCACCGGCCTTGACGGGCTCTGGCTCGCGACCGAGGGTGCCTACGATCTGATCGTCCTCGACATCATGTTGCCCGGTCGAAACGGGTTTCAGATCTGTGCCGACCTCCGTGACCAGGGGGACTGGACCCCGATCCTCATGTTGACGGCCAAGGACGGGGAGCTCGACGAGACCGAAGCGCTCGACGCGGGGGCTGACGACTACTTGGTGAAGCCGTTCTCGTTCCCTGTGCTGCTGGCAAGGACCAGGGCGCTCCTTCGCCGGGCCACCGGTCACAATCCGGCACCGGTCGAGGTCGGTGACCTGCGAATCGATCCGGGTGAGCGCCGGGTGTGGCGGGGTACCGTTGAGGTCGAGGTGACCGCCCGTCAGTTCGAGGTCCTCGAGTTCTTCATCCGCCGGGCCGGACAGGTCCTGTCCAAGGGTGAGATCCTGATGGGTGTGTGGCCTCACGACTTCGATGGCGATCCGAACATCGTGGAGGTGTACATCCGACGGCTGCGACGTGCCATCGACGAACCCTTCGACCGCCACGCCATCCAGACGGTGCGAGGTGCCGGCTATCGGCTGGCGGCCGACGGTGGCTGAGACCATCCGGCCCCGGAGATGAACCGGTTCTGGGCCCGCTTCGGTATTCGACTACGGATCACGCTGGCGGCGATGCTCGTCGTGGCTGTCGTCCTGGCCGCCACCAGCGTGGCGCTGGTGAGGGTCCAGCAGCGCCAACTCCTCGCCAATCTCGATACGACGCTCGCGCTCCGGGCTGACGATCTGCAAGGCGAGATCGTCGCCAGCGAGGGTGATCCCGGTGCCTTCTCCATCAGCGCCGGCGAGGAGCAGCTGGCCCAGCTCGTGGACTCAGACGGCCAGGTCATCGCCGCCACACCAGGGCTCGGACGCTCACCTGTCATTGCTGATGCACCCCTAACCGGCCAGGTGACGCGGACCGTCCGGGGCCTGCCGATCGAGGATGACGCCTACCGGATCCTGAGCCGAGTGGTGGAGACGACCGCCGGCACGTTCGTCCTCCATCTGGGCCAGAACACCGACGACCTCGACGACAGCGTCAGGATCCTGACCGCATCGCTGGCAGTACTGATCCCTCTCGTCGTGCTGGTGCTGGGCACCGTCCTCTGGTGGCTCGTGGGCCGTACGCTTCGCCCCGTCGAGGACATCCGGCTAGAAGTGGCCGCCATCGGAGCCAGTGATCTGCACCGCCGAGTGCCACGGCCTCCGACCAGCGACGAGATCTCGCGCCTTGCATCGACGATGAATGCCATGCTCGACCGACTCGAAGAAGCGTCGGTCCGCCAGCATCGTTTCGTTGCCGACGCTTCCCACGAGCTGCGGAGCCCGCTTACCCGAATCCGAGCCGAGGTGGAGCTGGCACTGGCCCAAGACGGCCGAGACGAGGACGGCGACACATCTGTCCTGACCAGCGTGCTAGACGACACCACCGAGCTCGGTCGGCTCGTGGCCGATCTGCTGCATCTGGCCCGTAGCGACGCCGGCGTCTCCTCCGGTATCTACGAACCCGTTGATCTCGACGACATCGTGTTGCGAGAAGCCCGTCGACTGCGGGCCAACGACTGCCAGGTCGATTTGAGTCACCTGTCGGCCGCTCACCTGACCGGCTGCCCAACCGACCTAGCCAGGGCGGTGCGGAACCTGCTCGACAACGCCGCCCGTCATGCCACTACCACCGTCACCGTCGTTCTCGGCGAGACCAACGATGCCGTGCGGCTCGAGGTCATCGACGACGGCCCCGGCGTGCCGCCGACTGACCGGAAACGAATCTTCGAGCGCTTCACCCGGCTGGACGACGCACGAACGCGCGACAACGGTGGAACTGGGCTCGGACTGGCCATCGCTCGCGACATCATCGAAAACCACGGCGGCCGACTCGTCGTTCAGGACACGTCGCAGGGAGATGCGACCGGTGCACGATTCGTGGCCACCCTTCCCTGTTCCCCTCCTGAGCAGCTGGCGGCAAACCCTCGAACCTGATCGCGTCGAACTCATCAGATCTGAGCGGTCCGCAGTCGAGAGATTGCTGCAAGCAGGGGTCCTCTGACCGCCCAGAGGCTGATCGGCCCCATACTCCCTCTCGAGCAAGCGGTCAGCCGAGATCACCGAACCGCCCTCGGCCAGCAAGGCAGCCAGCAACTGGCGTTGCTGTGGTCTCAACTCCACCGCGATCGCCCACCTGGGCGCGCTTGGCCTGGTTGATCGGGGCGCGTATGGTCGGGTTGCGGCCGATCCACTCCCAGCGAAGGCTGGTTCGAGTGCAACCCGGAGCACGGAGTGCTGGTTGCGGACGGAGCTCTCACCGACGTTGGCCAATCGGAGGCGGATGATCCAACGATCGATGTCGGCTACGCCGACTGATGCGACGGACTGCTGGGCGATCGGGTATGCCTTGATCGACCTGGCCCCGCTGGACTGGCCTCGAAGGGTCAGCTCAGCCCTACTCGATCCGCATCCCGCTGATGGCCCGAGCCACGAGCAGTTGTTGGATTTGTTCGGTGCCTTCGAAGATGTCGTA
>JAAETV010000769.1 GCA_024227975.1 Actinomycetes bacterium
AGCTGGCTGGAGGCACGGAGCAGAGCGGCGGGGAAGACCCGGTCATGGCTCCCGGCGACGAAGAGGACAGGGACCCCGATCGCGGTGATCTCCTCATGGCCCAGAGCCCAATTGATCGTGTCGGCCAGCTTGGCCATCGGGGGCTGATGGAGCGATCCCAGAGCCTGGTACAAGAAGGCGTGGGCCGGATCGCGCTCGGCTGTCCCCGGCCACAGAGCCCGATGGCCCCCGATGAGCTCGTGTCCCACGTCTTGCGAGCCGATCTCGGCCCTGAGGGCGGCCACGGCCGCCCTCAACTCGTCGGTCCAGAGGGCCCCGATCGTGTCAGCAAAGACCAGGGACTGGACCCGGCTCGGGTGGGCCACGGCGAAGGCGGCAATGTGCCACCCTCCCATCGATTGGCCGACGTGATGGGCCCCTTGGATGCCGAGGTGATCAAGGACCGCAGCCAGGTCTGCAGCTGCGGCCGGGGCGCTGGGAGCATCATTTCGGTTGGTCGAATTGCCGAACCCCCGACTGTCCCAGGTCACGACCCGGAAGTGCTGGCCGAGTACCGGCACCTGGAGATACCAGATCCCGTGGTGGCCTCCAGCCCCGTGGGAGAGCACGACCACCGGACGATCATCGTCGTCGCTGGATTGGGTCAGCTCCCAGTAGATGTCCTCCCCGTCTCGGGAGACTGTTCCTTGCTGCCATTGGAGATCCATGCTGGTCCTTTCGTCTCTGGCTGGGGGAGGTGGTGTCAGCCGTGAATGCCACCGTCGACGACGAAGGCCTGGCCGCTGCAGTACGAGGACTCATCGCTGGCCAGGAACAGCACCATGTTTGCGATGTCGATCGACTGACCAACCCGACCGATCGGGATGTTGCGTTCGACCTTGGCCCTCAGGTCAGGATCAGCGAAGGGACGGATGTCGGCCGTCATCGGGGTCTCGATGAGACCAGGGTGAACCGAGTTGACACGGATGCCGTGCGGTCCGAGCTCCTTGGCCGCAACGCTGGTCATGCCGGTCACGGCGTACTTCGATGCTGAGTATGCAGTCCGGTTGAGGACCCCTTCCAGACCGGCCACCGAGGAGATGTTGATGATCGACCCTCCCCGCTCGGCCTTGATCAGAGCATCGGCCACCGTCTTCATCCCCAGGAAGACGCCGACCTGGTTGATCGAGATCACCCGTTCGTAGTCTTCGAACGAGGTCGCTACCAGCCTGGCGATATGGTCGACACCGGCGTTGTTGACCAGGATGTCGAGCCGACCGTGGTCCCCGAGGACGGTCGCCACCACCTCACCCCATTCCTGCTCGGAGCGAACATCGAGGTGGTGATAGTGGGCCCCGTCGATGGATGCCGCCGTCGCCTTACCCTCGTCATCGAGCACATCGGTCAGGACCACAGTCGCCCCGTGGGCCGTGAAGAGGTGACCTTCCTCGGCCCCCTGACCCCGAGCCCCACCCGTGATCAGGGCCACCTTGCCGGCCAACCGGCCCTCGTCTCCTGCCATGGTCAAGTCCCCCTGCGTGTGGCGGAACCAATGTCCACCAGTATCCGATTTGGCACGGATCGTAGCTGGTGGGCGGTTGCCGGTCGACGTGGACTAGGGACCAGGGGGCTCAGCCAGGGCCACGATCGGCTCGAGGCGGACATTGCGGTGCCGTTCGGCCGTTTCGGCCAGAGCCAGCAGGTCACCAAGGTCGTCGGCCCTTCGACCGTAGACGTCGCGGATGACCGACTCGGCGTACTCCTTGTACATAGCTCGAATGGCTCGGCCGCTCTCGGTCAGTAGCCAGACCCTTTCCTGACGACGTCCCGGCCGCTTCATCTCATGCGACTCGACCCAGCCCCAGTCCTGTATGCGACCAAGGACCGAGGCGGCAGCTTGAGCCCGAACAGGGGCACTGATCAGGTCGCAGACCGTCTTGGTCGTGATCCCATCCACTGCACCCTGGTGAGCGGCAAAGCCGAGAGCATCGAGAATCCTCCTTTCGACCACACCAACGCCGATCGGCTCGACCTCGGTGAAGATCAGGTCATTGATGTAGAAGTGGCTTCGCCTCAAGGCGGCCCAGTTCGGTCTGCGTTGGGGCTCCACCGACGCAGCCGGGTCCGCTCGATGAACGACCGGTACCAGCCGGGAGTCCATGAACTCCGCTGCGGCCTGGCCGAAGGTCAGCAGGGCCTCGCGCTGTTGGGTCGTTGCCCGGTGATAGTTCTCCTGGAGGATCATCTCGATGATCTGTTTGCCAACCGTCCTGAGCTGGCGACCCCGCTCGCTCAGGCGCCAGTGGCGACCGCGCCCCTTGCTCGCGCTGGCGCCGAGGAGCTCGACCCAGCCAACGTCCTTCATCCGCTCCAGAACCGAACCAACGGTCTGGGGTGTCGTCCGAGGAGGGATCAGCTTGCAGATAGCGGCGACCGGCATGCCATCGGTCGCCCCTCGGGCCTCGGCAAAGGCCAAGGCGTCGAGTACTCGTCGCTCGATCACCCCGACACCGAGGGGATGGAGGTCTCGGAAGACCAGGTCGCTGATATAGAAGTGCACTCGTCTCAGGGAAGCCCAGGGACCGTCGATGGCACCATCAGCGGTGCCACCATTGTCGGTCTGGATATTCTTGTTGATGGAGGCTCGCGCCTTCGGGCCACGGGTGACACCCAGAAGATCTGGTTCGATGATCACGGCCGGCCGATCACGCAGTGTGGCTGAGCCAGAACGGAACAGCGGGAGGCTCGAGCCCAAGGTGACCCGACCCGTAGGCGATGATGAACGAACGGTGTTCGGTAACGAAGCGAGCGAACCGCTGGGAGGTCCACTTGGTGCCGGGGGGCACCAGCCGTGCATCCTTCAGCACCCCGCCGAGCTCACTATTGATGTTCTTCACCACCCCATCGCCAACCCTGAGCAAGGGGGTCAACTCTCCCCAACTGCCCCACTGATGATGGCTGGCGGCGATGTAGAGCAGGGAGGCGAACCGCTCCTTGGCTCCCATGACCTCGCCCAGGTCCTGGTCAGCATCGATCAACAGACCGGGAGGGAGGGGTGCGGTGACCGAGACCCTGTCGGCCCTGGTCGCCGCCACTTCGATCTCGTTGACGACTGCTCCAGGCGAGCGCGGTATCGAACCTGGCCGGTGGAGGAGGAGGCGAGGATGGCAATGGCCCCGTCTGGCATGGAGGGCGAGCATGGCATGCGAGTTGCCGACATCGTTGAACATCATCACCAGCAGGGTCGTTGGGACCACATGATTGGCCAGGACACAGGTGCTGACGAGACCGGCCGGGGTCTTGTCGAGGGGGGCGTGAACCACCACGTCTGGCGGAGGGATGGTCGGAAGATCGGCGATCGTCCGCCTCTGCTTCACCTCGTGGCCCCGGGCCTGATGCTCGGCGGCGAACGCCTTGGCCGGAAGATCCATGCTTGAACCCAAATAGTCGATACGTAGACGGATGCCCATCCTTTTCTCCTGACTGCGCCTCCTACGAGCCTCGGACGTGCTTCGTACAAGACCCGGGCCGGCACCCATTCGGCGCTTGTGTGTTCTACGTCGCTGATCGTGACGATTGTCATATGACAGCCGACTTTTTTGCGGCCGACTTCAGTGACAGTCGCGTCTTGTACCCCAGTGCCAGAGCCCTGATCATCGAAGACATGGGCAAGAAGGGGCAACGATGTTGAGACTGATGGTCACAGGATGGCTATTCGCCTTGGTAGTGACAGCAGCATGGATCGGCGTGCTCACACCGACTCCGAGCACCCCGATGAGCGGGGGCGAGACCACGGCCGTTCCAGGCTTGATCAGTGAGATGCTTGGTCAGATTGGTCACCGTCAGGGCAACATGTATCTTCCGTCAGGAAACGACCCTGGTTCGTGTCCTCTCCACCTGACCCGAGGGCCGTCGTTCGGGCCAAACCAGGTGGGATTGAACCCAGCGGGCGAGGAAGTGCTGACGGCGGCAATGACCGAGCTGATCGAGATGAGCTGCCTCACCGACCCCATTGGCCGCACTTGTCGCGGCCTACGGGCCGAGATCTCGGTCGAAGGCCACACCGACGATCTCCCCTCGTCACGCCATGGAGGCAACCAGCAACTGTCTCATGATCGGGCCCGATCGGTTGCCGACTGGCTGTCGGCGGCCGGCTTCACCATCCGATCCGTCGATGGTCTGGGCTCGAGCCAGCCGGCACCAGCCCCCAGCCCCGACACCCGTGACGCGGCTGAGCGCCGCCGCGACGATCGGCGGGTCTCATTGCGGGCATGGTGCCCCCGCCCCTGATCGGGTTCGAGGGTGGTGACCCAGGCCCTAGTGGGCGTCGTCCTCACTGAGGCCAGCGATGCTCAGAGCCTTGCGCTTGGCGCCGTCGAGGTCGTAGTGGCGACGGGTCACGATCCGCTGAGCGTAGAGACCACCACCTGCCTGGATGTTGGTGACGAACTTCCAACCTCCATAGGCATCGGCCGTCAGATCCCGGATGGTGTGCATGAGGCGAGCCCGGTACTCCCCATCGACCTCATTGCCGGCCGACATGTACTTGCGGGCCAGGGCCCCGACCTCCGGGTTCTCGAAGTCGGCGGGAACAGGGCTGGTGAGCACCGCTCCCCCGGCGATGTCATGGAGGTGGCGCACCATCTGGTTGTAGTTGGCAGCAGCGTGGAACTTCCCGGCGTTGACATAGAGCTCACTGGGGAAGGCCGCCCCTTCGGGCCCGACCTGGCAGTTGGAGATAGCAGCCTCGAGGGTCGAACGGATCAGGGTGGCGTGGATGATCAGCTCCGAGATCTTCTCCTTCACGTGGGCGATGCCGGCCGTCCCGTTTGCCTCAGCAACGAGTTGGGCCAGCCCCACCAGCTGGTCGGCTTCCTCGACGAAAGCCGACAACCCGCCAAGTCGTTCCCACAAACCGAGGCTGTGGGCGAACACCGCGGCATAGGCCGTCTCCCCGTCGAGGAATACCCGCTCATGGGGGACGAAGACATCGTCAAAGATCACAAACCCTTCCGGGTAGTGATAGCGGCCAGAGATGGGGAAGGCCCGAACGTCCTCGTGGCGAGGGGCGTAGGTGGTATTGATGATCCTCACCCCCTCAGCGTTGACCGGCACGATGCAACCGATTGACCAGTCCTCCTCCCCCGCCTTCATCGCCTTGGTTGGGATCGTGAGCAGGTCATGACCAAAGGAGGCACCCGTGATGTGCAGCTTCGCTCCCCGGATTACGACCCCGTCGCGCTGACGATCAACGACCCGAACGTAGGAGTCGAGGTCATCCTGCTTGGCTGGAGGTCGGGATCTATCCCCCTTGGCATCGGTGATGCATTGGGTGATGCGGACATCGCCTCGTTGGGCCTCCTCGATGTACATCCCGATCCGCTCCAGGTAGTCGGGCTTCATCTCGGTCATACGACCGGCCGCCGTCTTCAGCGTCTGGATCGAGGTCGACGTGACATGGGCCATCATCCCGGCATCGTGGAGGAGAGGGATCAGCTCACGAAGATCATCGGCCGACTGAGGAACCCCGAGCAGGGGGCTGACCGCATCGGGAGCTGGATCGTAGTACTTGTCATAGGCCTTGGCCGTGAGGTCGACGGTCTGTCCTAGGAGGGGATGACCAACCAGATCATCTATCCGCTCACCCTCGAAGTACGTCATGCGGCCATCATCGAGTGACGCCTTGTATTGCTGGCCGGTAAGCATGGTGGTACCCCTTCGGTCACCTGGACTCTGTGCACGGTTGTTCGCCGTCAACGCTCCCATGCTCGGGCACCGCTCGCCAGTCCAACCAACCAGTACCTGAGCACACTCGAGTGCTGACCTGCATCACTCCTCCGGCCTGACGCTAAGAGGGGGGTCGTGGAGTAGCGGACCCGTTCATGGCACGACCTCTTGCGACCGCCCCTCTGAGGCAAAGAGCGAACGAAACCGGTATGACAGGTTGCTCCCGCCCTCAACTGGCTATTCTCGGCCCCTGTGGCAGCACTGGACGACCTGATAGCAATCGCCACCCTCGAAGCCGTTGGCGATGACCGCTTCGTTGGTGTCGGCTCTCGCGATGACGGGTTCGATGCCACCTACGGCGGCCACTTCTTGGGCCAGGCCGTAGCCGCTGCCAGCGCTACCGTCGACCACGACCAGCGGATTCACTCGCTTCACGCCTACTTCCTTCGAGCCGGCAGGCCTGGCCAGCCGTTCACCCTGGCCGTCGACCGCCTGCGAGATGGCAGGACCTTCAGCTCGCGACGAGTCACCGTCTACCAAGACGACACCAAGCCCCAATTCGAGTTGCTGGCCTCATTCGCTCGCCCTGAGGATGGCCCCCAGCTCCAGGCTTCGGCCCCGGTCGATCTCACCTCGTTGCCAAGACCCGATGACTTGCCGAGAAGGGATGAGCTGATGCAGTCGCTCGATCCACTCCCTCTTCCTGAGGCCTGGGCCTTGCGGGACTATGGCCTTGATCTGCGAACGATCGCCGCTCCCTGGGCTCCCGACGGTCCATCAGCCGAGGGTGGTATCCGCATCTGGGCCCGGGCCGACGGGGAATTGCCCGACGAGCCAGCCCTTCACTGCGCCCTCTTGGCCTACCAGAGCGACGAGTCTCTGGCCGACAACATCGCTATCCCCTGGGGTGCCACCTGGGGGAGCCCAGGTGTCATCTTCGTCAGTCTCGATCATGCCATGTGGTTTCATCGACCCTTCGATCTCAACCGATGGCACCTGATCGATCAGCAGCCGCTCACGGTCAGCCAAGGCCGCGGGGTGGCAACAGCAACGGTCTGGAGCCCAGAAGGAGAACTCGTGGCCTCGTTCACCCAGGAGGCGCTGCTGCGCTTCGAAGACAACAGATTGGTCGAGAACCGTGGCTGATGGCCGTAGACCATCCTTGGTGACCATCCTCGCCGGCGTGATCATCTTGATCGGGGCCGGTGGATCGGCCCTCATTCTGTACGGACCAGACTCGATCAGCGACCGCTTCGTCGAGGCCGAGACAACGACCACATCCTCGACCGAACCCACCATCGTGGGAGGTTCGGTCGAGGATGCTGGACAGAAGCTGGCCACACTCGTGGCTGCCCTCGAGGCTGGCGACCTCAGCTCAGTCGACTTTGCCACTGCCCCGGCGACGGAACTGACAGCCGAGTTCGAGTCGGTGACCGGCGGCCTCACCCCATTCTCGCTGGCCGCTGCTCAGGGGCCGGCTACCATCCTCGACAACGGGACAGCCGAAGCCCCGATCGAATTGACCTGGACCTTCCCCGAGGAAGGGGTGACCTGGAACACATCAAGCACGGTCCAACTGGTCCCTGACGAAGGCAGCTGGTTGTTGCCTTGGTCACCGTCGATCCTGGAACCAAGCCTGGGTCCCCACGACCTTCTGATCAGGGAACGAATTGCCCCCACCCGAGCCGAGATCCTCGGGCGCGATGGTTCGGTGTTGGTCGGACAAGTCAACCTGGTTCACGTCGGGATCAGGCCGAGCCGGGTCCAAGACCTCGCGGCCCTGGTCTCCGACCTGGAGTCGATCGTCGGTATCGACGCAGCCGATCTCTCGGCCCGGGTCGAGGGTGCTGACCCTCAAGCCTTTGTCGATGTCATCAGCCTGCCCCGCGCTGAGTACGAGGCTGTCCGAGAACAGATCTTCCCCCTGCCAGGAACCGTCTTCCAGGAGAGCACGGTGCCCCAGGCCGCCGATCCCACCCTGGCCCGGGCTCTGCTAGGCCGATCAGGCGAGGTCACGGCCGAAATCATCGAAGCCTTTCCTGACCTGTTCAAACCAGGCGATATCGCTGGGCTGTCTGGACTTCAAGAGGACTTCAACCCGGTACTGGCGGGCCGGGCTGGCATCAAGATATCGGTCTTGCGAGGGATCCCTGATCCGAGCTCGACCACAACCGGAACTGGCCTCACCACTACCTCGGCCGTCCGTAACCCCAATGATCCTGAGATGGTGGTCACGATCAATCCTGATCCAGGTGAGACCGTGATCACCACCATCGACCCCGCCATGCAGAAGGCGGTTGAGGACGCACTCGAGCGTACGTCGTTGACCAGCGCCATGGTGGTCGTCGAGGTCTCGACCGGTGAGATCGTGGCCCTGGCCAACGGCCCCCGGGGTGCGACCGTCAACTTCGCCATGACAGGGCAGTATCCCCCAGGCTCGATCTTCAAAGTTATCACCGCCTATGGCGCCCTGACCCGCGGGCTCGGGCCCGACGGCACGGTGAACTGCCCTTCCTCGGTCACCATCGGGGGCCGCGACTTCTCCAACGCTGGTGGTGAGGTCTTCGGCCCCATTCCCCTCCATTTCGCCTTCGCCCATTCCTGCAACACGGCCTTCATCGATGCTGCCTTCGTCAGTGGTTTCGAACCCGAGACCCTGACCGAGACAGCAGCGACCTTCGGGATCGGGGCTGACTCCAACCTCGGGACCTTCGCCTTCATGGGCGACGTCCCGGTCGCCACGGACAATGTGGACCTGGCCTCAGCTTCGTTCGGTCAGGGGCGGGTACTGGTCAGCCCTCTGGCCGCGGCCGTGATGGCGTCAACGGCAGCCGATGGTGTCTATCGCTCACCCCGACTGATCACTTCCCCGACACCGGAGGCTCAGACCATCATCGAGCTCGAGCCGGGCCCGGCCAGCGATCTCCGGGACTTCATGCGAGAGGTGGTGACGAGTGGAACCGGTCGGGCTGTATCTGGCGTTGCCGGGGGACCAGTGTCAGGCAAGACAGGAACCGCCGAGTTCGGCAACCAGGTCCCGCCCCAGTCCCACGCCTGGTTCGTCGGCTATCAAGGGAATCTGGCCTTCGCCGTGTTCGTAGAGGCTGGTGAGTTCGGCGGCTCGACGGCCGCTCCCATTGCCGCCAACTTCTTGAATACGGTCGCCTCGTTCGGCTAGCCGCCCCGGGGGCCGGACTTGCACCGGCGGTGGGGGGGGAAGAATCAGGAGTTGATGCTGTTCAGCACCGCGAATGCGGTCACGCTGCGGTCTGCCCAGAGGCCAACAGACGGGGTCTTGATCTGGGTCGAGCCGCCACCATCGAGCATGATCCCTTCGGTCACTGCCAAAGAGATCGCGTAGTCGGCCAACTGTGAAGCATTCAT
Source organism: Actinomycetes bacterium (assembly GCA_024227975.1). The sequence continues at coordinate 9,091 of JAAETV010000769.1, forward strand.
CGACCGGGTGGAGATGATGACTATCTCGCTCTGGTTGAATCCGATGAAGCTGTGCGAACGGCTGGTGTTGGTATAGCCGTGGGTTATGTCGATACCGGGGTAGGCGTCGGACCTCACTCCCTTGTGGACCAACGACACGCCGGAGACTGCGGTTTCCACGCAGGGCTCGGGCCGGTAGATCTCACCCATCCAGATGTGGTCGAGCTCCCCCTCATCATGGCCGTCGCACCCCTCGCCGTAGCTCAGGATCTGGCCCCGCTCGATGATGTCACCTGACCCACTGAGGTGGCCGTTGGAGACGACAGGGGCCTGGGAGGTGGAGCCGATGAACCAGTTGGCGTTGACGACTACGTCACCCCCGATGGCGCTGGCGTGGGTGCGTCCACCATCGACGGCCGAGAAGTCGACCAGGCCTCGATCAGCCTGCACCGTGACGGTGGATCCGGACTTGCTGACCGTGATCCCCGTGGTGATATCGCTCAGATCGAGAGGATCAGCGTTGGAACAGATCGACGAGTGGACGAGGGGCCACCGAGTGGCGAACTCCGGAGTCTGGGTCATCCATCTGACAACACTATGGCGGCCTTCGCTGGGCACGAGCTCCGGCCAGTAGGCATGGCCGCCAGCATCGGCCTCCCGTCCGAGCACGTTGTGGTAGACGGCGCGGATGAACTCGTCGTCATCGAGGTCCTGATAGGTGAAGTGATACTCGGCTCCCCGAGTCATCCAGTAGGCCACCTTCTCACCGGTCAGGCCAGCCCGGCGCAGGCCGACCCAGTAGGCCTGACCTTCTCGATCGGCTCGCCGTCCGAACAGGGTGCGGTAGAGCCTGGCGGTGTGGATCCCCGTCCCGTCACAGGTGACCGAGGTTTCTGGGGACGAATCGCTGAGCGGGGCACGCTGCCCGTGGAGGTCGCTTGCCCAGGTCGGATCCGCGGCCACTAGGCCGACGAGAACCACCAGGATGAACACCGTCCGCCGCAATACACCTCACTCTCAGTGGCCCATAACCACCGAAAGTAGTGTTGATGTCGAAGCATATCGATGAGCCGACATACGAGCCGGCCCTGAGCCCGGGGGCCCACACCCCGAGCTGTATGTGAGTAGAACCACCCAGTGGCTCTGGCGGCAACGGTGACGGTGACGGTGAAGAGTGGGGCGCTGAGAGAATGCTGACGGCACCAGAGTGAGCAGTCCCCCAGTCCGTGGAGGTTGGCCACAAGGAGAGACAACTGGGGGCATCACTCAGCCGCTTGACGCGGATCAATCCGGGGAGCTCGGGGACATTCACCAAGCCATGAGTGTCAGCTGGTGGCATGGGGCGTTGTTGTGGCAGATTCGGTGCTGTGAGCGACGTTTCCGACATCGTGTTCCGCAACGCTACAGTCGTCGACGGTACGGGCTCGCCGCCCGTAGCGGCCGATGTGTTGGTCGTCCAAGATCGCATCAGCGCGGTGGGCGAACACCTTGATACCACCGTTGGCAGTGTGGTCATTGATGCGACAGGGCTGGTTCTCGCTCCCGGTTTCATTGATGTGCACACTCACGACGACGCCGCGGTATTGGTCGACCCAGACCTCGGCTGCAAGACCCTCCAGGGTGTCACTTCAGTGGTGGTTGGCAACTGTGGCATGTCACTGTTTCCTGAGGCCGGGTTGATTCCCGGAATGCCGACCTTCGGCCGGGCGGATGACTATCTGGCGCGGTTGGCCGATCAGCCCTCAGCGGTGAACGTGGCGACCCTCGTCGGGCACGGCACAGTCCGGACAGCGGTGATGGGGCTGCAAACCAATCGCCAACCAGACCGTGCCGAACGAACGGCTATGGCCGACCTTGTCAGCGAGGCCCTGGCCGACGGCGCAATCGGCATGTCGTCAGGCCTGGCCTATGAACCCGGCCGGTATGCCGCCCCCGGTGAGCTGATCGAGCTGGCCAAACTCCTGGTCGACTCAGGTGCGATCTACACAACCCACATGCGCGATGAAGCCGACGGGCTCCTGGCCAGCGTCGATGAGTCGATCATGGTCGCCGAAGAAGCCGGTGTCCCTCTACAGATATCGCACTTGAAAGCAGCAGGCCGCGAGAACTGGGGAACCGTCAACGACGCCCTGGACCGCATCGACAACGCACGCCAACGCGGGATAGACGTCATGGCCGACCAATACCCTTACACCAGAGGCAGCACGCTACTCGAACAGGTCATCAGCGCCGGTGCCTTCGTCGGTCCTTCACCGTTCGGGCATCTACGCCCCGAAGACGTGCTGGTGGCAGCAGCACCGGTCCCGGATTGGTCCGGCAAAACAATCGCCGCCATCGCCGCTGAAGCTGGGGTCAGTGGCCAGGAGATGGCGGACCGGATGGTGACCGAGGCCGGTCGAGATTGCTTCGTCGTCCTCGACACCATGAGCGAAGACGACGTCCAAACCGTGATGGCCCATCCCGCAGTCATGACCGGCTCCGACGGCATCCCCATCGGAGACAAACCCCATCCCCGACTCCACCACACCTACCCCCGAATCCTCGGCCACTACTGTCGCCAACTCGGAGTCCTCGATCTCAGCGACGCCATCCACCGAATGACAGCAATGCCAGCAACACGATTTGGCTTCAAGGACCGAGGCGTAGTCACCCCAGGCGCATTCGCCGACCTGGTCCTGCTCAACCCCCAAACAATCACAGACACCGGCACCTACGCCGACCCGACCAACGTCCCAACCGGAATCGAAGGAGTCTGGGTAAACGGAGTCAGGGTCATCGAAGCTGGCACGCCAACCGGAGACCATCCAGGACAACCCATCCGCCACTGACGGCTTCCCCGCAACGGATGATGGACGTATCCACATTACGTAGGATCAAGGACTGGGTCATCATCCACAGCTTCGAGGTACGCGCGACCTGAGCTGAATTCGACCACCAGTACCCCGACACAGAAGACTAGGCGATATGGAATACGGCGTACCCACGGAGTGGACGGTACTGGCCGAACGAGCCCGCGAGTTCGCTCAGGCAGCCACGAACAAGCTCGGTGCCGTCGACGACTGCTGGCTCGTCGGCTACTCGCGAGAGTTCACCAAGATGCTCGCCGACCAGGGCTGGATCGGGATGACGTGGCCTCGCGACCTCGGCGGGGATGGACGGCCGGAGATCGAACGGTTCCTCGTGACCGAACAACTCCTACTCGCCGGCGCTCCAATGGCCGGTGCATTCTTCCCCGACCGCCAGATCGGGCCGGTGCTCATCGCCTACGGGACCACAGAGCAGCAGCAACGCTTCCTGCCCGAGATGCGCGCCGGTGAAGCCCAATGGTGCATCGGCATGTCAGAACCCGATGCCGGCTCCGATGTCTCCGCCATAGCGACACGAGCCGTTGGCGACGGAGACTCGTTCGTGGTCAACGGCCAGAAGATCTGGACCAGCGGTGCCCACTTCGCCGACTGGTGCTACCTCATCTGCCGCACCGACCCCGACGCGCCCCCTCACCGCGGGATGAGCGAGCTCATCGTCGACATGACAACACCCGGCATCACCGTGAAACGCATCACGGATGCTTCCGGTGACGCCCACTTCTGCGAGGTGTTCTTCAACGACGTCCGAGTCCCGGCCGCCAATCTCGTCGGCGAGCTGAACAACAGCTTCGGGCAAACCATGCGACAGCTCGAACACGAGCGCGGCGGCATCGATCGCCTCGCATCGAACCAACGGCTATATCTCGATACCCGGCGACAACTCGATGCTGTAGACCCCCTCCTCCGCCAGGAAATCGCCCAACTGGAGACCGGATACCGGATCGGTCGAGACATGGTGGTCCGCAACGTCTTGCGGCAGACTCCATTCCCCAGCTACTCGGCCATCACCAAGACCTTCTGCACCGAGCACGAGCAACGCGTGGCCAAGTTCGTCGGTCGAGTCAATGGCCCGGCGGCAATGATCAAGGGGCGCGCCGCTCGCAATCTCGTCTACGCCCCCTTGTACACCGTTATGGGAGGCACTACCCAGATCCTCCGCAACATCATCGGCGAGCGCGTCCTCCAACTCCCCAAGGAACCCCGAATCGCGAGCTGAGCACCCCGCAACCTCTCTACCCCATTCCGGTCGGCGGCCGAAGACCGGCCGGTCAACCGCTCTCAGATGGCGTCAGAGCCAACCTCGCCCGTCCGGATCCTGACCAGGACGTCTACGGGGGTCACCCAGATCTTCCCATCCCCGATCTTGCCCGTCTGGGCCGCCCCGCGGATGGAATCGACGACAGGTATGGCCTGGGCATCGTCGATCACGATCTCCAGCTTGAGCTTGGGAACGAACTCCACCTGGTACTCAGCCCCACGATAGGTCTCAGTGTGCCCTCCCTGGCGTCCGAAGCCCTTGACCTCACTCACGGTCAAACCCTGCACCCCCAACACTCGGAGTGCTTCCTTGACCCCATCGAGGAGGTGGGGCTTGATCACTGCGGTAACGAGTTGCATGTCAACGGATCCTTTCACCGTCAGACCGAAACGGTGGACTGCGGTGGCTGGACCGTAGATCGCGCCTGTTTCGTCCCTGTTTCGGGCCGGTGAATACTGATGACAAAGATCCTGGCCTCGGTCAGGATGCTGGGGCCGGGGTCATCAACCCCAACAGGACCTCGAAGCGGCCCAGGGCGTGGTCCCGTCCTTCTGCCAGGTGATGAGTGCAGCCTCGTCTTGCTGGGCTGGGGTCGCCAGGTGAGCCTGAGTGACTCCGTAGCGGTCGGCGTGGCCGTACCAGGCCCAGCTGTTGGTCAGGAACTGGTAGGCACCCCGAGCCGATGAGGAGGGGTTGGCGGCCTGATAATTGTCGGTCGACTCGCAGAATCGGATGGCTAGCAACACCGATGGCACCATGACCCCGTTTCCGCTGTCGACCCACCCATTGTCGGCCGTCGTCGGTGGGGCTTCGGTGGTGGCGGGGGTCTCGCTGGTCGAGCTCGACCCGTCGACAGCGGTCGTATCGGTCGTATCGGCGGGGGGTGCCTCAGTGGTCGCAGGTTCGGTCGTATCCGGGGCGGCCGTGGTCGGCGGGGCCGTGCTAGTGGTCGGCTTCACCGTGGTCGGAGTGGCCGGATCACTCGGCGCAGAGAGCAGCACGGCCGATTCCAGGTTCTCACCTTCGAGGGCCGAGATCGGATCCTGGTAGTTTGACCGCAGTCCGAGGTCGCTGGTCGATTGGGAGAGACCGGGTATGGCACTCGTATCGCCGGTGACCCGGGTCGAAGCGGGATCGACTAGACCCAGCTCGCCGGTGGCCTTGGAGATCAAACCACTCGCGACCTCAGCTGATGACGAGTTGTCTCCCGCATCGATGAGGGGATCGGTGTCCTCGCCAACACCGAAGGCCACCACCATGGCGACAGTAACGATGCCGAACAGTGTCGCCAATAGGGCTCCACGCGTCGGCCGCGCTGAAATGAAGGGGTTTCGCACGGGCACTCGCACTCGATATCACTCCCTTGTCTCGTACCGGCTCCGCCGCCGATCGCAACAATTCGAAATCCGTTTGTGCACCAAGCCATGAAGGCTTTACCGCCAGAGACGATAGCCACATTACGGAAGCATTACGCAACCCCCTGTGACCAACGCCACAATCTGGCGCTCAGTGCCAACACCGTTGTTCTAGCGTGCCCGAGGGTCCAATGGTGGGACCTCGGGGTGCCAGATCCGAGAACCGAGCGGTTCCGCCGAAGGCTCCGGCCCCAGGCCCAGGCACGGGTGTAGTAGAAACCATCCATGCGCCAACTGAGCGGTATCGACGCCAGCTTCCTGTCATGGGAAGGGCCAACCACCGTCGGTCATGTCACCAGCGTGATCATCATCGACCCATCGACCTCACCCGAACCGTGGACCTTCGAGCGGTACCGCCGCCATCTCCTGTCCCGCCTCGATCGACTCGGCCCCCTGACCCAGAAGCTGGTCGAGGTCCCATTCGGCCTCGACCGACCCTACTGGGTACCAGACCCTGACTTCGATCTGGACTACCACCTCCGCTATGTGGCCGTGCCCGGCGGAGGGTCACGAGAACACTTCGCCGATCTGGTCGCCCGCATCCATGAGCGACCGCTGGATCGCCGACGGCCCCTCTGGGAGTGCTATGTCGTCGACGGGGTCGACGGCGACCGCAAGGCCATCATTTCCAAGATCCACCACGCCGCCATCGATGGCTTGTCAGGCCAGGAGATCCTGGCCGTTCTGGTCGATCTCGACCCCACCACCCCGGTACCGGACACTCCACCGGTCAATCAGCCCGCCGACACCTCGGCGGCTGGAACCGAATCAGTCGAGGTCGGGGATCTGCTGGCCAAGGCTGCGGTCTCTCTGTTCAGCTCTCCGGCCCGGCTCCTGCGAGCCGGGGTCACGGTGGGACGGGCCCTTCCCGTGTTGGGAGTGGCCCTCGGCCGCAATGCCCCCATCGCCAGGGGTGACGAAACGACCCAGGAACTGCTGCGCCGCTTCGGGGGTGCCCCCCGGACCCCATTCAACGCCAGCATCGGCCCCCACCGCCGCTGGTCGTTCGTCTCAGTCGCACTCGACGATGTGAAAGCCATCAAGAACATGGCCGGGGCCACGGTCAACGACGTGTTGTTGGCCATCGTCGGCGGGGTGCTGAGAAGCTGGCTCCATGATCGTCAGGAGCTGCCCGACCGACCTCTGGCCGCCATGGTGCCGCTCTCGGTCCGCCAGCCGGAAGACGTCGACGCCATCGGCAACTTCATATCGTCGACGGTTGCGACCCTGGCCACCCACCTCGATGAACCAGCGGAGCGTCTTGCAACCATCAAGGCCGGGATGGATGCGGCCAAGGCCCAACACGAAGCCCTGCCGGCCGAGATCCTGACCGACATCACCCAGATGGCACCCCCTGCCGTGGCCGCCCTCGCCGCCAGGTTGGTGGCATCGACCAAGCTGGCCGATCGGGTGACCCTCCCGTTCAACCTGGTCGTTTCCAACGTTCCGGGACCCCCCATCCCCATCTATCTGGCTGGGGCCCTCATCGTCGGTCACTTCCCGGTGTCGGCCATCGTCGACGGGGTCGGGTTGAACGTCACCGTCATGTCGATCAACGGCAAACTCGACTTCGGGTTCGTCTCGGACCGGGAACTGATCGATGATCTGTGGGCTCTTGCCGACCGGGTACCGGCCGCGGTTGTGGAATTGGCCAATGCCGTCGGGGCCGACATCTCCATCACCGACGTCTAGGGACCTGAACGGGGATAAATCCAGGGCCATCAGAGACTGGAGCCATAGTGGATCGCACTGGCTCAGCCAGCTGAGTCCCCGCCGAGCAAGGTGGCCATGATCTCGTCGCGTACCGCCCGAGGGTCGACGGCGACCGCCACATCGACGTTGGCCTCCCCTGGCTGATCTACGGCTGCACCGGAGTCTTCAATGGTGACCCGTCTCGGTTCGAACGAACACAATTGTGGTCTGACCAGGACCGCAGCCGTGAGGGGGTCGTGGAGAGCGACCCTGGGATCGGACCGTTCGAACTCAACCCGTTGGAGGTCGAGCCAGCCCTGACACAGCACCGCGAGGGCGCCACTCAGGTCATCACCGGCGGCGGCCAGCTTGTCGATATCTCCATCGGCCAGGCGGGTCTGGAACGTTATCTCAGCTGGTAGCACCAGGGGCCTGACCGGGGCTCCCACCGCGGCGTCGAGCACGAGACGAGCAGCATCGGGATCGCTGAACCAGTTCCACTCTCCAACTTCTCCCACCACGTACTCGATCGCGACGTCGCTGAACTTGCCACCCATGAGGGCCAGCGGGGGGAGCTCGGCCCCCATCTGAACCATGACTCCCAGGTTGGTCAGGGGTCCGATGGCCAGCACCACATCAGGCTCAGCCTCGGCCATAGCGGCGATGATGGCCCCGATGCGAGCCTCTGCCCCCTCCTCCTCAGCCAGGCGCAGGACAGGGTCGGGATCGTCGAGCAGCCCTACTCCCTCGTTGCCGAACATGATGCCCCGACGACGGGCGGTGAGAGGGACCCCCATCCCGTCGAGCACCGGTACCTTCTCCGCCCCAGCTCGTTCCAGCAGGGCCGAAGCGATCCGGCTCCGGAGGGCGACATCGCCGAACACTGTCGAGATCCCGACCAGCTCGAAGCCAGGATGTCCCAAGATGTAGGCCAGGGTGAGTGCGTCGTCGACGTCAGAGCCGATGTCGGTATCGATCCAGATCCGCATCAGCGAATGGTAGTGGGCCCAACCTGACAGCTCGAAGCTGAGCGGCGCACCCGCTCCGACTAGGTTCCACCCATGGATGTCCTCGATCAAGCCCCTCGACCGAACGTGGTCGTCCTGTTCCCCGATCAGCTCCGGGCTTCGTCGCTGCCCATCTACGGGGAGCACCACATCGAGACCCCGAACATCGATCGTCTGGCCTCGGAGGGAGTCCGGCTGACCAATGCCATCTCCAATTGCCCGGTCTGCACTCCGGCCCGGGCCATGCTGGTGACCGGCCGCCATCCTCAAACCACAGGCCACCTCATCAACACCACCCGAACCCGTCACTCGGAGATCTCGATTGCCGACACCTTCGCCCGGCAGGGGTACCGCACCGGCTGGGTCGGCAAGTGGCATCTCCATACCGGTCTGTGGCCCGCCATCGATCGTATGCCCCAACAACCCGATTGGGTTCCGGAGGGTCGGGATCGGCTCGGATTCGACTATTGGCGCGCCTACAACCAGCACATGGTCTACTTCGACGGGTTCGTCCAGGTCGGTGACTGGAACTACGAACGCTGGGATGGCTATGAGACCGACGGCCTACTCCGCTATGCCTTCGAGTTCATGGACGGGGCCGCCGATGACGGAGCCGAGCTAGACGGTGGTGGCGGCGGCGCGGATGATCCGTTCCTGCTCTTCCTAGCCCCCCATCCCCCTCACTACACCCCTTTCGAGTTCGCTCCTGCCGACTGTTATGAAGGCCTCCCCGAGGTCTTCGATCTCCCCGCCACCATCGACGGCAGGTGGTACGAGGAGAGCCAGGAGATGTATCGCCACTATATGGCCATGATCCGGGCCATCGACCAGATGGTGGGTCGGGTGATGCGCTTCCTCGACGATCGTGGCCTGGCCGAGAACACCATCGTCGTCTTCGCTTCCGATCACGGCACCCAGGGCGGAGATCAGGGGGTCCACCCATGGCAGAAGAAGCATCCCTACGAGTCTTCGATCAGGATCCCGGGCATCTTCCGCTACCCGGGTGTGTTGGAAGCGGGCACCGTCAGTGACGGCCTGTTCGCCATGCCTGACTTCTTCCCGACCCTGTGCGGGTTGGCCGGGATCACGGTGCCTCGCTCGGTCGAAGGTATGGACCTCTCAGCCGAGCTGCGGGACCAGTCGGCGGCCGAGCAGGAGGCAGTGCTGCTAATGAACTTCTCCAACTATTACGACTGGTTCGAAGACGGGGCTGAATGGAGGGGCGTCCGTACGACCGACACCACCTATTGCCGCTGGCTTGATGGGCGGACGGAGCTGTTCGATCTCGTCAACGACCCCCTCCAGCTCACCAACCTGGCCGCCGATCCGGGCTACCGCACCCAGGTTGCCGACAGTGAGGAGATGCTGCGTGCCCTCCAAGCAGTACGGGGCGATGAGCTAGTGGCCTGCAGCGACTGGAAGCACTGGCTCGACGAGCAACGCCGTGTCGTCCGCAACGCATATGGTCCCCTGAGCCATCCAGAGTCGATCCCCGACTGGTCACTGCTCAGCTAGATTCTTGGGGCCTGCAATTCATGATCTTGTGACGAGTCTTGCCGCCCCGAGAATCCTGAGGTGCCAGGAGGGCACACCCAGGGTTCCGTCGACACCGCCGAGGCCTGAGCCGGGCGCTACCCGATCGCACCGGCAACGGACTAGGTTTGGGCCGTAGCCGGCAAGCGAGGAGCACCCCATGATCCATGAGAATACTGTCGTCCTTCCAGAGCCATTCGACGATGCTCTTGCTCTGGTCAAGGAGGCGTTCGCCGCCCAGGGATTCGGGACACTGACCGAGATCGATGTCAAGGCCACCTTGAAGCAGAAGATCGACAAGGACATGGACCGATACGTGATCGTCGGGGCCTGCAATCCCAGGCTGGCCAGTCAGGCCATCGACACCATGCCCCAGATCGGGGCGCTGCTCCCCTGCAATGTCGTGGTCCGCCAGACGACGGAAGGGGTGATGGTCGAGGCCATGGATCCTGCTCTGATGGCCAAAGTCACCGACAACCCGGCCCTGATCCCGATTGCGGACGAGGCCGCTCAGCTGGTCGGGAACGCCCTCCACCAGCTCCAGCTATCGACTTCGACCGTTTCCTAGGCGCTAGCCCCTCTCACGCCTCACTGGCTCCGGGTCGAGTCCACCGGCGTCGTTGGCTTGGATCGAGGCCAGAATCACCATCGTGACCACCCCGAGGATCACCGCGATGACCAAAGGCCAGCGGTAGGAGCCGGTGCTGTCGATTATCCGACCGGCGGTTGGAGGACCGATGAGGCCGCCGAGGCCCTGGGTCGTGTACAACAATCCCATCAGCGAGCCGAGCCCGACCACCCCGAACCGATCAGCCAGCACCAGGGGGCTGACGGCTACGAAGCTCCCGTACCCGGTGCCCAGGACCAGTACGAACACGACGAGCAGGGCATAGGACGATCCGGCCAAGAGCCACACCACATAGGCCACGGGGAACAACACCAGGCTCAGGCGATACAAGCGGAAGGCGCCGAAGCGGCTGGTCAGCGAGCCGAGGACGATCCGAGACACCACGCTCGACCCGCCGAGCAGGCCGACCAACCAAGCCGCGCTCGAGGCCGAGATCCCCTGGTCGCGGGCATAGGGGACAACAAAGACGAACGGTACGAACAGGGCCAGACCTGAGCAGAGGGCGGCCAGCCAAAGGCGGCGGAACACCGAGGATCGGGCCGCCTCACCGAACCGGGAAGGTGCAACCCCCGCCACCCCGGGGGCGCGGGCCACCATGGCCGTACACAACACCAGGATGATGGCACCGACGACGGCGATGATCCGGAAGGTCGTCCTCCAGTCATAGCGATCGAGGAGCCAGGCTGTCAGCGGGTTCATGGTCAAGGTGCCGACCCCGATGCCGGCCACCGCCACTCCAACCGCGGCTGCCCGCTGCCGCTCGAACCAGCCACTGACATTGGCCACCATCGGGATGTAGGCGCAAGCCGCGGCCGTACCCGCTCCGGCGCCATAAGTCAGATAGCCAACCGTGATGGAGTTGACGGTACTGGTGAGCAATAGGCCCCCAGCGAAGAACAAGGCGCCGGTGGCCATGATGGGGCGTGGCCCATAGCGGTCGACCAACCGGCCAGTGATCAGGCTGAGCCAGAAGAAGGCAGCCGTCGTCACCCCGAACACGGTGGCGGTCTCACCCTTGGATGTACCGAAGTCGGCCGCCATCGACTCGAAGAACGAGCCGAAACTATACACGGTACCCAGGGTTACAGCTGAGGCCAGGAAGGTGGCGGCGACCACCAGCCAGGCCCGCCCAGAGTCCAGCACAGGATCAGCCCCTGTTGCTTCCGGCGTAGGCCAACGTGTCACCAGCCAGGTTGGTCATATCAATGAGACCGGCACTGGTTGATGGCCCGACACCAGTGGCGCTGCAACCACCAAGGACCGCTCGGTAGCCAGATACTAGAAGTTCTTGATGCATGTTCCTTCGACGCTTCGTTGGTCGATTTCAAGAACCGAATATACGTATGTGATGCAGGTGGGGGCAAACGTCGCCGACCGACGACAAGTCAGCAGTAGCCAAGGCATATCTAGGAAGTAGCTTCCGGCCGTGGTCGTGTCTCAGCTCAGATCCCGTTAGGAAGAAAGGGTGACGGACGCACCCTTCTCGAAGTCATGGTTGCTGGGCGACCTCCAGCTCATCTGGTCGGCCTCATCGATCGTTGGCAAGGTCCGTCAACTCAACGAGGATTCCTGGCTCGATGAGCCCGGGTTGTTCATCGTCGCCGACGGGATGGGTGGCCATGAAGCAGGTGAGGTGGCGAGCCGGATCACCATTGATGTCTGGCGGGAACATCTCGGGGACCTCCCCCTCGACATCCAGCAGGTCGAGCAGCTCGCCATCGAGGCCAACTCTCGAGTTCGGGCCTATGGCCGGGCCGAAGGGAGCAGTGGGATGGGGACCACGCTCGTCGGCCTGGTGCTGATCGACAATGGGGGCCACAATGCATTGAGCATCGTCAACGTCGGCGATTCTCGCTGCTACGCATTCGACCCCGAGATCGGGCTGACCCTGGTCACCCGCGACCACTCGGTGGTGCAGGAGCTGGTCGAGGCCGGTGCGCTCACTCTTTCGGAGGCCGCCGTCCATCCTGATCGGAATCTGATCACCCGTGCCATCGGTGTCGACGACTCGGTTGTCCCCGACCTCGTCGTCATCCCCCGATCCCAGACAGAGATGCACACCCAGCGATTCCTGCTGTGCTCAGACGGTGTCTCTGGTGAGCTCACCGACGAGACCATGGCCTACTACCTGGCCGCCAATCCCGATCCCGCCGTTGCGGTGCAAGCCCTGCTCGATGGGGTGATGGAAACCGATGCAGCAGACAACGCCACGGCCATCGTCGTCGACACGACCTGGGTCTCAGAACCGGCCTGAGGTTTGGGGTCCAGCCGGCCTCGCCAAAGGTCGGGTGGCACAACTAGCGTCTGACGGATGCCTACTGCTTCGTCCAACGGAATCGAGCTCTACTACGAGACCAATGGGAGCCCGGATGACCCGGCGTTACTGCTAGTCAATGGTTACTCCTCTCAGCTCCTCCAGTGGGGTGAGGAGTTCCGCCAGGGGCTAGCGGACAATGGTCGATACGTCATCTGTTTCGACAATCGTGATGTCGGTCTCTCGACCCACCTCGACGGGGTAGAGGTCGATATCGATGCCGTGATGAGCGCGACCGCCGGCTCGGGTGACCTACCCGAGGTCCCCTACACCCTGTCGAGCTTCGGCGACGATGCCGTCGGCCTCCTCGATCATCTCGGCATCGATGCGGCCCATATCGCAGGCTCGTCGATGGGCGGGATGATCGTCCAGCAGATGGCGATCGATCACCCCGATCGGGTGTTGACCATGACCTCGATCATGTCGACAACGAGTGAGCCTGGCTACTTCGAGTCGACGCCCGAGGCCATGGAGGCCCTGACCGGCGAACGGCCGACCGAGCGGGATGCCTACATCACCGATGCCGTCGAGCGAGCTGCCGTGTTCTCCAGCAGCCGGTACTACGACCGGACCGAAGCAGCAGCCAAGACAGCGGCAGCCTACGACCGAGCCTTCTATCCCGAGGGAATGATCCGCCAGATGGCTGCGGTGCGAGGATCGGCCGATCGCAGCGAGGGGCTGGGCAAACTCAACATCCCAACCCTGGTCATCCATGGACGCGACGACTCGCTCATCATGCCCCAGGGCGGCGAGCGCACAGCCGAACTGATCCCCGGGGCGAACCTGATGATGCTCCACGACATGGGCCACGACCTTCCCAGTCCCCTGTGGCCCCTCATCATCGACTCCATCATCAGCCACACCAGTCACGCCATCGGCTGAGCAAGCGAACCGGGCCATACCCGGTCGAACTGGCAGTCGTCTGCCACCATTGGGAGGAGAACCGAGGATCACAACCGAGCGCACTAATGACGAACCGAGGTAGCCACCGATGACGATTGCCGACCGCCAACGACAGCTCTGTGACGACAGCCCGTCGGACTTCTCAGACCTGTCAGCCATCTTCTTGAATTGCACCCTCAAGCGTTCCCCCGTCCAGTCTCATACTGAAGGCCTCATCGATATGGCGGCCTCAATCATGAGGGCTAATGACGTGGCGACAGAGGTGCTCAGGCCGATCGATCACAACATCGCCGTTGGTGTCCAACCGGACATGACCGAACACGGCTGGGAGGCCGACGACTGGCCCTCCATCTTCGACAAGGTCATGGCCGCTGACATCCTCGTTCTCGGGTCGGCCATCTGGCTCGGCGAAAAGACCTCGGTCTGTACTCAGGTCATCGAGCGCCTCTACGGCAACTCGCATCTGCTGAACGAGGCCGGCCAGTACGCCTACTACGGCCGAGTCGGTGGCTGCCTCATCACCGGAAACGAGGACGGGGCCAAACACTGCGCCATGAACATCTTGTATTCACTCCAACACCTCGGATTCGTCATCCCGCCCCAGGCCGACGCCGGCTGGCTCGGCGAAGTGGGGCCAGGCCCGTCATATCTCGATCCCGGTTCAGGTGGACCCGAGAATGATTTCACCAACCGGAATACGGCCTTCATGACCTGGAACCTTCTCCACCTGGCCCGGATGCTCAAAGATGCAGGCGGCATACCCGCCCACGGCAACCAACGATCACTGTGGGACGCAGGATGTCGTCCAGACTCACCTAACCCCGAGTACCGTTGACACAATTCGCCGACAAGGAAGGCACCGGCCGACATCGTCTTCACTGCTGCGGCCAGTCATGCCCCTGACTTGGCCGGGCTATTCGGTTTGGGTGGTCTGTCCCACGAGCCTGGAGGCGACCGGGATTTCCTCATCTAGGAGGACTTCAACCGCTGGTTCCTCGGGCTCCCCGAGCACGGCGACCACTACAGACTGCTCGACGAAGTGATGCCTCAGCAGCTGGAGCAGACACGAGAGGGGGCCACGGGTGAGCTACTCACCTGGCTAGTGGCCTTTGGGCGCCATCAGAGTCAGGCAGGCCGTCGATCGGGTCATATCGGCCCATGCCCTGTTGCCGTGGACAACCTTCAACCTATCTGGCCTACTAGCCCTCAGCTAGAGCCGCTGTGGGCCATGGTCACAGATTGGCTTGGAGCCAGCCGACGGCTTGCGACATCGCCTGTCGGCTGGGGGCGGCCACATGGCTCCACCCGAAGAACCCGTGGCTGACTCCGGCATAGCGGACGGCGACGGCCTCCACCCCAGCTGCGGCCAAGGCTTGGGCGTAGGCCTCACCTTCGTCTCGTAGGGGATCGAGCTCGGCCGTGATCACCAGAGCTGGGGGCAGCCCCGACAGGTCGTCGGCATGGAGAGGTGAGAGCCGCCAATCGGTGGCCGGGTGGTCACCCCGATAGAGCTGGTAGAACCAGGCCATCTCACCCTTGGACAGGAAGGGGCCATCCTCATTCTCCACGTACGAAGCCGAACTCATCTCGGCGTCGACGGCCGGGTACACCAGGATCTGGGCCCGCAGCGGAGGCAGACCAAGATCCCGACAAGCAATGGTTACCGCCGCGGCCAGGTTGCCTCCGGCCGAGTCTCCGGCAACCCCAACCCGCGTGGGGTCAATAGCAAAGCGCGCTCCCCCTGCCAGCACGGTGGAGGTGACTGCCACCGCATCCTCGAAGGCGGCCGGAAAGGGGTGCTCGGGCGCGAGGCGATAGTCGACGCTGAACACCGTCGCTCCCGAACCGTCGGCCAGTAGGCGGCACTGCTGGTCGTGGGTGTCGACGCTGCCCAACGCCCAGCCACCACCGTGGAAGTAGACGAGGGCGGCCCCTGCGGTGTCGGCGGGCCAGTAGATGCGAACCGGTACACCGTCGATGGTGGTATCGGTTACCTCATCAAGGACAGGGCCTGGAGGTCGAGCTGCTGCGCCCTCGGCATGGCTCGCTCGGGCCTCCTCGATCGTCTG
>JAAETV010000770.1 GCA_024227975.1 Actinomycetes bacterium
AGAGACGTGGTCAACGCCATCTTCTACGTGGCCGCTACGGGGTGCCAGTGGCGGGCCCTGCCGGAGTGTTACCCGAACTGGAACACCGTGCACCGCTACCACCTGACCTGGTCACGAGACGGGACCTGGGAACGAATCGCCCAGCGATTGGCCCAAGTGGTCCGACAACGCGAGGGCCGCGAGGCTGAACCCTCAGCGGGGGCGGTGGATGCCCGCACGGTTCGTGGTGCAGCGACAGTCACTTCTGAGACCAGGGGCTACGACGCGGGGAAGAGGATCTCAGGTCGTAAGACCTTCGGGATCGTCGACACCCTCGGTCTGTTGCTGGCGGTCACGGTGGTAGCGGCCAACACCTCGGACAACGCCGGAGGGATCGTTGTCGCCGACGCTGCTCGAGCCAAATCAGGACGCTTGACGAAGATCTGGTGTGATGCCGGGTTCAAGAAAGCGTTCGCCCGGCACTGTGGCGCTCTACACATCGGGGTCGAGGTCGTAAACCGTGTCCATGCCCACGCCTTCGAGGCCCTTCCCAAACGCTGGATCGTGGAACGAACATGGTCCTGGCTCATGAACAACCGGCGCCTCCAAATCGACTATGAACGCGACCCTGTCATCCACGAAGGATTCGTATGGGCCGCCCACAGCCGCTACCTCCTCCGCAGACTAACGCAAACAACCGAAACCCCCTGACCAGCCAAAACAACCGCGACAGCCTCT
>JAAETV010000771.1 GCA_024227975.1 Actinomycetes bacterium
CCGATGTGCTCACAAATCTCGGGGACCCCGAGCTGGTGAGCGATCAGCTGGTCGTAGGTTCCCATGTCGACGCCGTAGAAACAGGGGTGGGCGATTGGGGGGCACGTGACCCGCACATGGACCTCGGCCGCGCCCGCTTCGCGCACCAGCCGGACGAGAGGCCCACAGGTGGTACCACGCACGATCGAGTCGTCGACCATGATCACCCGCTTGCCGGCCAGGTTGTCGGGCAGGGTGTTGAACTTGAGAGCGACCCCCTGGCGGCGGAGCTCATCGGTCGGTTCGATGAAGGTCCGCCCGATGTATCGGTTCTTGACGAAGCCCTCGTTGTAGGGAATCCCGGTGGCTCGGGCGTAGCCGATGGCGGCCGGCATCGACGAGTCGGGAACGGGGATGACCACGTCAGCATCGACCGGGTGCTGGCGGGACAACTCCTCACCCAAGTTCTGGCGGGCTTCGTGAACCGAGAGCCCATCCCACACTGCGTCGGGACGAGAGAAATAGATGTGCTCGAATGTGCAGCGGGCCAGGGCCTGCTTGGGTGCCATGGCCTGCATACGGCGGGCGATGTCACCCTGGAGGACGATGATCTCGCCCGGCTCGACCTCACTGATGTTCGCACAATTCAGGGTACGCAACGCCCCCGTCTCCGAGGCCACGACATGGCCTCCGGAAGGAAGCTGGCCGATCGACAGGGGACGAAACCCCCAAGGGTCACGGGCAACGATGATCTTGGTTCCCGCCAACAGGGCCAGACAGAAAGCACCCTCCCAACGGCCCATGACATTGGCCAGACGATCCTCCCACGAGTCACCGTCGGCGGCCGCCAGCATGAGGGCCAGGACCTCGGAGTCCGACGAAGACTGGAGTCCAGCGCCCCGCTCCAACAGCTTGGACCGGAGCTGGTCGGCGTTGACCAGGTTGCCGTTGTGAGCGACGCCGAGGGGGCCGTACATCGTCTCGACCACGTAGGGCTGGACGTTTCGCTCTGAGTTGGATCCCGTCGTTGAGTAGCGGGTGTGACCAATCGACATCTTGCCGATCAGGGGATCGAGGGCACCGGCGTCAAAGACCTGGCTGACGAGACCCATGTCCTTGTGGACCCGGATGGCGCGACCGTCAGAAACGGCAATACCTGCTGCCTCCTGGCCTCGGTGCTGGAGTGCGTAGAGGCCAAAGAAGGTGAGGGGGGCCACATCATCGCTACGACTGGCGACGGCGATGACCCCGCACTCCTCGTTCGGCCCGTCCAGGTGATCACCGGGTGAGGTCACGGGGTCACTCCTGCCGCTTGCTCCTGGTCGATCAGGGCTCGATCGGCTTCCAAGACCCGGGACTGGGCTTCGGTCTGGTGGACCGAGATTCGGGTCCGCAGATCCGGATCGTGGAGAGCCAGGATCTTGGCCGCCGCCAGGGCGGCGTTTGCCGGGTCGAGGGCAACAGCCGGTGCCACCCCAGGCGGGGTGCGCAAGCTGGATAGCACATCGAGTCCGGCGAAGGCATCGGAGCGGGGAGGGCAAGCAATGACGGGTGAGATCACATTGGCGTCGGTCAGCCCCGATAGGGCGTCGCTCATGCCGGCAACCGTGATGAACACGATCGGGTCCGGGCCCTGGTCATAGTGGCGCAGCAGATCGAGGACGTGCTCGGGAACCCGGTGGGCTGAGCCGACCCGACGCACCGTTGGGATGGCCAGGCGATCGAGCACGACGACGATCTTGTTGACCCATTCCTGGTCACGAGGCGACCCGGACAATATGACAACCGGCATAGGGGCTCCCTAGGAGGGGTCGTAGACAGCACTCAAGTTGGCGACAAGGCGGGATTCGATCGGCTCACGGCCTGGCTCGAAGGCCAGCCCGGTCAGGCGCTCGTACAACTCAACGTAGCGACTGGTTGTGTCGGCTCGCACCCTGTCGTCGAGATCGGGGGGTGGACCGTCGCCTCGGTAGCCAGCAGCAGCCAGGGCCAGGCGGACGGGCTCCTTGTCGAAGCTCTCGGGCGAACGGCCGGCGGCCAACCTCTCGTCGAGTGACTCAGCGGCCCAGTAGCGGGAGGAGTCGGGGGTGTGGACCTCGTCGATGAGGAGAAGCTCGCCATTGGGGGCGATACCGAATTCGTACTTGGTGTCAGCCAGAATGAACCCGGCATCAGCGGCAATGGAGGTCCCCCGCTCGAACAGCTCCAGCGCCGCCTTCTGGATCTGACTCCACAAGCCTTCCTCGACCAGTCCCAGCTCGACGACCTCATCGCAGGTGACAGGCTGGTCGTGATCACCATCCTCGGCCTTGGTCGTCGGGGTGATGAGGGGTTCGGAAAGAGGCCCATGGGGGCTCAGCCCATCGGGAAGTCGGTAGCCATAGAGGAGCCTGTCTCCGGCCTCGTAGCGGGGCAACAACGAGGTCGATGTCGACCCCGTCAGGCGGCCCCTGACCACGACCTCGACCGGTAGGGGTTCGGCGTCGATGGCGACGAGGGCGTTGGGGTCGGGGACCTCGATCACATGATTGGCCACGATGTCGCTGGTACGGGCAAACCACCAGGCCGCCAACTGGTTCAGGACCTGGCCCTTGTGCTGGACCGTGCCCAGTACCCGATCGAAGGCACTGATGCGGTCGGTGGTGATCAGGAGCCGGCGCCCAGCTGGGAGGCACCAACTCTCGCGGACCTTGCCGGAGCGATGGTCTGGGAGATCGAGATGGATGGTTTCGAGCGTTGCAGGGTTGCTCATGATCTCCATGATGGTCAGCTCGGCACCCGATTGAGGTGACCGTCGGCAACAATTCAAGCTCGGATCGGCGCCGCGGTGTGGTCAGCTGGCGACGGCGTCCACTCCAGCCTGGAACAAAGAGAGGGCCCGACCCCCGTCGAGGCGGCCTCGTTGGGGATCCTGACGGGGGTGGACATGGTCTTCGGGATGGGGCATGAGGCCGAGGACGAGGCCAGTCGAATCGACGAGGCCAGCGGCATCTCCGACCGAGCCGTTGGGATTCGCCGGGTATGTTCCCCCCGCTGGTTGCCCGTCATCAGCCAGGTAGCGGAAGGCGATCTGGGCCTCGATATCGGTGCCGTCCTCGACGATGAGGCGGCCCTCGCCGTGGGCTACCGGACAGCGGATCGGCTCAGTCAAGCTGGCCAACCACACCGAACGGTTGGTCTCGGGCCCCAAGGTGACCCAGCGACACTCGAAACGGGGCTGCTCGTTGGCCACCAAGGCTGCCTTGACCCCATCTCCCGGCACCAGGCCGGCTCTGACCAGGGCCTGGAAGCCGTTGCAGATCCCGATGATGGGCATCTCACGGGCTACGGCCTCCCGGAGCTGATCGTTGAACCAGCCGACGAGGTCGAGGCTGAGCAGGCGTCCTGCTCCCAACGCATCACCGTAGGAGAAGCCGCCGGGTATGGCCAGGAGCTGATGGTCGACCAGCTTGGCTTCACCTTGGCGCAGGGCCTGGAGCGGGATCTGGGTTGCGTCGGCACCGGCGGCATCGAAGGCGTCGGCCAGTTCCTGGTTGCGGTTTGTTCCGGGGGCAATGGGGATCAAGACCGACGGTCGGTTGGTGGTTCTGGTCATGGGGTCACGTCCGAGTTGGCGGTGGGGGCGGCCGAGGCGAAGGCATCGATGAGAGGATCGAGTCCGATCGAGAGCCAAGGCCCGATCCTGACGTGGGGTTGGGCCGAAGTGGCCCCGATCTTGGTGGCCGCTGGAACCAGCCGAGCGAACCGCTCTCCGTCTTGGGGATTGACCTCGACCAGGTAGCGACCGAGCCCCTCTCCGAACAAGACCTCGAGTGGAGGCCCATCAGCACCACCAGGAGGAGGGTCGGGAACGGGACCCGGATCCAGATCCAGACCGAGGCGGCCCCCGATGGCCCATTCGGCCGCGGCCACGGCCAGCCCACCTTCGGACAGGTCGTGGGCACTGCGAACCAGGCCAGCCTTGATGGCGGCGTGCAGCTGGCGATGGCGCTCAGCTTCCTCTCCATCGGGGTTGGGAACCCCTCCCCCATTGTCGGCCCCGACGACGGCATCGAGGTGGCTTCCTCCGAGCTCACCAGCGAGGGGGCCGACGAGCCAGACATCGTCACCCGCAGCCACGAGGCCGGTCAGGGGTACCTGATCGAGGCCGTCCACGATTCCAAGGGCAGTGATGACGAGGGTCGGGGTCACCGGGTCGCGACTCCCGTCGGGATGGACGAACTCGTTGTAGAGGGAGTCCTTGCCCGAGACGAACGGTGCCCCAAAGGCCATCGAGGCATCATGACAGCCTCGACAGGCAGCCACCAGGCGGGCCATGGCCTCGGGATCAGTCGGATTCCCCCAGGCGAAGTTGTCGAGCAAGCTCAACTGATCCGGGTCGGCACCGGCGACAACCACATTGCGGACCGCCTCGTCGACCGCAGCCCAGGCCATGGCTTCGGTGTCGTAGCGGCCGATCACCACATTGACGCCGACCCCGATGGCCAGGGCTCGGTTCCCATCGGTCCCGGGAGGAATCAGCACGGTTCCGTCGGCCGGACCATCGGCGGCAACCCCTCCGTAGGGCCGGACCAGGGTCCCTCCCAGCACCTCATGGTCATAGGTCCTGACCACCTCCTCGTTTGACCGGATCGAGGGGTGAGCCAGGAGACGGAGCAGGACGGCCGCAGTATCGATGGCCAGCGGTTGCCTGGGGGGTCGGACCGGGGTGATGGGGGCCGCGTCCAGTTCCAGCCGCGGCCGCCCATTGTGGAGGAAGCCCGTATCGAGGTCGACCAGGGTCTCGGCCCCGTCGGAAACGACCAAGCGACCATCACGGCGGAAGTGACCGACGACGGCCGCCCCAACCTGCCACCGCTCAGCCAGAGCAAGCACGACCTCGGGGTCTGGGGTGGCCAACACCATCCTCTCCTGGGCCTCGGACAGCCAAACCTCCCAAGGAGCCAAGCCCGGATACTTGCGCGGGACCAGAGTCAGGTCGACGTCGGCCCCGAGCTCTTCGGCCATCTCCCCAACCGCCGAGGACAACCCGCCCGCTCCACAGTCGGTGATGGCGTTGTACAGGCCACGGTCCCGAGCTTCGACCACCACATCGATCAGGCCCTTCTCCACGATGGGGTCGCCGATCTGGACCGATGAGCCGGCGATGTCTGCGGTCTCAGCGCCCATGGTCTGCGACGAGAAGGTGGCCCCTCCAACCCCGTCTCGTCCTACCGCACCACCCAGGACCACAATGGCATCACCGGGTTGGGGGCTCGTCGGGTGACCGTCACGAGGGAGGATGCCGACACAGCCGACGAATACGAGAGGGGTCGTGGTGTAGGTGGGGTCGTGGATGATGGCCCCGGCAATGGTTGGGACCCCGATCTTGTTGCCATAGTCACCGACCCCGGCAATGACTCCGGAGCGGATACGGCGGGGGTGGAGTACCCCATCGGGTAGTGCCTGGGCCTGGGTGTCCTCGGGGCCGAAGCACAATATGTCGGTGACGGCGATAGGCCGGGCCGAAACCCCGAGAATGTCGCGTACCACGCCGCCGACACCAGTGTTGGCTCCACCGAAGGGTTCGAGGGCAGAGGGGTGATTGTGGGTCTCGACCTTGATGGCCACGTCATGGGCGTCGTCGAAGGCAACGATGCCGGCATTGTCGACGAAGGCGCTACGGACCCATGGGGCGTCAATGGCGTCGGTGGCCGCCCTCAGGTAGGTCGACAACAGCCCGTCGATCGTGGCCGAGGACCCGTCGGGGCCACCATCAACGGTGACCTGGGCTCGGAACGTCTTGTGGGAACAGTGCTCGCTCCAGGTCTGGGCCAGGGTCTCCAGCTCACCATCGGTCGGATCACGATCGAGCTGGCGGAAGTGGTCACGGACGACAGCCAGCTCAGCCTGCGACATGCCGAGCCGTCGAGTGGCCGACAACTCACCCAACTGGGAGTCATTGAGGACCCGGATGGGGATGATGTCGATC
>JAAETV010000772.1 GCA_024227975.1 Actinomycetes bacterium
GCTCACCTTCGGGACCGGGACTGCTCCGTTCACGATGGAGGAAGCGGACGAGGGGCTGGCGCCGGCCAATGCCCTCCCCCAGATTCATGGGTACATGAGTGGTGGTTCCGGTTCCTATCTCGATCTCGGTGACATCGACTCAGTGTGGCCAGGGACGACCGAGACGGCCGACGGGGTCTATGTCGTCCGCCAAGACGACGGCTCTCTCCAGCTGTGGTCGACCCAGCCCACGAGGAGAACGACGGTCGAGGGGTTGAGCGATCGTGGCATTGTCGTTATCGACCTGACGCTCGATCCGGCCTCGTCACCTCCGGCCACCGGGCCCGGAGTGGTGCTGACCCGACCTCTGAGCACATGGCCGGGCTCGGTCGAGGTGACAGGAATCGCCCGGCCGTTCGAGGCCATGCTCGAAGTCCAGATCGAAGACGACACGGGGGCACCCGTCAGCGCCATCTACTCTGGCAGCCTGCGATTGGGTACCCGTCGGGCCGGTGGCTACGGGGTGGAGACCAACGACTGGACCGAGGCATGGGCCCCGTTCGCCGTCAGGGCCGAGGGCCTGACCCCCGGAGACTACACCCTGGTGCTGGAGGCGGAGGCGAGTGGTGACCCTCGGGGTGGCCTGCGTATCCCGTTCTCGGTGACCGAGGCAGGCCCTGTTCCAGAATTGCCGAGCGAGGAGGAACTGGGGGCGATACAGGCCCTGGTCGACTTCGCCCGCGGGACGGCGGGGGTTGGCACCGTCCCCCTCGCTGATGAGGTCACCCTCGGTCTCGGCTTGGCCGAACCCAGAACGCTGACCCGGAGCGAGCTGGCTGAACCCGATGCCTGGGTATCCGAGGTGACCGCCTTCGCCGGGTTTGATGGTGGCTTCAGTGCCTTGACCACGCTGGCGCAGTCGGGCCCTGTCCGCTCTACGGCCGGACCCATCCCCCATTGCGCCGGACCGCCCCGTGATTGGCCCGCCGAGTATGACGGACTGCGTCAGATCAATATCGAGCCGATCGGCATCGACTCGTGTATCTCCTGGTTCGGAGTGAGCGTGTTCCTCGACTCCTCCGACCAGATCGCCGGCGTCGTCCTCGACCTCTTCGGCCCC
>JAAETV010000773.1 GCA_024227975.1 Actinomycetes bacterium
AGGGCCAAGTGGGTGGTGGCCGCCGCCGTGGCCTCCCGCTCGATCCTTACCAGCCGGGCCTGGGTGGCGCCGCTAGTTGTGCCCTCGCTGTAGATCTCCCAGGTGTTGGCGTCGATGGAAGTGGCGTCGTAGGCGACCGTGACTGACGGGGTGTCGACGGTCCCGGTGAACGAGGTTGATGCTCCTTGTTCTATCAGGGCGATCGCTTCAGCGATCCCGAGCTCGGCCCCGGCCGTGGCCCCACCCCGATTGCCGTCGTTGACCGAATCCCGCAGGTGGGCCACACTCCGGCCGACCACGACCACCCCGATCATGGCCGCGAACATTATGAGGAGGGTGGCCATGGCCACAGACCCCAGTTCTTTGTCCGGGCCGTGATTCGGCCCGCGGCCACCGATCTGTTTCGTGGATCTCATGGGCATGGGTCGGGCACCGCCGAGTGCTGCACCAGTGGAGCGTCGACGACGGCCGAGGCGATGGTGTCGCCATCGCCGGAGGTGACGAGATCCACCCGGATCCGGGTGGTGCACTGCCCGATGGCGGCCACACCGTCGACCAGCGGATCGATCTCAGTTCCGGTGCCGTCGTGGTAGCTGAACACTGGTTCGGTCGTGGCGCCGAGCATGGTGTCCTGGGCTGTCACCGTGGTCCCGGTCCGTTCCTCTCTGACCAGGTCGCCCGAGGCCAGGCGCCGCCATGCGATGTGTGTGTCGGCCGTCTCGTCGATGACGAGGTCGAGCTCGGTCCCGTAGTCACCGGGAGCCAGGTCATCGGCCACCCGTTCGGCCCCAGCCACGTCAACCAACACGAAGTCGGCCACCCGTTCGACGTCCTGGCGTCGGTCGGCGGACCGATCTCCTTCGGCCCCGACGTCGACGATGACGATCAG
>JAAETV010000774.1 GCA_024227975.1 Actinomycetes bacterium
CTCGCCCGCCTCTGCGTACCCATCGAAGACGACTTCGACCAGAACCGGATCGGGTGGAAGCCGGCCGACCGGCCGGCCCGACTACGACTTGTCGCCGATGCCTACGGACTCGACCCAGACGGCCGGGCCGAACTGCTTGCTGTCATGCCCGACGCCATCGACCGCATCGAAGCGGCCGCCCGGCGCAGCTTCGGGGCAATGGACGCACAAGCCACTGAGATGCTGGCCAAGACCGGGGGCATCGAGAAATACGACCGGCGGCGCGAATGGTGGATGCACAACTACGACGAGTTCGCAGCCGCCCTCCGCTGAGACACATCTCACTCGACGCCAGTTTCCGACGTTGCGGCTGAACGCAACCAAGTCACTTGCCTCGTTCGGGCGCATCCGATGGAGGACAGCAGCAACGCCAGCGAACCAGCTGCGGCTGTCGCCTGGAGCTCGGCCAGTCGCCTCTCGGCCCCGCCACCCCAGGAATGGGAGACCGCTACCATCAGCAACAGACCAACCAAGCCGCATGACCAGCGTGGCCGGCCACCGGGGGAGGCTCACAGTGACAACCCTGGTCGTCACCTTCAGCCAGTTTGGTGCTGCGCTGTTGATGCTGGGACTCCCGCTCTTTCTGATGGCCCGCCGGAAGGGATGCACTAGCACCGAGCGGAGATTCCTCTTGGCGGCCGTCGGCACTGCCCTGTTGTGCGCGATGGCAGCCGTCGGTTCGGAGATGTTGGTGAGTCGGTGTGAATCGGCCGACCACTCAGCATGCGATGACGTCGGCGGGAGCGGCCTCCAGATACTCGCTGTCGTCACCTACACAGTCGCTGCTTGGGTCGTAGCCTTGCAGTTGAGAGATTGCGATTCCGTCAACCGACATCGCAGTTGGCGGACGTGGATGGCTGTGGGCCTGTCGGTCGTGTTCCTGTCGACGCTGGCAGTGCTTCTGAGTGGGGACGAGGAGCCGCAAGCCACGAGCGGCGACTCATTGGTTGCCTCGACAACTACCGAAAGTGGAGAAGGCGGTGTGACCGCCACATCGACGGTTCCTCCAGTCGTGATTCCGTCGCTCATTGAAGTCGACTGCAAATCCGGTTCCCGGGCCCACACAGTTGTTTGCTACGACGCATACCTGCCCGAGTCGCGCCGGATGTCGACCGATGGCTTCGTTGTCATCCATGTCGCTGTGGTTCAGGGTGATGCTGGCGCCCCTTCTGATCCGGTGGTGCTCCTGCACGGTGGC
>JAAETV010000775.1 GCA_024227975.1 Actinomycetes bacterium
CAACCGCCGCCTGGCCGCCGATCCCATCGCCAACTGGCAACCCCGAGAGAACCCCCTGTCCCGCCGCTTGTCCCGGTCGGTCTGTGGGGTGGTGGGCCTGGGCCGGATCGGGACGGCCTTCACGGTCCGGGCCAAGGCCCTAGGGCTCGACGTCGTCTTTTATGACCCCTACAAGCCGAACGGCTCCGAGTTGGCCCTCAACGTGCGGCGGGCCGACAGCCTGGCCGAGCTGTTCGCCCAGTCCGACATCGTCAGCATCCACGCCCCGCTCAGTGATGAGACCCGTGACCTGATCAACGCTGAGGTCTTGGCTGCAGCCAAGCAAGACCTGACCTTGATCAACTCGGCCCGGGGGCCCATCGTCGACGTCGACGCCCTCCACGATGCCATGCGCTCGGGTCGAGTCCGAGCGGCCGGGCTGGATGTTTTGCCCGAAGAACCCCCCGACCTGAACCGGCCCCTGCTCAAGGCATGGGCCGCTGGTGAGCCCTGGCTCCAAGACCGGCTCCTGATCACCCCCCACTCTGCCTTCTCCACCCCGGAGAGCGTCTATGACATGCGATTCAAGGGGGGCCAGGTGGCCATGCGGTATCTGACCGAAGGACGGTTGGAGAACTGTGTCAACGTCGAACATCTGGTGACCAGCCCCTGATGCGGCTGGTCCCATCGGGCTGGAGGAGTCCGCCGACCCGTGCTGGGCGGGTCGCGTTCGAAGATCCGGTGCCATGTCATCATGGCCGTACGCTATTCGATGTCAGTCGACCACGATTTCGTCGTGACGATTGTCGACGATCACCGGGGTTTCCAACCAGGTGATCACGGGAGTCGAGCCGTAGGACTTGGTCACCCGCTTCAACCACTCCACGTCATAGCATTCTTTGGCCTCAGCCTTGGATTCCCATAGGTAGACGCCGCCGACCTCGGCACCGTCTTCGGAGCGCACATAGTACTTGCGGATGAGCCCCTTCTTGTCCTTGTACAGGGGCGCGTTTGCCTCCGAGAGCTCAGCCATATTCTCCGCGCTGATCGGCTCTGGCAGGGTGAACTGAACGAGTGCCGTAATCACAAGCTACTTCTCTCCTCTTGGCGGTGCTGACGGAACGGTAGCGCAGCATGGCCATGAGGAGGTGGGAAGGGGCCCACATTGGGTCTCAGTGGGGTCTAGACGGTGCCACAC
>JAAETV010000776.1 GCA_024227975.1 Actinomycetes bacterium
ACATGGGCATCGTTGCAGTCCGACCCACCGCTGATGATGCTTCTCCCGCCCCCGGTCGGGCCGTAGGAGAACGTGGCAGTGACACAGGCTGAGCTTTCGAAGCGGATCTGGGCTGATGTCGGTCTGATCTTGTCTGCCCTGGCCCCCTGGATGAGGGGGAGGGTCGGGCCTTCTGGGTCGGGAGTCACAGTCGTGTCGACGCTGGTCACCGGTTGGGGATCGGTGGTGGTGGAACCGGTGCTGGCGGTGCTGGTTGTCGTTGACGAGACCGTCGATGAGCTCGATGGCGTGGTCGTCGAGCTTGACTGGCTCGCTGTCGTCGACGACGTGGCCGTTGTCACCCCGCTGGTTGCAGACGAGGGCGTTGTCGTTGACGTCTGGTTCCTCCGGACTGTTGTCGTCACCCGCTTCGGGGTAGCGCTCGAAGCCTGACTGGCATGGGTCGAGGCCGGTTCGCTGAGCACAGGAGGAACGCCGGTGGGCTTGATGGCGATGGGTCCGGCCGTTTCCCCTTGGGATGATGAGGTGGCCGCCGTCGTGCTGGTGGTGGTGGTGCGGTTGGCTGCTGACTGGCGAAAGTCCTGAACCACCAGGGCGGCCACGATCCCGGCCAGCCCGGCGAAGCTGAGAACAGCGATCACACCACCAACCGAGCGACGGCGGTTGTACCACGACGCTTGCAGATTCTCCATGATCTGGCCGGCACGGCTGTGTTGGCGATGGGTCAGCCGCTGGCGTTCGAAGGTGCGGAAAGGAACGGATTCATCACTCGTGATCGAGCGAGGGCCGGTATTGCCGGTCACCTCAAAAGGAAGGGGGATGGCCGCTGTCGCCGGGATCATCGGCGGTGGGCCCTGGTTGTTGATGGGATCCGAGACGTGGGTCTCGATGTCCCAGTTCTCATCGACGTGGTCCCCGTCATCGGGGAAGAGCAAGGAACGGGTCATAGCCTCAGGATCGAGGGTCGGTCGGTTGGCTGATTCGCCGAGCTTGGGTGAGTCGTCACCGACATCGAGATCGTCTGGCAGATCCCAGATCGACCGGACCGGCTGCTGCGACCCGTCAGTGACGTTCTCAGCCCGCGCTTGGTCTCTTTCACTGGCCGTTTGCTCGTCTTCGTTCGCCATGGTGATGGCCTCAGGATTGGTTGGGGCGTCCGGGACTTGCCATAGCTGGTCGGCTCCGATGACCCAGGGCTTGCGCTCCTCATCGGCATTGGCCGATCCATTGTCGGTCGGAGGTGATTGTTCGGTGAAAGGCTTGGTATCGGCCGCTGCTGGTGGGGGTGGTTGGTCTGCCGGCAAGTCGACATGTGAGTCGGGAAGTGGTGTCAACCAGTCCGCTCTGAGCTCACCTTTGGATTTCGGCTCATTTGCGGTGATCTCGTTTCCGTTTCCGGCGATCTCGTTCGGCACCTCTGTATAGCCGGAACGATCCTCGGGATCCTGACACTGGTCGGCCGAGACCCAGATGTCGGCTTCTTCGTCGACCGGTACGGATATGTCGTCGGTCAGCGAATTGAGGCCGTCATTGGTTGGGCTCGATGACGACTCATTATCGTCGCCGATGGCTTCTTCAGCTCGATCGAGGTCGAAGAGGGCTATGGAGCTCGATGCCTCATGATCCAGGTTGCCCGAGCTCCAGTCCTTGCCCGACGCTCTCGTCGACCCGGCCAAGGGCCTGGAGGCGGAGGTGGCTCTAGGAATGGCTGGTGCTTTGACGAATCGGGCGCTGGCCTCGAGGTCGAGGATGGAGGCCTGCGGATGACGGGCCGAGCTCCGCCGCCCTTGTTCGTCGGTGTTCATCGCCTCGGACCGGGTCGAGCGGCTCGAGAGGGTGCCGCCCGTGGTTGAAGTGGTGCGGTTCTCGGTCGGTGGTTCGAGGAGGGCTTCGATGCCGAACGGATCTTCGACTTCTTCCTCGTCTTGGGCCTGGAAGGCGCTCTGGTTGACACGGGGAGTAATCCCGGCCTCGGGCTTCCCCGGGACAGACAACGGCTGGGCCGCGGCATCGAGATCACCATTGCCGCCAATGTCACGAGGCTCGACCGGGTTGCTGATCAGGGTTTC
This sequence comes from Actinomycetes bacterium, assembly GCA_024227975.1. The sequence continues at coordinate 2,070 of JAAETV010000776.1, forward strand.
GATAGCCGAAGTGAGAGTGTCAGCGAAGGCTTCAGCGTCGTGGTAGCGATCATCGGGATCGCGGCTCAGGCCCTGCTGAATCGTACCTATGACCCGAGC
>JAAETV010000777.1 GCA_024227975.1 Actinomycetes bacterium
ATCGAGGACGGCTGCAACGAGATGCTGAGCATCGTCGGCGGCGCAAATCTCTGAACCCACAGGAGGGACACCAGACATGGAACTACGCGAGGCCATGGGACGACGCCGTTCGATCCGATTCCTACGACCCCACCAGCCAGTCGAGCCAGAGAAGATCCAGATCATGCTCGAGGCTGCCCGGCGAGCTTCGCACTGGGGAAACGTCGGCGGTCTGAGGGCCATCGTCGTACACCGGGAGTCCGCACCCCAGGAGACCCTGGATGCCCTGTTCGCCCCCATCGCCGGCTATCAGATCAGGCGTGCTCCGGTCATCATCGTCTGGTTCTTCGACGCCGATGCAGTAGATGAGCAGAGCAGCCGACTCCAGGAACTGCTCGATGTTGGCGCCCTCGGGGTCGGCGAGAACAAGCAGACGGACCTCGACGAGAAGATCCTTCCCTTCTTCGACCGGATCCGCGAAGCCCTCAAGGGCCCGGGAATGAACGACATCGACAGTGGCCAAGGCATCGCCCAGGCAACCCTCATGGCCTACGAGCTGGGGTTGGGAACATGCTGTCTCGGCACTCCAGATTCTGAGGAGATCCGGTCGAGCCTGGGGCTTCCTGATAGTTGCCGCGTGCTCATGTTGCAGACCGTCGGCTACCCGGCCGAGCACTGGGAGGCCGGAGGGCAACGCCCGCGGCAGCCCTTCGGGGATCTCTTCCACATGAATGAGTACGGGAATCCGTACCCCCGATCCGACGAAGTGATCGAAGAGCTGACTGAGGACGCCTTCTTCACCCGACCAGGTCCCCTCCCCTGGAGAGAGGCCGAGCTCGAATGGTTGAAGGAAGCACTCGACGTCCCCGGCAGCGGATTGATCTGAACCCGCATTAGCGCCTGGAGACAGGCAACAACTGAAGACAAGGACCAGACGATGAAGACCGACGCAATTGTGGCTGGCGTGGGGATGACCACGTTCGGCAAGCATCTCGAACAAGGGCTGAAGGCCATCGGAGGTCAGGCCGTCACGGCCGCCCTCGCTGACGCCGGCATGACAGGTGATGACCTCGACGCGGCCTATGTCGGCAATGCGGCCGCCGGCCTCGTGACCGGCCAGGAGTCGATCCGAGGCCAGGTCGTGCTCCGCGGAATCGGGCTGGGGAAGCTGCCCGTAATCAATGTCGAGAACGCCTGTGCCAGCGCCTCGACTGC
>JAAETV010000778.1 GCA_024227975.1 Actinomycetes bacterium
CCCAGGCGGTGCCGTTAACACTCTCAATTGTGAGCGTGTCAGCCGGCAAATCACTGTCGCTGTCTGTGCCTGAGCCGGTATCGTTGGTGATGATGTTATTGCCACTCTCCAGTGCGCCTTCGTTTAAGGTATAACTGTTGTTCGTTGTTACCGGTGCATCGTTCACCTGAGTAACGGTGAAACTAAAGGGACTGTTGGTTGGCAGGCTGACGTCTTCGTTGCCGTCTTCGACATTAACATCGAACGAGGCAACCGTAGTCTCGCTGCCGTCATGCACAAAGGTTACCAGGCCGGCGGTAAGCTCGGTGCCGGTAAAGCTGCTGGCATCGATGCCGTTCACCTGGATCTTGCCATTGGTGGCGGAACTGGTGGTGAATGTAACAGCGGCATCCCCATCATCCGGCTCGGTGTATCCCAGATCGGTATCAGTGATGATGTAGGTGGCACCTTCGTTCATCGCGGCGCTGAGATCACCGGTCAGCACCGGTTTGTCGTTGCTATCGCTGTAGTTGATGGTTGCCGCCAGGGTGTTGGAGTCGACATCACCGTCATTGACCGTCACGCTGAATGCCGGGGCCACTTCGTTGCCATCATCAATAAACTGCACCAGACTGCCCGTCAGGTTGGCGCTGGTAAAGCTGGTAATGGATACACCGGAGTTGCTGCTCAACTGGAAGTAACCGCCCGTCACACCACTGACGGTGTAGGTAAAGGCAGTATCGTCTGGATCGGTGATGCCGAAGTTGGCAGCAGAGAGGGTGACGGTATCACCCTCGTTCAGGGTCAGACTGGCGCTGTCGACCACCGGGGTATCGTTGACCGGATTAATGGTGATGGTCACGGTGCCGGTGTCGGTCACGCCGCCGTTGGCATCAGAGACGATATAGGTAAAGCTGTCGTAAAAGTTCTCGGTTCCGTCGTGGCTATAGCTGAAGGTGCCATCTGCGTTGAGGGTCAACGAGCCATATACAACATCTGTATCGACTACGACACTCAAGGTATCGTTGGGCAGATCAACATCGGTGTCGTTGTCCAGTACCGAGGTCGCACCGCCGTCCAGGGTGGTAATGGTGGCCCCTTCATTAACGGTGATACTCTCGTCGACAGCAATCGGGTCGTTATCGTTCACCGGGGTGACCACGTAGCTGACCGTGCTGGTGTTGGAGCCGTTGGTGCTGTCGGTCACCGTGTAGGTGAAGCTGTCACTGGTGGTCTCGGTGTCATCATGCTGGTATTGGGTGGTACCGTCCTGCAGGATGTAAATAACGCCGTTGGTCGTCGCTACCTCTTTATAACCGAGGGCGCTGGTATAGGTGCCGTGGGTAGAGTCGGTGAGACTGGCCCAGGTGGTGTCGTTGACGGACTCGATGGTGAGGGTCTGGGCCGGCAGATCACTGTCACTATCTACACCTGATCCGGTATTATCCGTAATGATGTTGCTGCTCTGCAGCGCGCCCTCATCCAGGGTGTAGCTGTTGGCCGTCGCCACCGGGGAGTTGTCGTTATCGTCGATATCGGCCGTGGCGGTGCCGCCGGCGAGAATATTACTTTGCGCCGTGGTGAAGGCATCGGCAGAGGTGATCTGCACATCCACTGTTTCGAGGGCTTCGACTAGGCTATCGTCGACAACGTTAATACTAACGCTGCCGAAGTCAGTGCCATCGACGATGGTTATCTGGGCCCCGGCAAAGGCGGCATAATCATCAACACTAGTAGCCGAGCCGGTGCCTAAATCAGCCAGGTCATAAGTTAAGGTTGAGCCGGTGTTGTTGGTGCCCGAGAGGTCGACCCTGAACGTCATGGCAGTAGGGCCGCTCTCATCACCATCGACACTGACACTTAAGGTCGCATCGAGCGGTGTATCGTTGTCGGTGATGGTGACCGTGTCGCTGTTACTGCCACCGATGGTGAATAAGGCGTTGTCGGTGTTGTTGAGGGTAACGATGACGGTCTCATTGCCTTCCACCAGAGCATCATCATTAATGCCGGTGACATCGATGGTCGCCGTCTGGGCGCCGTTGGCAATTACCA
>JAAETV010000779.1 GCA_024227975.1 Actinomycetes bacterium
CGCCAATACGTTCGCCAGCTCCCGTCATGTGTTGGAACGGGCTGGCTGTGGGAAGCACTTCGAGCAGCTCAATACCGTCAGCATCGAACTGGCCCGGCAGGCTCGTGACGCGGTGGCCGCTGCCACCGGGCAAGAGCCGGTACCGGTTGCCGGTTCGATCTCCACCACTCAGCAGGGCGGTGCCCATCCCCCGATCGAGGTCAGTACGGCCAACTTCGCTGACCAGGTCCGCCTACAAGCTGAGGCTGGTGCAGACCTGTTCGTGTTGGAAATGATGAGGGAGCTGGAACAGACCGAAGCCATCCTCGACGCCATCCAAGCGACCGGCCTCCCCGTCTGGGTGGGGTGGAGCTGTGTCATCGACGACGAGGGCGAGGTATGGTTGTGGAGCCAGGAGCATCGCCTGGCTGAGGCCTTGGCCGCCACCGAAGACCGGTCGATCGACGTCGCCGCCGTCATGCACACCGAGGTCGACGATATCGATCGGTGCATTGATGTGATGACTGAGCACTGGGACGGCCCGATCGGGATCTACGCCCACACGGGCTACTTCGAGCCCCCGAAATGGGTGTTCAACAATACGATCTCCCCCGAGGCCTATGCCGAGGCTTGCCTGGCCTGGGTGAGTCGAGGGGTGCAGGTGATCGGCGGCTGTTGTGGTATTGGCCCTGCCCATATGCGCCACCTCCGAAGCATTCTGCCGGAGAAACTGGCTCACCGGCCCGGATAGGGAGCCGTCGAGCGGGTCATCTATCCGCCGTCACCCCGAACACTTCGCCGAGGTTCCTGTTCGCTGAGAGCTACTAGCCCAGGCTGGTAGCGACGTCGCTCTGGATGTGTTCGACGGGGACGTTCGCGATGCGCCCCAGCCGGTGAGGGACGTCGAGGCGTAGCCACCGGGAGAAGCCACTGGTGAAGGTTGACAACAGGATTCGATCGAAGGAAAGACCGCGGTCGAGGAGCACTCGGACCGCATCGACAGGATCGGCCTCCCCGACCTCGCCATTGATTTGAACACCCCGGTCGGAGATCATCTCCAGGCTCTGTCCGAGCCTCGTTGCTGCTTCATCGACACCACTCTGGCGTCGGAAGTCTTGGCCTTCCCATGGAGATTCGCCGACTGGTGTGGCGGGAACCAGGAGGTAGAACGAGGCGCTGCCAGACGGTTCATCGAGTTGGCCGATCCGGTCGAGCATCTCAGCACCGCCGAGTGTTTTGTTGGCGATGATCAGGATACGTGAACTGGCTTCCGACATGGTTCCAACTTTCGTGCTGTGTGACCTCGAGCATACTCCCTTCGGCTCCCCCAATCTCGTGTGACGCCGAGCCCTCAGCCCGAGGCGAAGGCAACCAGGAGCTGGGCCGTGGCGTACGTTGCGAGGAGGGCGACGCCGAGGGGCCAGCGGTAGCTTCGGGATCGGACGGTGAGGATGGTCGCGACCAGAACCCCGACGGCGGCGATGGCCACTCCGGTCGTGACCTCGCTCGACACCAACGATGAGAAGAGCAGGGGCCCGATCCCGACCGACAGGGTCGAGTCGACGAACGATGAACCGAACACGTCACCGACCGCCATCGACGATGCTCCCCGTCGGATGGCGGTGAGGTCAACCACCAACTCGGGCAACGAGGTCCCGATGGCCAAGGCGATGAAGCCGCCGACGAACTCGGGAATCCCGAAACGGTCGGCGATCTGGAGGAAGGCCTGCACGATGCCGATGGCGAATCCCCCGACCAAGCCCAACCACACCAGCGTCATCCCGATATCGGCCGCTGTACGGCTCCCCTGCCCCTCGCTGACCAGCTGGCGGGGACTCAGCTCACCGTGGCCGAGCAGGGCCGTCCCCCCGAACCACAGCAGGATCAGGATCAGCCCATCGAGATGTGTGATCTCCCCATCTCCGACCATGATCCAGACCACGGTCGAGGCGAACACCGTTGCCAGCCCGACCGAGATGACGAAGTTCCGGTTGGCGCTGATGTCTCGACCGAACAGGCACAGGAGCCCCAATACCAAGGTCACCTGGGTAACAACCGAACCCATCGAGTCACCGACATTGAGATCGCCGTGGTCCGAGGCGGTGGCAACAATCGAGTTGGCGATTTCTGGGAGGTCGGTCCCGATGGCGATCACGGTCACCCCGACGAGGGCGGGCGAGACGTTGAGGGTGTCGGTGATCCTCAGGGCAGAGGTCACGGCGTGACGGCTCGACAATGAAGCGCCAGCAACGCACAGAATGAGCACCACCGCCCAGACGACGATCATGAGTCGAACCTAGCAAGGGACTTCAGCCTCTGGGGCTAGTTGCACCAGCCCACGACCATTGACTCATGGACACTGTCACTGTGGTCCCTCTCGGTTCACTGGGCCGGGCCGACGTAGGAACGGCCGGCGGGAAGGGAGCCAATCTCGGCGAGATGATCGCGGCCGGGTTCCCGGTGCCCGATGGCTTCGTCATTACCGCCGCCGCCTACCTCGATGCCCTCGACCAGGCTGGGATCAGGAGGGGGCTTCAAGCCATCGAAGCCGAGGCAGCAACGGCCGATCCCGGTCGCCTGAATGAGCTGGCGGCCCAGGGTCGAGACCTGATCCTGGACAAGGGGCTTCCCCCGGCGATGGCCGAAGCCATCACCGCCTCCTACGCCTCACTGGGAGCGGGGCCGGTTGCCGTCCGTTCATCGGCTACGGCCGAGGACACCGCCGATACCTCGTTTGCCGGGATGAACGAGACCTATACGAACATCAGTGGTCCCATCGCCCTCGTCGATGCTGTCCGCCGCTGCTGGGCCTCGCTCTACGGAGCCCGGGTGGTGGCCTACCGGGCCGAACAGGGCCTGGTCGACGAGCCGGCCATTGCCGTCGTCGTCCAGGAGATGGTGGCTTCCGATCGGGCTGGCGTCATGTTCACCGTCGACCCCGCATCTCGCCATGAGCTCGTCATCGAGGGTGCCTTTGGGCTGGGCGAGGTCGTCGTCTCGGGGCGGGTCGAGCCTGACACATACCGTGTCGACCGCGAATCACTCTCCATGCGCGAGGTCAGAATCGGTCACAAGGAGATCGAGATCGTGAGCGGGCCCGACGGGGACGAGGTCAGACCCCTCGAAGGTCAGGCCGGCTGGCAGCGCGTATTGAGTGACGATGAGCTCCACGCCGTAGCCAACATCGGCATGGAGATCGAAGCCCACTATGGCTCACCCCAAGACATCGAGTGGTGCTTCGTCGACGATGAGCTGTTCATCGTCCAATCCCGCCCCATCACCACCATCGATGACACCTCCTCGGTTCACGAACCGATCCTGAGCGGGCTCGGGGTCGGGTCTCGGCGAGCATCCGGCGTGGTGCGGATCCTCGATACCCCTGACCAGGGCGACAAGCTCGCCGCCGGGGAGATCCTGGTGGCAGAGATGACGTCTCCCGACTGGGTCCCCATCCTGCGTCGAGCTGGTGGTCTCATCACCAACGCCGGCGGCAGCACCTGCCACGCAGCCATCGTCAGCCGTGAGCTTGGGGTCCCGGCCGTAGTCGGCACCCGCCAGGCCACCACCCTGCTCCGCGACGGGGATCTGGTCACCATCGAGCCGTCGGCCGGTCGGGTGTTTCCCGGCTTGGTAGAGCCGGCCCAAGGACCAGGCTCGCCATCGGCCGCCGGCGTCCTCACCGTCGTTGGCCCCGACGGCGTGGCTCTGGGCCAAGCCGCAGCGGGGCCAGCGGCGCTGGCAACCAAGCTCTACGTCAACCTCGCCATTGCCGAGCGGGCGGTGGAGGTGGCCTCCCTCCCCGTCGACGGGGTCGGGCTCTTGCGGGGTGAGTTCATGGTGACCGAAGCCCTGGACGGCCACCATCCCCGCCAGCTCATCGCCGACGGTGAGCAGCAGCGATTCGTCGATTCCATGGCAGCTCAGTTGGAGACCATCGTCGGTGCCTTCGCTCCCCGACCCGTCGTCTATCGCACCATGGACTTCCGCAGCAACGAGTTCCGGGGCCTGATCGGGGGTGACCGTTTCGAGCCCAAGGAAGAGAATCCGATGATCGGGTACCGGGGCTGCTATCGCTACATCGACGACCCACAGACCTTCGCCCTCGAACTGTCCGTCCTCGCTCGAGTCCGTGAGCATCATCCCAACCTCGGCCTCATGATTCCCTTTGTCCGGACCCTCTGGGAGCTCGAAGCCTGCCTGGAAGCCATCGATGCCAGTCCTCTCGGCCGCCAGCGCGGCCTCAAGCGCTGGATCATGGCCGAGGTGCCTTCTGTCATCCCCCGCATCGCCGACTATGCATCCCTCGGGATCGATGGGGTTTCGATAGGGGGCAACGACCTGACCCAGCTCATGCTGGGGGTCGATCGGGATTCCGAGATCATGGCCGAGGTGTTCGACACCAACGACGCGGCCGTGCTGTGGGCAATCGAGCAGATCATCGTCCGCTGCCGTTCGGCTGGGCTGACTTCATCGTTCTGTGGGTTGGCCCCCTCGGCCAATCCCCAGTTCGCCGAGCACCTGGTCCGCTTCGGCATCGACTCCATCTCGGTCGATGCTGATGCCGTGGCCGACGCCCGCCGCGTCATCGGCTCAGCTGAGCAACACCTACTACTCGAAGCCGTTCGCCATGACCACGACCGATGATGGCCTGGACCTAGGAGCGGACGTCGGGGTAGATCACCCGTGCAACGACGACCGCGACGCCAACCGCCAACAGCTGGACGGCAACGAAGGCGGGAGCCGACGCTGGTTCGATGCCGGCGAAAGTGTCAGAGAACATGCGAGCCACCGTGACGGCGGGATTGGCGAAACTAGTCGACGAAGTGAAGTAATAGGCCCCAGCTATGTAGCCGCCGACGGAGAAGGCGGCGAGCGTCGGCTGTCCGGCCCTGACTACGCCGAAGATGACCAGCAGCAGCCCGAAGGTGGCCACCCCCTCGGCCAATACCAGGTGAGCCCCGACCCGCTCGTTGGTCGACCAGTTGACGGCCGGTAGCTCGAACATCAGGTTGGCAATGATCACGCCGAAGATGCCGCCCACTATCTGGGTCGGGATGTAGGCGAGGGCGGTGCGCGTGTCGATCGTGCCGAGGGCACGCGCCGCCAGGGTCAC
>JAAETV010000780.1 GCA_024227975.1 Actinomycetes bacterium
ATCGGAGAAGGGACGAGATCGTGAGACGGACGGGAAACAAGCCGGCACCGGGCAGGGGTTGTGACGGTGGCCCGGAGGCTGAGCCCGAGGACGCAATGTCCGGCTTCGACCCGGCTGAGGCCAGCGAGCTCCCAGTCGCCGAGTCGGGTGGAGGCCGTGGCGGGGGCGGTCGACCGACTGCTGTCGGAGGCGACGGCGATGACTCCAGTGGGGACGTCCCCACTGGCTGGACCGAAGGCGATGTCGACGCCATGATTGGCTACGCGGAGGCTGGCGGTCTACTGGATGAACCGGCGATCAGCGCCATCCGGAACCGCCGTTGGTGGCGATGAGGCACGTCGGTGTGGCCGGGATCGAGCTGCCCGCCGGGCCGCTGCTCCGCCTCGGGATCGATGGGTTGCGGCTGGTACAGCGGTTATCGTGGCGGCTGCCCAGACGGCAGTTCGACCTGCGTGGCCAGTGGCCAGTGGCCAGTGGCAAGTGGCGGTGACCCTGCCCACCGGGGACGAGGAGCGGCAGCTGGCGATCATCGACCGTCAGCTCGGCGTCCGAGCCCAGGGCATCGTGCGGGGGAGTGAAGGGAGCGACGTCGGCCCGCTCGAGTACGACATCCACCTGTGCTGGGAGACGATCTCTACGGTGTCGTATCGCCTGCGGGGCGGTGGCGGGGCCGGCGAGGGTCAGCGTAGTGAATACAGCAGCGGGTTGCTGCGGCTGTGCAGCCCCGACGACCTCACCGCCTTCGACGGACTCGCCGTGTCGACCACCCGCGCTGGCGGTGACCTGCTCCCGATCGCGGTGACCGCCACCAAGCTCTGAGCGGTTCAACCACGGGAAGCAGGCGGCACTGCGGCCGGCCACTGGCACTCGGTCGCCACATCGCTGGACCACAACCACCGACACCAAAGGTATAGGCCCGGCCTCCCTCATGGGTGACGAGTTTTGGGCCCCGCGTCTTCACTGGAGCGGTCGGGTTGATACGGCTGAACTTGCCACTGAACTTCACCATGATGGAGGCCTCCTTTCAAGCCAAAGACTGGTTGACGATTCGACTTGTGTTCGGTCTGGCGGTTGATGGATCGGATCCGGCCCGAGAACCCTTTCGTGGCTGGGCCTTGTTCATGTGCTCTACCAGCTGAGCTACAGGTGCCCCCGGCAGCCCGAAGGGCTGAGTTGGCGCCGGCAGGAGTCGAACCTGCGACCTCATGATCCTTGGAAGAAATCCCGGCCGCCGCAGCGGGCCGGATCCGATAGGTGGGCCCGAGAACCAGGCGAGCGAGGAGTCAGCTAGACGGTTCCGTTACCGGAAGCCATCTGATGTCGGGTCTATGTCCCCTCCGACTTCCAGCGGCGCATCTTCGAATACCGCGGGGTCTCATCGTTTCCGGTGAAGTGTTCAGGAGAAGTATCCCTGCTCATCACAACGGGCCCGCTTCGACCGCGGGTGGGTCTTCGCTAGGAGACGGACTCGACCTGGGCTGTCTCTGAGCCGCTCGAGCGTCCCGTCTCACCGACGAGCAACACCTGGGTATTCAGTTGTCTTGGACAGGTGATCTGCATGTCGTTGACGGCTGGGCACGTACCTCGTGCGGTGACCGGTTCCTAGTTTTGGGGGTCGGGTGGGATCCCGTCAACGGAGTCTCTCGCTAGCGGCGCCAACGAGATTGCCGAACCGGTGCAGGGTGATCGACAGGGCCTGTTCTCGCACATAGTGCTGGAGCTCGACCCGACCGGCTGGGGTGACGGGATCGGAGGCGAGATGGATACCTCGTTTCGTGGCGGCGGACGCCATCTCATCGGTGACCGTCTCGCCGATGATGCGAACCCGATCCACGCCGGCGGCCTCCATCCGGTCGAGCCAGCCTGCGCCGTCGGTCTCGTCGCCGTCGTCGGTGTCGTCTCCGGCGCCAGCGCCGGAAGCGACGAGGGTGGCACCGGCCAGTTTGGCCGCCTTCTTGGCCCGATCGACGGCGACCTGCTCGGCCGAGGCCCCGACCCGAAGCCCCATCACAGGCAGTGGCCGGTAGCGGAAGAGGTTGGCCTCGCAGAACAGGCCGGTGTCGTCGTGGGTGGTGGCGAAGTGGGTTGCCCACTGCTCCGCGTAATCGTCGTCGACATCGGTCGCCGTCCAGGTGCCGAGCTGCATGAGGTAGTTGGGGCCACCGGCCTTGGCTCCCGGCCCGACCGAGCTCTGCTTCCATCCGCCGAAAGGCTGACGGCAGACAATGGCGCCCGTGATCGGACGGTTGACATAGCCGTTGCCGACCCCGATATGGCGTGACCAGTGATCGACCTCGGTCGGATCGAGGGAATGGATGCCACCGGTGAGCCCGAAGTCGCTGGCATTGGCGATGGCAATCGCCTCATCGAGATCGGCGGCCGCCATGAGACCGAGCACCGGCCCGAAGCACTCGGTCCGATGGAACCACGACCCCGGCTCGACCCCAGCTCTCACTCCCGGGGTCATGACCCCGTCATCGCGGATTGAGGGCTCGACGAGCCAGCTCTCGCCAGGGTCCAGGATCTCGGCTGCTCGTCGCAGCCGGTCGTTGATCCCACCCACCAGGGGGGCGACGTCGGTTTCAAGGTCGAGGGGTGAACCGATGGTCAGGCTCTCGACGGCGTCGGTCAACTGACGGCGGAAGCGTTCAGACTCATAGACATCACCGACGAGAATGGCCAAGCTGGCGGCCGAACACTTCTGGCCTCCATGACCAAACGCTGAGCGGACCAGGTCCTGGGCGGCCTGATCGAGATCGGCGTTGGGGGTGATGATGAGGGCGTTCTTGCCCGAGGTCTCGGCGAACAGGCGAAGACCGGGCTTCCAGGACCGGAACAGGTCCGCCGTCTCAGTCGACCCGGTCAGGATGACAGCATCGACCGACTCGACGAGTTGGCGGCCAATCTCGTTGTCGGGGGTACGGACGAACTGGAGCACGTCGGTGGGAACACCGGCGGCCCAGCAGGCCTCAGCTACGACTTCGGCGCAGCGGGGTGTTTCGGGCGCTGGTTTGAAGATGACGGTGTTGCCCGCGGCCAGTGAGGCAAGCACACCCCCAGCGGGGATGGCGGTAGGGAAGTTCCATGGTGGTATGACGGCGATCAGCCCGAAGGGGTCGAATGTGGCCCCTCGGACCTGGCCCAGATCGACGCTGCGCTCGGCGTACCAGCGGGCGAAGTCGATGGCCTCCGACACCTCGACATCGGCCTCGGCGAACGTCTTGGACGCCTCGTGCATCATGGTGGTGATCAGCTCACCCCGCCTCCGCGCCAGCTCGTCGCCGACCCGGTGGAGGACGACCCGCCGCTCAGCCCGGTCACCCTGGGCCCACCGGCTGGCGGCCCGGCGGCCAATGGCCAGGTGCTGGGCCAGGGCCGGGGCGAAGTCGGTGATCGGAGTATGGCACGGCGACGGGGTGGCTGATGCCACCTCGTCGATCCAGTGTCGGTTGGCTTCGAGGCTGGGATCGGTATCGGGTTCATTGCGGAAAGTGGCGTCGAGGGGCCAGGGTTGGATCGGCTGGGACCGGTCTTGTCGACGGCTGGGCTCGGCGCTCACGGTGTGGCGGAGGGCCACTCCTCGGCGGAAGAACTCGGCTTCGGCCGCCAGCTCAGGCGAACCTGGTTCGAGGTCGAACAGGGCCCGCATGAAGTTCTCGGGTGCCGCGTTCTCCTCCAACCGGCGGAAGAGGTAGCCAATGGCCACGTCGAAGTCATCGTCGCTCACCGCCGGGGTGTACAACAGCATCGACGAGGCGGACTCGGTTGCCGTCGACTCGTTGACGGCTTTGGCTTGACCCGATGCCATTCCCTGCAACATCTCGAACTGGACCTGGGACAGGACCCCTCGTTCGGTGGCCAGCAACCGGGTCAGGGCAACATCGAACAGGTTGTGACTGGCCAACCCGATCCGCACCCCGGTCAGGTGTTCGGGGGTCAGGACCCAGTCGAGGCAGCGGCGGTAGTTGGCATCGGATTCGATCTTGGTCCCAAACGGAGCTTGCTCCCAGCCGTGCATGGCGGCGTCGACCCGTTCCATAGCCAGGTTGGCGCCCTTGACCAAGCGGATCTTGATGGTGCCCCCTCCTCGCTGATGGCGCTCCTTGGCCCACACCACCAGATCTTGGAGGATGGGAAACACGTCGGGGAGGTAGGCCTGGAGGACGATGCCAGAATCGATGTGGGTTCGGCTCGGGTCGCCGAGCACGGTCTTGAACGCTTCGACCGTCAGCCTGAGATCGTGGTACTCCTCCATATCGAAGTTGACGAAGGTCGGCGGGCTCACCGAGTTGGCGGCGTCGACGAGGAGAGCCAGCCGATCGGTGACCCGGCGGAGGCTGGCGTCATAGGCCCAATGGTTGAGCTGCGAGGCCACTGCCGTGAGCTTGACCGAAACATAGTCGACATCGGGCACTTGGAGGAGGGCGGTGAGGCGGTGGAGGCGGGCATCAGCCTCCCGCTCACCAAGCACGGCCTCTCCCAACAGGTTGACATTGACGTCGTAGCCGGCGTGGCGCTGGGCGCCGAGGTGGCGGCCCAATGATCGGGGGTCGGCCGGTGCCACCAGATGGCCAACGATCGAGCGCATCCGTCGCTTGGCCAAGGGCATCACGATCGACGGGAGGTGAGGGGCCAGCCAGGCTCCGGCGCGCAGTAGCAACGCATCGATGGGTGAGAGGAACGACGGGAGCGGCGACCCATTGACCAGGGCCGCCAACTGGTGGGCGGCAACCCGATTGTCATCGGGGCGGGCCACCCGATCAACGAACTGCATGACGAACCCGACCCCGGCTTCATCGGAGACCAGTTGCCCTAGCCGCTTCATCGTGGCCCGATCCGATCGGGTCTCCAGCTCAGCTGCCCGGGCTAGCCAAGTCTCAACCAGTTGGATGGCAGGATCCACCAACTCATCGGCCGACTTCGAATGAACTCTCGTGGATGAAGCAGCCATACACCCATCGTGAAGGAAATGGCGGCCCGAGTCTTGTACGAAGGAGGCCTTCGGCGACCTGTTTCTGTACTACCGAGCCCCTTCAGCTATGCCGGCTGGGTAGCGAGGCGAAACTGGGCCGGTGTCTGCCCGATGAGGCGGGCGAAGCGGCGAGTCAGGTCCGACTGGTCATAGAACCCGACAGTGGAGGCGACCGTAGCCAGAGGGAGATCGGTGTCGGCCAGGAGCTCAGCCGCCCGATCGACCCGGACTCGGAGCACATACTGTTTCGCCGTCATCCCGAAGACCTTGCGGATACGACGGTCGAGCTGGTCGGTGCTGCACTCGGCAACGGCCGCCATTTCGCCGACTCGGATGGTCTCTGGCAGATGCTCCCTCACATAGGCCACAACATGTTGGAGGCTCTCGAGGGCGATGCTCTCAGTGGTCGGAGTTTGCAGGTCGCGGCTGACGCTGACCAGGCCGACGATGCTGGTCGGGTCAAGCCGGTCGGCGACCGGGAGCTTGGTGGTGAGGTACCAGCCGAGCTCACCGTCGGGTCGTCGGATCAGTTCCAGCTCATCTCGTAGGGGCTCACCGGATTCAAAGACCTGATGGTCCTGTTCCTCATAGCGGGTGGCAAGGTCCTCGTTGAAGAGCTCCCCGGCGGTGCGGCCGATGACCTCGCGTTTGGAGGTCCGCCCCGTCCGTCGCACGAAGGCGACATTGACCTCGGCGTAGGTCCCATCTACCGACTTGATACAGAACATGACGTTGACCAGCGTCTCGAACAAAGCGATCAGTTCGTCTTGGCAGTCGAGTTTCACAAGTGGCAGCAGCGGGGAGACAGTGGCCTCAGGCTAGTCCGCCTCGGTCACCAAGGTCAGCAAGGTCACCAAGGTCGATTCGGGTTGAAGGCGACATTGGTTTCGACGACGGAGAGAAGCTCGTCCGGTGACATCCAGAAGACATCAGCCTCGCGGATCGAATAGGTCCCTCAAACCGTCGCCAACGAAGTTCGAGGCCAACACC
>JAAETV010000781.1 GCA_024227975.1 Actinomycetes bacterium
CGGATATCCTCGTTGGAGATGCGCCGGCTCAGCTCGGTGTCGGCGTTGATCATGTCGATGATCTGGTCCAGCCCGGTGCCGGTGCTGCCCTCTACCTCCGGATCCACCTGACCGTTGGCCAGACTGCCGTCGCCCAGTTGTTCGGCGAGCAGCTCGTTGAGCCAGTAGGCGGTGCTCTCCAGACGGGCGTTGGCATTGCCGTCTTCGTTGAGAAAACGGTCTTTGTAGATATCGAAGCCAATGTGGTAGAGACCGTCGGCCACGGTGTTGACGGCGTTGTCGCCGTACAACCGGGTGATGGCCCCGTCGTTCTGTACCAGGTGAAAACCGGTCTCCTCCTTCTCTTCGTCGTCGCCGTGCAGCAGGGTCCACCTGGTCTGGTGGTTGGCCTGGAGATAGGCGTTGACATCGTGCATATCCGAAGCGGTGAACTCACCGTCGTTGGCGGTTCCCGTCGCCTGGATCGCCTCGACGATCAGACCGTTCAGTTCGTCGGCGGC
>JAAETV010000782.1 GCA_024227975.1 Actinomycetes bacterium
ACGGGCGATGTCAAGGTTGAGCTCGGCCTCGGACTCGTCCGATGGACCCAAAGCGCCTCGTTCGTCGCCCCCGTGCCCCGCGTCGAGTACGACATCGGCGTGACGTAGGGGCTGACCCCACGCGATGGAGGCCTCATTGCCGCAGGGAGTGGTGATCAGGTAGCCACCGTCATCATCGGCGCCGACAACGGGTACCAACACCCCCGATGGGGTGATGAGAGCCGGAGGTAGAGGGCCAAGGGCATCCAGGGGGGCTAGTTCGATCTGGACTTCGGTAGTCGTCGAGCCCGACGGGGTAGCCATCGCACCATCGAGCGAGCTGGGGGTCTCGCTGGAGGCTGAGCCCTCGCCCAAGGTTGGCCTTTCTCCAACCGAGCAGGCGCCAAGGAGCACAAGCCAGGCGACAAAAGTCATGCGATGTAGCACGACAGCCAGTCAAGCAGAGGTTGAGCTGTCCGACACGGTGTGATGACAACCTCTACCAACCAGCCAACAGGATCCAGATCGACTCAGAGCTTGGCCACGACCTCGGCCATGAGCTCACCACATTCAGTCGGGTTCTCGCCGACCAGCACCCCGGCGGCCCGCAGGGCGTCCATCTTGGCTGCCGCCGTGCCCTTGCCTCCTGAGACGATGGCGCCGGCGTGGCCCATCTTCTTGCCAGGAGGAGCGGTGACCCCAGCCACATAGCTCGCAATCGGCTTGGACATATTGTCAGCAATGAAGGCGGCCGCCTCTTCTTCGGCCGAGCCCCCGATCTCACCGATCATCATGACGGCCTTGGTCTCGGAGTCGGCCTCGAAGGCTCGGAGACAGTCGATGAACGAGGTACCCGGTACCGGGTCACCCCCGATGCCGACACAGGTCGTGACGCCGATGTCCTTTTGCTGGAGCTCGTAGAGAGCCTGATAGGTCAGAGTCCCGGACCGGCTGACGATCCCAACGGGGCCACCGGGCTTGGCAATATGGCCAGCCGTGATACCGATATTGGACTTCCCCGGTGAGATGATCCCCGGACAGTTGGGACCCAGCAACTGGGTGTCGGGATAGTCACGCTTCAATTTGTTGAAGAAGTAGGCCTCATCGTGGGCTGGGACACCCTCGGTGATGGCGACGATGAACTCGATACCGGCCTCGGCCGATTCGAGCACTGCGGCCTGGACGCCGGGAGCGGGGATGAAGATGCAACTGGCGTTGGCCCCGGTCGCTTCCCGAGCCTCGACCACGCTGGCGAAGATGGGGATGCCATCGACATCGGTTCCCGCCTTCTTGGGGTTTGTGCCTGCTACCACCTGGGTGCCGTAGTCACGGTTGAGGAGGCCGTAGTAGCGGCCCTGGGAACCGGTGAGGCCCTGGTAGACGACCTTGGTTGTCTCGTCGACGAAGATGCTCATGATCGGTCTCCTCAGGCCTCGGAGGAGGCCTGCTGGGCCCCCGCCAACTCGACGGCCTTGCGAGCCGCATCCAACATGGTTTCCGCCATCATCAGCTTGTCGTTGAGGTGGGGTTCGAGGATGGTACGACCCTCCTCGGCATTGGTCCCGTCGAGGCGGATCACGATGGGAGCATCGATATCGACCCGGCGCATGGCTTCGACGATCCCGTTGGCCACCTCTTCACCCCGGGTGATTCCACCGAAGATGTTGATGAAGATGGCTTGGACGTCGGGGTCGTTGTTGATGACCTCGAGGGCGCCCGACATGACATCGGCGTTGGCCCCTCCCCCGATGTCAAGGAAGTTGGCCGCTGCCCCCCCGACCTGGTTGACGACGTCGACGGTGCTCATGGCCAGCCCGGCACCGTTGGCGATCACGCCAACCGAACCGTCGAGGCCGACATACTGCAGGCCCTTGTCGTGGGCCGCTTCTTCCCGCTCATCGCGGGGCTGGGTTGCCTCGTATTGCTCATAGTCGGGGTGCTCGTAGATGGCGTTGCCGTCCAGGCTGACCTTGGCGTCGAGGGCGTGGACCTCTCCGGTCGGTTTGAGAATCAGGGGGTTGATCTCCACCATGTCGGCATCGCCTTCGACATAGGCCGTGTAGAGCTTCATCAAGATGTCGACGGCACCGTCGGTGGCCTGGGGGTTGAGCTTGGCCGCCACCACCCACTGGCGACAGGCCTCTTCGGTCAACCCGACTACGGGGTCGATATGAACCTTGGCGATGGCGTCGGGGTTCTCTTCGGCCACGGTCTCGATCTCGACCCCACCTTCGGCGCTCAGCATGCCCAGATGGAGCTTGGCCGAGCGGTCGAGGGTGAAACTGGCGTAGTACTCCTCGGCGATATCCGACGCCTTCTCGACCCAGATGGTCTTGACGACGTGGCCCTTGATGTCGAGGCCGAGAATGTTGGATGCATGCGTCCGGCACTCGTCGGCGTTCTCGGCCAGCTTCACCCCGCCGGCCTTGCCCCGGCCACCAGTGTGCACCTGAGCTTTGACCACGACTGGATAGCCAATCCTCTCGGCTATCGCTACCGCTTCGTCGACCTCACCGGTCGCTTCTCCGGCCGAGACCGGTATGCCGTAGGAGGCGAAGAACTGTTTGCCTTGATATTCGAGAAGATCCACGTTGGGCGATACTAGAGGCGTGAACGCACTCCGCACGGAATCGTCATCCATCGGTTTCCCATGCCAGTAGCCCAAGGGGGTGCACCGCCCCTGCGTCAGGTTGCGATGATCGGCCTCGGAGTGGTCATGACGATGGGCACAATCCTGTTCTTGGTGACCCAGATGGACAACCTGCTGGGAGGGGTCGGCGACATCGATCTGGATATCGGAGACGGCATCTATCGACCCGGCCCTGCCGCCGACCTGGCCTCCGCCGTGGAAGAGGGCCCCCTCCTGTTGCCTGACCTGGCTGGCGGCGATAGCGACTTCTTCCTCCAGCACCTCGGTGATGATGTCGACGAAGGTTGGATCGCGATCGCCGCCCGACCTCAGACGGCTGCTCGCCACTGCTTCGTCGAGTGGAAGGCCGACGAGCGGAGCTTCGTCGACAGCTGCGACGGGGCCACCTACCCCGAGGATGGGGCCGGGCTGCCCCACCATCCGGTGAGGGTCACCGACGAGGGTGATATCGAGGTTGAGGTCAACGTAGTGATTCCCCCGTCGGTCGGTCAGGATTGACGGCGTGCTGCTGGCCCAACTGACCGATACCCACATTCTCGACCCAGACGGCGACGATGAGCGTTTCGTCGACAACAACCAGCGCCTGGTTCAAGCCGTCGACGGGTTGAACCAGGAGCAGCCCCGCCCTGAGGCAGTGATCGCTACGGGCGACATGACCAACAACGGCCACCCCGCAGAGTTGGTGGAGTTGCAGCGATTGCTGGCCTCCTTGCAGCTGCCCCTCCTGATCCTCCCCGGCAACCACGACAACAACGACGCCTTTCGAGATGCCTTCGACATGCCGTGGGCCAGTGATGAGCACCTGAGCTGGGTCGTCGATTTCGATGAGGTGGTGCTGATCGGTCTCGACACCACGGTTGTGGGCCACCACCATGGGCTGTTCGACGAGGACCGTCAGGATTGGTTGGCCGGGGTGCTGGCCGAGACCGGCGGCCGCCCTACCGTTGTCGCCCTGCACCATCCCCCATTTGTGTCGGGCCTGGCCGCTATGGACGGCACCATGTTGGGTCGGGCCGATGCCTTCGCTGAGGTCGTGGCGGCCAACCCGAACGTGAACCGGATCCTGTGCGGCCATCTCCACCGCCAGGTGATCGCCACCGTCGGTGGGGTGACGACCAGCTCATGCCTGTCGACGGTCCACCATGTCGGCCTCAACCTGACCCCCAACGCCCCCATCGAGCTCATCTGCGACCCGGCTGGATACCAGCTCCACACCTTCGATGGCTCTTCTTGGGTCACCCACCAACGCTTCATCGACACCGGTGAAGCTCCGTTTCGGCCAGCCTGGGCCTGAGCGACCAGGCGGCCGAGAGGCTGTCACACCGCGAACGCGACAAGAACCCGACACACCACAAGAAGGTGGCCGGGCGCTCGACGCACCGTCGCTAGGAGCGGTTCATACGGAAGCTGGGCTCATGACGCCGGATCTCGCGGCGGGCGATCGTCATCTTGTGGACGTCGTCTGGTCCGTCTGCGATGCGAAGGGTCCGCATGTGGGCATACATGCTGGCCAGCGGCGTGAACTGGGTGACGCCGGCCGCCCCGTGAACCTGGATGGACCGGTCGATGATCTTGAGCGCCATGTTCGGTATGGCCACCTTGATGCCCGAGATCTCCTGAGCTGCTGCCTTGTTGCCGACTGTGTCCATCAGATAGGCAACGTGGAGCACATATTGGCGGGCCTGATCGATCTCGATCCTGGACTCGGCGATCCAGTCTTGGACGACGCCGTGCTGGGCTATGAGACGTCCGAATGTTTCCCGCTGCAGGGCCCGGTTGACCATGAGCTCGAGGGCCCGCTCGGCAACACCGATGGTGCGCATACAGTGGTGGATACGGCCCGGGCCGAGGCGAGCCTGACTGATGGCGAATCCCTCGCCTTCACCACCGAGGATGTGATCCTCTGGTACGCGGACATTCTCATAGATGATCTCTGGGTGGCCGCCACGATCCCCATAGCCGAACACGTGAGGTTCACGCCCGACGCTGACACCTGGTGTGTCCTTGGGAACCACGATCATCGACTGCTGACGATGACGGGAACCGTCGGGATCGTTCTTGCCCATCACGATCAGGACCTCACACACGGGCCGCATGGCGTTGGAGGAGAACCACTTCTTGCCGTTGAGGACATAGTGGTCGCCGTCCTTGTCGATCCTGAGCTCGATGTTGGAAGCATCGGAGGAGGCGACGTCGGGCTCCGTCATGGAGAAGGCGGAGCGGATATCCCCCTGCAATAGGGGCGCCAGCCAACGTTCCTTGACCCGCTCTGAGGCGTAGAGATTGAGGATCTCCATATTACCGGTGTCGGGAGCGGAGCAGTTGAGGGCCTCCGAGGAGAACGGGACCTTGCCCAACATCTCCGAGATGGGGGAGTAGTCGAGGTTCGAGAGCTTCGTCCCCGGGGCCTGGGGGTCGAGGTGGGGGATGAAGAGGTTCCACAGACCACGCTCGCGAGCGGCGGCCTTCAGCTTCTCCATTACGGAAGGCGTGTCATGGACATTGTCCAGCGCGGCCTGTTGTTCGTAGTACTCCTCCTCATTTGGGTAGATGAAGTCATCCATGAACGACTTCACTGCTTCTTGCAGTTCCAAACCTTGTGCGGTGTATTCCATGGTCAACTCCTGAGCCAGTTCCTGGACATCACACCGAGGCGACGTCTGTGTCCGTAGCTCCCTTGCTAGCAGGTCCGACCCTCTGGATGCGAGCTGACAGGGTGGTCTTCCGCTTGTCCTGAACCGGGCTTCGGTGGTATGAGTCGGCGATGGCTGAAACCGTGTCCCCGTCCATCTCGGTGCCGGTAGGGAGTGTGCTCTCCGATACGCCGATGACCATCACCGGTCCCGTCCGAGCACCGAAGCAGATGTTGGCGGAGCAGGTGTATGACGACCACCTGAGCGTCCACGACGACGAAACCGCAGCCAAGCTCGGCCTCATCGGCGCTCCCATCGAGGGCCCCACCCATTTCAGTCAGTTCGAGCCGATACTGGCCTCGTTGTGGGGTGATCGCTGGTTCTCTCACGGCTGTCTCAGTGCACATTTTTTGAACATGGTGGTCGAGGGTGAAGAGGTACAGGCCACAGTTACCGTCCCAGGGCCAGGCTCCAATCAGGTCAGGATCGATGCGGCCAAGGCCGACGGCACTCCGGTGCTGACCGGCACCGCTTCGGTCGGGCCCGAGCACCCGCCGACCGAGCTCTTGCCTCGCATCGAACGAGCCCAGGCCAACACCCCGTCGTCGCTTGTCATCCTCGACCAGTTATCGGTGGGCCAGAAGGGGCTGGTGAGCGAGGTCGTCTCGACCGGGCCTGATGTCCAATACGGCGATCTGTACCCGTTCTCCCTACGCCAGAAGCTGACCTCGATCACCGAGTCACTGACCTGGCACGACCCCGATGCCGGCACCGCCTCGCCCTGGGGTCGGGCCGTGGTCCCGATCGAGATGCTGACTGTCTTGGCCAACGCCGGTGGGCCCAACTCGGGGTTCCGGGTCCGCCAGCCTTCAGTCGGGCTGTTCATCGACCTCGAAGTGAGACTGCTGGGCACACCCATCCTGATCGACAACCAGTATCGGGTCGATCGGGAGATCATCGCCCTGGCTGAGAGCCGACGAACCGAGTCGTATTGGGTTCGGAACCTGCTGGTCGACGTCGAGACCGGGGTGGCATCGGCCGAGGTCTTACTCCACAGCGGGGTATTCAAAGACTCATACCCCGACTACCCCAAAGACTGATCAGCCCGCCCTCCTGCTGTCACCCTCATTCATTGCTCTGTCTATGAGCAAACGACAACTCCACTTTCCGGGCAGTGCTGTACGCCCTCAACGAACGAATCCACTGCTCTACGGTCAAAGGCTCAAAATCGGAATCACTGTTTGAGCTCTTGGGAACCGGTTGACCCTCCGCGTCCACCACGTGCAGCTTTGTGGATACCAGACGATTCTCATACCTCTCTAGATAGTCTTCGAAATCAGTCCTCGTAAATAGGGAGTCCGTTCCTTCCTCCACCAGATTTCCGGCATCAGCCAGGGCAACAATGAGCTGAACGGCGTCATTCAGATCGTGTTCAAGCTCCTTCTTTACGAGGGCTTGGTAGTAGGAAAGCTCGCCATCGTCGGTGGAGGGAAAGGACATGGGATCGACATCATGCCACATAGCCTGGTCGATCTGGATTCCCTCGACAAAAGTGGGGGATAACTTCACCCCTTCCTTGACTACACCGAGACCAGCCCCAATGGTGGTGTCTGGGAGGCTCCGAAAACGAGCATCGAGAGCTTCGGCCGAGCGGACATCTTCGAGACTAACGGTGAGGTAAGCACCCTCGATCGTACCGTCGATCATGCCGTAGGCGGTGGTCTCAGCCAGCGGGTAGAAACCTACAGCCAGTGCGGTTTCAACCATCACCGACACCATGTTCTCCTCCAACAAGAGGAGGTAGTCACCCTGCTTGGCTTCCATGATCCTGAGCAACGCCTGCACGGTGGCCTCAGGACCAAGGCTGAGATAGGTGCCCTCAGTGTCGAGACCTGCCGCCACCAGATACGTATCAGCCATCCTCCCCTGAACCAGCATCGTGGGACGAGTGAAGATTATCTGATCAACCGCCTTGGCCTGTTCCTCATTGAGTTCAAATCCCCCCGCCAGATCGACGATCCAGATTGCAGCCTCGGTGCTGAGGCTGGCGTCGCCCGTGATCTCAGGGAGAGTGAGAGCTACAAGCATCTCACCCCACTCGGCGGTCGATCCGGCCCTCAGCGCCAAGTGAGGGTCGTCTACGGCCTGGAGGGCATCAAACACCAGGGACAGGTTGCGTTCAGCCAGGCGGAGGACGAGTTGGCTGGCAACTGAGCCGAACGATTCCTGCGGTTCGGCGAGGCCCCACAACGGGCCAGGACCCACGGAGACATCACCGTCACCGCGGTTGATGGAGGCAACGGCTGCATCCAGAAGGAAGCCATCGGGCATCGTCTCACTGAGTATTAGGAGATGGGGGGCTCCATCCGAGGCATTGATCAGGTCAGCACCACCGAACTCGAGCTGACCCGATGCTGCCGCCGCACCCAGAGCATCGGCCAGTTGTTGCATGGTCGTGTTCAGAGGACCGGTTTGGTAGCTCGAATCAGGCCCCGAGGCCGGAAAGAGTCCCGCCAGATCTCCCGTGGTCTCGGTGCCGAGATGGTTGAAGAACGAAATGGCCAACGCTTCG
>JAAETV010000783.1 GCA_024227975.1 Actinomycetes bacterium
CATGGGCGGAACCCAGCTCGATCTTCGGTGTGAACGGGATCGTAGAGGTGCTGCCCATCGACAACGCCGGGACCATGCTCGTAATGGAACGGTCCTTCTCGGTCGGAGGGGTTCTGGGAGGTGGCACCGGCAACGTCGTCGTGATCAACGAGATCTCGACCACTGGTGCCACCGATGTCTTGGACGTCGACGCACTGTACGACGGTGGTTCTCCGATCGCCTTCACACCCGTGACGCAAAGAGAAGTGTTCGCTTTCGATGATCTCGGAATCCCGATCGACAACATCGAAGGGATGACGTTCGGTCCACCTTTGGCTGACGGACGCCAGACCCTTGTCATCGTGAGCGACAACAACTTCGGTGCCGGCCAGTTCACCCAGTTCATCGTCTTGGCCCTCGACATAGGATCGGCCGATTAGGACAACGCTTCCTAGCACGTTCGTGTGGGTCTGACTCAACATCGGGGATCAGCTTGGCCGGGCGATCCGGTCCTTCAACGTCTGCGAGCGCGCCCTTCGAATGTGTAGCCGAAAGGCCTCGGCACGCCTTTCGTGTAGTACTTGTCCAGTTTCTCGATGACGAAACCGGCGGCCTCGACATGGGTTTCGATCCGGCGGGTGATGTGACACCCGCCCGTCAGCCGCTTGCTGAATGGCTCGATCCGCTCCTGCCACCTTGCTACGCGCATGTCGGGTGAGTGTCCGTGCTCAACGAAGTGGAACATGCCCCCGGGTCTGAGAACTCGGCGAGCTTCGTCGAGTGCGGCGTCGATGTCGGGAATTGTGCACAAGGTCCATGTCGACAGGACCGCGTCAAACTCCTCCGACGGGAGATCGAGATACTCGCCCGTGAGCCCGGCTACCTCGACCGACGCAGCGCACGCCTCGATCCTCGGCTCAGCGAGACGCATGCACTCCGAGGATGGCTCGATCGCATGGATCGTTGTGACCTCCGGTGGGTAGTAGGGCGCATTCAGACCGGTACCGAAACCGAGCTCAACGACCTCTCCGCTCAGCCCGTCACACACTCGCGGGCGGATGTCCCGCTCCACTTCACCGTTCAGTGCTTTGTCTTGCAGACGAGGCAGCACCTGTCGTCGATAGAAGCCCACAGGTGTCCTCCGGGAGGTATTCGACGTTCGAGGGTGACCCTACTCTCGTAGAGTCCGACCCCGCACGCCACACTCATTCGACACCTCACCTCTGGCGCTGGCAAGGAACTACCCCGTCACCACGCGAAACGGTGATCTGAGGAACTGAAGCTTCTCCAACCATGCCTGTGGTCCCGGCGTTGCTTGCCCAGAGTACCTATTGCTCCTCGATGGGCACAACGCGTCCGTCGTCGACCACGACCCAAACTCCGGGTCGATAGGCATGACCGCGCCGCAGTAGCGGTCATGACCACTACCCCTCCTGCGGGTTGTCGTGGTCGCTGTCGACGTCATCGCCGTCGTCATCGTCGTCATCGCTATCGTCATCGTCGCTGTCGTCGCCTCCACCGAAGCTTCCGATGTAGGTGATTAGCTCCTGTAGCTCCTGATCGCTCAGCACACTTTGACCGAAGGCAGGCATGGTGTCCTCGCCCTGGCGGACATACCGGGCGATCTCCCCGGCACTCTCACTGCGGATGTCGGGCCCCAGACCCGTCCCTTGGCCGCTGGCCCCGTGGCACAA
>JAAETV010000784.1 GCA_024227975.1 Actinomycetes bacterium
TGCCGCAGCTTCGGTATATTGCTTAGCCCCGTTACATCTTCCGCGCAGGCCGACTCGACTAGTGAGCTATTACGCTTTCTTTAAAGGGTGGCTGCTTCTAAGCCAACCTCCTAGCTGTCTTAGCCTTCCCACATCGTTTCCCACTTAGCAATATTTTGGGACCTTAGCTGGCGGTCTGGGTTGTTTCCCTCTTCACGACGGACGTTAGCACCCGCCGTGTGTCTCCCGGATAGTACTCACAGGTATTCGGAGTTTGCAAAGGGTTGGTAAGTCGGGATGACCCCCTAGCCTTAACAGTGCTCTACCCCCAATGGAATTCGTCCGAGGCTCTACCTAAATAGATTTCGGGGAGAACCAGCTATCTCCCGGTTTGATTGGCCTTTCACCCCCAGCCACAGGTCATCCCCTAACTCTTCAACGTTAGTGGGTTCGGTCCTCCAGTTGATGTTACTCAACCTTCAACCTGCTCATGGCTAGATCACCGGGTTTCGGGTCTATACCTAGCAACTAAACGCGCA
>JAAETV010000785.1 GCA_024227975.1 Actinomycetes bacterium
AACCGGGCCGATACATCCTGTTGTGTGCCATCCCCGAGGGCGCCGACCCTGACGAGTACGCCTCTGCCGCAGCCGAATCCCAAGGCGGGCCGGTACAGGTCGATGGTGGACCTCCGCACTTCGTGCTCGGCATGGTCGCCGAGGTGACCGTCGAGTAGGCATCTCCGGACCAGGCTCCTCCCGATACCGGAGGACTCCACCAATCGACCGGATATCCAGTGGCTACTCATCGCTGTACGCCACCGCTGCTCCCAGGTCGCCCTCCACCAAGCTTGGGGGAAACCGCATACGCCGACTGGTGACTGTGGAGCTGCTTCGCCAGCCCGTAGCCGTGTGGTGCTCCTTCGACGCTCCCCCGTCCAACATCGCCCTCGGTACACCCATGGTCGCTGATCCTGGCGTGATCGGCGCCGGGTACGAGGCCAGTTCGGTGAGATGATCGATCGAACCCCTCGAGGACCAGCCAGAGGGCGAGGGCGATCTGGCTGAAGGGAATGGGGACGACGAAGATGATCTCCAGGACCCGGCACGCGGCGGCAGCCCGCGGAATCCTGCGGTATGGCAGGCCCCACAGCAGTGGTACGCCCCGTTCTCGCTGATGGGACACTCGACCCTGGTCGGCGTGCCACTGCTGTGGTCATGATGCTGTGACGGATATGGAGGTGCTAGATGGATTCCACGAGGTCAGCTCAGCAGGCGAATATGGAGCTAGTTGCACGGGTCGGAGCCCTCATCAGCAGCGGCTTCGCCAGCAGCGAAGAGGATCTGTTCGCAGACGACTTCATCTTCCACTTCTTCAACCCGCGCCTCCCGGAGCTGGCCGGCGACCACCACGGGTATGACGGCATCAGCAGCTTCTTCGAGCGGTTGCGGGAGGGAAGCGACAGGGACTTCCACAACGAGCCCCATTCGCTGACCCCCTATGGTGATGAGCTAGTCGTGGCCTATGCGACCAACACGGTCAGCTTCGAGGGAACCGTGCTGGATGTTGACGCCATAGTTGTGTGGCGGGTGTTCGGCGGGCGCATCCAAGAAGCTTGGGACATCCCGGCGATCGACACCGTGCGCCTCCACCCGCCAGAGAAGGCATGAGCTCACACAGTTGCTCGTGATTCCGTTGGCCGCCCGGGCACTGGCAGATCCCGCTCGAAGCCGCGGGCGGAGTCGGCTGGTCACCGTCGGAGGCGGCAGTGCGGCATTCCCTGCATCGAGGAGCGGTGACACGAAGCGAGTTCGGCATCGGGGCTGGATACCCGGCCTGTGGCCTCACACGACGCGGTCCGCTTGCGCCCACCTCCGGGACTGGTCGGCATTCTCGCTTCCCGGTACCCCGGCCTCATCGCCCGAGGCATAGATCACGTGGTAGATCTGGTACTGGTCGCGCTTGTCGGTTTCTGGGTTCTCCGGGTCATGGGAGCGACGACCGTGGCGCTCAGCGAGTTCCCTCAGGTTTCTGAGCTGACGCATGGCCATGATCGAGTCGATCAGCGGGAGCGTCAGGATGACGAGCCACCTGGCGGCGCCCGTGGCGGCACCGTCGACCCGCATCAGCAGGCGTGAGCCATCACCCTCCGGCACGACCGTGTACTGCCACGACGACCACGTCCGCGCTCCGAGGAACGGAGCGTTAGGGGCCCACCACACCAGCTCCCGCCCCGGCTCGAGGTGCTTCAAGTACCCGATCGCCGCCGCGTCACCGACGCGCGGTTCGGGGATCCACTGCACGATGTGTCGGGCCGACGCCCGGCCGCCGTTGTCGAGACGGTCCCAGCTGTACCACCCTGCGCCCCGGCCGTTCTGAGCCAGCCAGGGCCACACGGTCTCCGGTGGTGCCTCGACGGAGATCGCCCGGGTCATCCGCAGGCGTGAGCCAGAGACGCCATCGAACCAATCGTCTGCCGTGCTGACCGATGTGATCTCCTCCGGCGTCGCGCCCCACCGCATGGCGCGTCGAGCCCAGACGACCACAGCGGCCAGCGTTCCCACCACTACGCCGAGGATGATCGTGATCCAGCGCATTCCACCCTCCTCCCGGCAAACGTTGCCGCGGTCGCCTCCCGTGATGCTGTCACTGACTCACCCGGTGAACCAGGGACCTTCGTCCTCCTGCAACCCGAGACGCCTTGCCGACACTCGGACTTGAGCGAGCGCAGGCTCAACAGACGGCGACGGTTCGTTCGATAGTCTCAGCGGCGGTCAGGCAGGCCATCTCCGCGAACCGGGGCCCGATGATCTGTATGGACTGTGGCGAACCGTCGCCCACACCCCCTGTGATGACGGCGGCCGAGCAGCTCGTAGCCGGTTCGGATGTTGGTCGAGTGGACCTTGGCCACCGGTAGGCGATCTCTGTGCTGCCGTCGTCGAGGTCGGTGAAGGTCCAGGTTCCCATTCCTCGAAACGCACCACCGACATAACGGACCCGAATCAGGCCATTGTGGCTGACCTCGACGGTCTCGGTTGTGAACGGAACAACCCAGTGCCCACGAACGATGGTGTCGGCCATCGCGCCAACGTCATCGTAGGATCTGCCATCGCGAACCTGGACCAAGCGATGAGGTTGCCACCAGCTCGTAGTGCCATTGAGCTCCGCGACGAATGCAGGATAGACCTTCTCGACTGGATGTCGAACTGTGGCGGTGTCAATGACGTCATAGGTGCTCACCGATCCGTTGCCGTCCACCATCGGAGCGTGGGCTTCGGCTCAGACCATGAGGCCCTTGAGCATCTTGTGTTCCATGACGAAGTTGATGGGTTCGACCAGCCGCCAGATGAGGCGCTG
>JAAETV010000786.1 GCA_024227975.1 Actinomycetes bacterium
AGATCGGTGGTGGTCATGAATCTTGCTCCTGGATGTCGGGTTCATGGCCGCGTGGGCAGCCGCCCTGGTCATCGACTACAGGACCCAGGTCCCGGTCGAAGGCCATCTGGGCTGCGCCCGGCGGCAGCATCGGGGTGGGTGAGAGATCGCGCCCGCGGGCGCGGCGATCCCGGGCATTGGCATGCACATCCACCGGGGCCAGTCGTACCAGGCGACCCTCGTGCAGCAACGACACGCCACCATCCAGGAGGTGGCGTTGCAGCATCACCTTGCGGCCGCGATAGCCCAGCGGCATCTCGTAGGCCACGCCACCCACGGAGACGACGTGGTCCCGGGAGACCCGCCGCTCCTCATGCAGCACGAAGGCCCGGCGCAGCTGCTCGGTGCTCTCGTAAAAGCGCAGGGCGCGCGCGTCCTGGTGGAAACGCTCCCAAGGGGTCATACCCTTCAGGGACTCATGAGGCGTATGGTTGTACTGCTCGCGCAGAAAGTGGCGCAGGCGCAACTCCAAGGCCTCCACCCCGGGATCGATCCGGGGATTACCCGGGAGCAGGCGCAACAGTTGCTCGGCGACGGTGCGGTTGAACCGTTCCACCTTGCCATGTCCTTCCGGATAGCCGGCGCTGCCGTGGATCAGGTGCACAGGGAGTTTGCGCGCCACTTCGATGGCGTCCAAGGCGATGAAGCCCGAACCATTGTCCACGAACAGGCCGATCATCCGACCGTAAAAGAGGATGCACTGGTAGAGACCGCGTAGAAACAGCGCGGCGTTCTCCGAGGTTCCCACGACCACTTCCAGCCC
>JAAETV010000787.1 GCA_024227975.1 Actinomycetes bacterium
GTACTTGCTGACACTGGCGACGGCATCGACAATTTTCTTATAGCCGGTGCAGCGACACAGATTACCCTCGAGACCACGCTGAATTTGCTTGCGATCGGCGTTAGGGTTTTGTTTTAGAATATGCGTTGCCTGCATCATCATACCGGGAGAACAAAAGCCGCATTGCACACCGCCCTTGTCTACAAAAACTTTGCGTAAGGCATCATTCTCGCTGTCGGTGAGCAAGCCCTCGACGGTGGTGAGTCGCCTGCCGTCGCAATCTACCGCAAACATCAGGCAGGCGTTAATGCTGACACCGTCCATTAAAATGGTACAGGCGCCGCATTCACCTTCACCACAACCGTATTTGGTGCCGGTCAGGTTCAGGCGCTCGCGTAATAGTGTCAGGGTATTCATGGTAACTGGCACGGTCACCTTCACGGGGCTACCGTTTAAGTTGAAACTGATTTCACGTGTTAGCGACATTTTGCAATACCCTTCTGGTTAAGTTGTGAATCAATTCCTTGCGATACCAGGCACTGGCGCGAAC
>JAAETV010000788.1 GCA_024227975.1 Actinomycetes bacterium
CCCCGACAGATCCGAGGCGGTCAGGGGCTGGGTGGGTGCCGGCCTGCCGCTACCGCTTCCTCGTAGACATAGACTACCCCCAGGTGATGTGCCATGGTCTCGAGAAGCTCCGCCGCCCGAAACGGCTTGCGCATGAAATCGTCACACCCCGCCGAGAGCACCACCGAACGCTCCTCCTCAAAGGCGCTGGCGGTCAGAGCGATTATCACCGTGGCCTGCCCCTGCGTGGCGCCCTTGATCTGCTGCGCGGCTTCGTAGCCGTTCACCACCGGCATCTGCAGGTCCATCCATATCAGGTGCGGCTGCCACTCTTGCCAACACGCGACGGCCTCCTGGCCGTTGGTCGCCTCACGCACCTCGAAGCCCACCTGCTCCAACAGCGTCACCAGCAGCTTGCGGCTCTCGGGCTTGTCCTCGGCCACCAGGATCCGGTACGACGGCTGTCCCTCGGCCAGGCCCACCACTCGGCGCACCGGCGGCGGGGCCGGGAGCTCTCCGTCTGCCGCCTGCTCGACGCCGATCTCGAAGGAAAAGGTCGAACCCTGCCCGAGAGTACTTCTCGCCCGCAGCTCGCCGCCCATCAGCTCCACGAACCCCCGACTGATCGGCAGCCCCAGGCCGGTGCCCTCGCTGGCCCGACGCCCGCTCTCGGTCTGCCCGAACGGCTCGAACAACAGTTCCCGCTCCGCCCCGGCGAAGCCCGAACCGGTGTCTTCAACTGCGAACGAAAGCCGGGGCGCGGGTCCGTCGAGGTAGGCTGCGCGCAGCACCACGCGGCCTCGTTCCGTGAACTTGATGGCGTTCGAGAGCAGGTTGATCAGCACCTGTCGCAGCTTCCGCTCATCTGTCTTGACCACGCGCGGCACGTCGGCGGCGCGCTCGAAGACCAGGTCGAGGCGTTTGCTCTTGACGAGCAGGAGGAACATCTCTTCGAGCGTCAAGAGCATCTGATGGAGGTCGAAGTCGGCGGCGTTGAGGGTGGTGCGTCCGGCCTCGATCTTGGCGACGTTCAGGACGTCGTTGATCAGCGCGAGCAGGTGCTCGCCGCTGCGGTGGATGATGTCGAGTTGATCGTGCTGGGTTGGCGTCAGGGCGGGATCGAGCCCCAGGAGTTGGGCGAAGCCGAGGATGGCGTTGAGCGGGGTTCGCAGCTCGTGGCTCATGCTCGCCAGGAAGGCGCTCTTGGCCTTGTTGGCCACCTCCGCCGCGTCCTTGGCCCGCTGCAATCGCCGGTTGGTGGTTTCGAGCTCGGCGTTCTTTTTCGCAATGAGTCGGGTAGCGCGTGACTTGAGGCGATAGCGGTTGTTCAGCAGCAGCGCGATGATCAGCAGCAGGACGAGCCCGCCAAGGAGCGTCAGCCCCAGCGCCCGCTC
>JAAETV010000789.1 GCA_024227975.1 Actinomycetes bacterium
CAGTGTCCCCCCATTTCCCGGTGGTGCCGTCAAAGCGGTTGGCCCAGATGTCATTGTGGCCGGTGCTGTTGCCATCGTCTTGTTGCCACACCGCTATTGCATTGCCGTTGCTGTCGAATGCAATTTGTGGGTGCTGGGCATGTTGTCCTGAATCTCTATCCTTATCAATCTTTACGGCGTCTTCCCATTCCCCGCTGGTGCCGCCGTCAAAGCGGTTGAACCAGATGCGATTGTAGGTGCCATAGTATTGACTCCACACCACTACTATTGCATTGCCGCTACTGTCGAATACAATTTGTGGGTGCTGGGCATCTCCTGCATCATCCTCATCAATCGTCCCGGCGGTTTCCCATTCCCCGCTGGCGCCGTCAAACCTGTTGGCCCAGAGCCTTTCGTGGGGGTCAGGGTCAGAGTCATTGTATTGAAGCCACACCGCTGTTGCATTGCCGCTACTGTCGAATGCAATTTGTGGGTGCCGGGCATCTCCATCCCCAATCTGTTTGGCGGGTTCCCATTCCCCGCTGGTGCCGTTAAAGCGGCTAGCCCAGATGTCTTTGTTGCTGCCGGTGCCATCGTCTTGTTGCCACACCGCTATTGCATTGCCGTTACCGTCGAATGCAATTTGTGGGAAACTGGCAGATCCTGGATCTCTGGCCGTATCAATCTTTACGGCGGCTTCCCATTCCCCGCTGGTGCCGTTAAAGCGGCTAGCCCAGATGCCATCGTCTTCATGCCACGCCGCTCCATCGTCTTGATGCCACACCGCTATTGCATTGCCGCTGCTGTCGAATGCAATTTGTGGTTGGTAGGCTTCTATTGAATTATCTTCAATCTTTTTGGCGGTTTCCCATTCCCCGCTGATGCCGTCAAAGCGGTTGA
>JAAETV010000790.1 GCA_024227975.1 Actinomycetes bacterium
ACCGTTCTCGGTGAGGGTGAAGTTGGCGGATGTGGGGGCCACCTCTGTCATCTCAGCAGGGAGGGCGAGCTCGAAAGTGACGGTTCCGGTATCGTCGGCGCTCAGGTCGAGGATCTGGATCTCCCCACTCGACTCCTGAGCCGAACCATGCTCTGCGACGGCCACGATGAGCGTGAAGCCGAGCAGCAGAGCCACCAGAGCCCTAGTCAACCACCTGATCACTGGAGGTCGACCTGGCTGGCGAATGGGTCGGGATCTCTGACGAGCAGCCGCTCGTCCAACTCGATCTCCATGTCAGCCAACTGGTCGAAAAAGCGAGGCCGTAGCCCGGTCGGTACCAGGCTGCCCATCTGACCGCCCCCCCGTTCTGGGTTCTTGGCCCGGGGGTCGAATCGATAGAGCCCCGACGTGGTGATCACCTCACCCTCCATCCCCGTGATCTCGGTGATGTCGACAATCTGCCTGGATCCGTCTCGCAGTCGACCCAGATGGACCACAAGATCGATGGCGGAGGCTACCTGCTCACGTATGGCTCGTACCGGGAGATCCAGGCCTGCCATCAATACCATCGTCTCCAGTCGAGCCAGGGCATCGCGAGGGCTGTTGGCGTGAAGGGTCGACAATGAGCCCTCATGCCCCGTATTCATGGCCTGGAGCATGTCGAGGGCTTCGCCGCCGCGAACCTCGCCGACGATTATGCGATCGGGGCGCATCCGCAGCGCGTTCCGGACCAGATCGCGAATTGTGATCTCACCCCGCCCTTCTACGTTCGCCGGTCGAGCTTCGAGGCGAACAACATGGCGCTGATCCAGCCGAAGCTCGATCGAATCCTCGATTGTGATGATTCGTTCTCCCATCGGTATGAACGACGACACGACGTTCAGCAGCGTTGTCTTGCCCGTTCCGGTACCACCGCTGATCAAGATGTTTCGGCGGCCCATCACACAGACGTTCAGGAACTCGGCCGACTGAGGAGTCAATGTGCCGTAGCGGATGAGGTCATGAGCCCCGAACGTGCTGCTGGCGAACTTGCGAATGGTGAGCATCGGTCCATCGACAGCCAGGGGAGGGATGATGGCATTGACCCGGCTCCCGTCGTCCAGTCGAGCGTCGACCATGGGAGACGCTTCATCGATCCGGCGTCCGACAGAGGCAACGATGCGCTCGATGACCTGTCGGAGATGCTTGATGGTCAAGAAGCGTGCGTCGGTGACATAGATCCGCCCCCCACGCTCGACAAAGATGGCATCGTCGCCGTTGACCATGATCTCGGTCACGGAAGGGTCGGCCAGGAAGGGCTCGATCGGACCCAATCCGAGCAGATCATGACTGATCGACTCGACGAGCTCATGACGGTCCTCGCTCGTCAGCTGCCGTACCTCTACCTCCAGAATCTGGTCCAGCTGCTCAACCACATAGACCCGGATCTGCTCCTCGGAGAGGTTCGGGTCGGACAGGCGTCGACCCAGCCGCTCGAATAGGGCCTCTTGGGCTTGTAACCGAAGTCTCCACAGGGGATCATCGGCCGAGCGATGGTGGGCCCTCGGTGATCCGCTGCCCGGGACGCCCGACTGGCGCATCAGCTCACCCAGCTCCACTACGCCTCCTTTCGGCCGCGGACTCGTTTGGTGACCCCAGTGCTGATCGCCGGAGCGAAGTACTCGGCCATCTCCTGGAAGGTCTGGGACACGCTGCCGCGACCGCTCTCGACGATCGGCGTACCGTGATTGACAGAGATCGGAACGGTACGGCTGCTGCGAATGCGATACTTGGTCTTCAGCCCTATCTCGGCCTCGACTTCGCTGGGCGACAACCCGACCCTAGAGTTGGCCCGGTTCAGCACGAAGGTACGTCGCTGCTTGACGAACCCGATCGCGTCGAAGGCGTCGATCTGACGACGGACAGCTCGGACCGAGGGGCCGTCAGTGGTCGACACGAACACCAGATCTGTGGCGAACTCCATGGTTGCCAATGAAATGAAGTCGATCCCAGCCGCGGTGTCGATCACCACATAGGGAAACTCCTCGGTCAAGGCGCCCACCGTGGCCTTGAGTGAGTCGGGGTCGACCGTGTCGACGACCGCAAGATCCTCAGGCGGTGACAAGAGGGACAGACCGGAGGAGTGCGGGGTCAGAAACATCTTGAGTGCACTCCGCTTGTACTGGGGTGAATTCAGGGCATCGAGGAGGGAGTGGTCGGGTTTGAGGCCGAGGGCTGGAGCGGCATCGCCGAATTGGGTGTCGAGATCCAGCAGCAGCACCTTGTTCGGATGGTGGTGGGCCATGGCAACGGCCAGGTTCACAGCAACTACGGTCTTGCCGCTACCGCCCTTGGGGCTGAGTACGATCATCACCCTGCGACGAACACTCGGTGATCCCTGGGTTGCCGTTTCCCGGCGGGCCTTGGCAATACCGAGAAGCCCGCCCAGGGACTCCTTCAGACTCTCGTCACCAGTATTGACGTCGATGACATCGCGGACGCCCAATCTGAACAGGTCGACGGCGAACGACATGTTCTCACGTGTTGCCAGTACCACGATGGTGGTGGTCGGGAAGAGTCGATCGACTTCGCGAACCAGGTTTCGGGTGGTCTCGAGTTGGACGTCGGGGCCGACCACCAGGAGGTCGGGGTCGGCGGCGCAGACATCGATCGCCGCCTCCGCTGTGTCGGACCACTGGTCGGACCACACCCGACGAAGGCTGACGTCGCCGAAGGATGCCAACCGCCCCTCGAGCGTTTCGCTTGGTGAGCAGAGGGTGATTCCGCTCATCAGAGTCCCTCTCCGCTATCCAGGACTTCGTCGTAGTTCGTTATTGGGCCGTCGTCATCGGGAACCGTTGCCTGCTCACGGGCCAACCACAGCTCCCCGAACTCGAGGCTGAACACCACTCGCTCGGCATCGACGGGAGACAGAGCCAAGGTGACCAGAATCGGGTTGGACGGGGCTTCGTTCAGCCGGGTTGAGGCTCGATCGGATCCATCTTCGAACTGACCTCCCTCGATTTCCTGGACGGCGGTCACGAGAGCTTTGTGAATGATGATCTCCGATACGTTCGGAGTCTTCCCTGCGACCCCGCCGGCCACGGCCGAGGGCAGGGCCACGACCTCGCCGTCGACGCTCACCAATGGTGACGCCAGATCGAATGGCTCGAACGAGGCGATCACGGCCACGTGCTGGCCGGGAAGGAGCAGACCGCCAACGGCTCGGGCCGCACCGAGCTCGATCGTCACCTCGACCATGTCGTCGGGGATGACGACGCCGGGGTTTTGC
This sequence comes from Actinomycetes bacterium, assembly GCA_024227975.1. The sequence continues at coordinate 3,272 of JAAETV010000790.1, forward strand.
TCGGTGAACGCCGACGAGGCAACGAAGCGGCTCGTCACCAGCTGTTCCCCCGGCACGAGGTCGACGGCAACCACGAGCTCGGAGACGTCCTCCAGGCTGGCGACTGCTCCGACGGCTTGGACCTTGACCGGGATGGCTTCCGTGGTCACTTGCCCTTCTATGTCGGCTCCGAGCGAACCGGCTTCGATCGGCTTGGTGACAACCAGTACCTCGACCAGTTGCTCATCGGACAGGGCCCGTTCTTCCGCACTGCGCACGTAGCCGACGAGGGCGACGGTACCAAGAGCAGCCAATACGACCGCCACCGCCAGCCCTAGTACTCTCCGGTTCATGGGCAGGCCTCTGTCTCTTCTGGGTCAAGGCCGCAAAGGGCCAGGACTCGACTCCCCCCACTCATCTCGGAATCGCCGCAGCACGCGCCGCTGATCAGACCTGGTTCGACAGT
>JAAETV010000791.1 GCA_024227975.1 Actinomycetes bacterium
CCCGAGGCCGGTGATGGCAAGTACGGAGAAAGTGGCCCGTACCCAGGGGGCTTTAGGGACGGTGTCCGCAGGGAACCAGCTTCGCTCGCGTAACGTCTCAGGGGCATGCGAAACAGGATTCCGGTGTGTCGAAGTAGCGTCGCTATTGTCGTTGTGCTTGCTCTGTTGGCTGTGGCCTGTGGAAGTGATTCTGCGGGTGGTTCGGGGGCCACCGGGTCGATGGCTGAGCCATCTTCTGATCTTGGCCGCGCAGCTGTCGATCCTGATGCCCCAGTTGTTGAGCTGGTGAACGGATTCGGTGATGCCGGCTTCGAGTTGATGCGGACACAGCCGGAAGACGCGAATCTGGTTTTCAGCCCACTGAGTATCGGCCATGCGTTGCTGATGGCCCGGGGAGCAGCCGATGACGAAACACAGTCGGCTATCGATGAGGCATTCGCGATACCAGCGGGGATGGCTGCCCATGACGCCTGGAACTCGTTCGACGCAGTGTTGGTGGCCAGCAACGGCACAGCGACCGCTCTCGATGACTCGGAGTCTCCGATCGTGGCTGTCGCTGATCGTCTGTGGCCGTCATCAACCGCGGCCCCGGATCAGGTGTGGGTCGACCTCATGGCTACCCACCACGGCGCAGGAGTGGAGACGATCGACGTCACTGATGGGCAGGCTTCTCGACAGCGGATCAACGGCTGGGTATCGGAGCAGACAAACGAGTTGGTCCCCGAGCTGCTCCCGGAGGGATTCATCACACCGCAGACGGTCTTGGTGCTCACTGATGCGGTGTATTTCAAGGCGCAGTGGCGGACGACCTTCGGCAAGTACGGTCCGATCGATGGCACGTTCACTCGTCTCGATGGTTCCACCGTCGACACGTCGTTCATGGTCGACCTCGAACAGCCTGGTCCTCGTGGGACGGGTGACGGATTCGTTGGAGCCGAGGTCCCCTACCTGGGTGACGACTACACCATGTTGCTCGTGATACCCGACGAGGGCCGTTTCTCCGAGATCCGCGACCGGTTGTCGGTCGAGTTGTTGGCCGAGATCGACGCTAGTTTCACCACCGGGCCCTACGAGCTTCGCATGCCGCAATGGGAGACCACGACGGCGATCAACTTCATCGGATGGCTCACCGACCTCGGCATCGCTCCAGGCGGGTTCCCGGGTATCGGACCCGGAGTGTCCCTCGATGGCGCCGTTCACGGGGCCGACATCACAGTCGACGAGACCGGAACCGAAGCAGCGGCGGCCACCGCGCTCGGCTTCGACGATTCAGGCCCCCCTGACCCGGAACTCCTCGTCGAGGCCAACCGGCCGTTCTTCTACCTCATACGCCACATCGACACCGGCGCCATTCTCTTCGCCGGCCAAGTCACCGACCCAACCAACAGCTGAGCCCAACCACGGCTCCGCACCGACACATCGCTGCGGATCAGGAGTCCGTGACACCCCCCTGTGTCCCACGCCCTGTATCCCACGCGCTATCGGCAACGAGCCGCATGGGTCCCGGTGCTCGGGTACGACGGTCTGAGATGTCCGCCCTAACGGCCCGTGCTTTTGCGCGCACGGGTAGTGAGGATGAGCGCTGGTCCTGGGACGTGCTTCTGCTAGGCCTCAAGACTTCGGCAGTCGTAGCCGATCAATCATCGGGCGCCGTCGGACGATTGCGGGAGTAGCTGTAGCCAGCGTTGCATCGGTTGCAATGGTTGGCTATGTGACCTTGGGTATCGGCCTTGCCCGCGGTGACCTCACTGTCGACCTGGCCAACCAGCCGTGCATCAACTTCCTCATAGCAGACGGCTCTCACTGGATCGCTGGAGAGGATATCCCGGGTGAGTGGCTTGACGAGCCGGTGAGAGGCACCTTCAGCTACAGAGGCATCGGCCTCGAGACGAAGCACAATCCGCAGACCACTTGTCAGCATCATGCAACAACGGTAGTCAGCTCCAGTCGCCGGCACCGCTGGTCGTTGAACCCCGACTCGTCGCCGGTTGGCTGGCTGCACGCCAGAGCCGCCGCCGCTGATTCAGCGAAGTCCCCCACCTCGCCCTGGCGGTGGGGCTCGCCCTCCAGCGCGTGCTCCTCATCAAGGCCACCCGTGCGACCGAGCCCCTGTAGTGGCGACATCGTCCGGTGGAGTGAGGCCTCGGA
>JAAETV010000792.1 GCA_024227975.1 Actinomycetes bacterium
CCACACCGGCACCGTGTAGGGCCGCCCGTCCTGGCGCACGGTCGCCACCACGCCCACGTGAGGCTCGGCCAGGAACGTTTCTTGGTCTTCACTCGTCATTCGAGGCATGAACCGAATCCTAGGTCTGCGACAAGGGTGGGGTGGCAACAAGATCGGTGGCGGGTGTCGCCGGTCCAGGTCGAGGGAGGAAGTACATTCGAGCCATGGACGTCTCGGTACGACATCAACCCGGCTTTGCTGTTGCCCGCATCTCCCTCGACGGTAGTGAAAGCGTTCGAGCCGAAGCGGGCGCACTGATGGCCACCATCCCGGCGGTAAACGTCGAAGCCAAAGCTCAGGGCGGGATCATGAAGTCGCTGAAGCGGGCGGCCCTTGGGGGCGAGTCCTTCTTCATCACTTCATATACGGCACCGGCCCAAGGAGGCTGGGTCGACGTCGCCGCCTTCCTACCGGGAGACATCAGCGTGGTCGATGTCACCCCCGGCACCGCCTGGTTCGTTCAAAAGGGCTCATGGCTGGCAGGGGCGTCGACCATCGACCTCGACACCAAGTGGGGTGGGTTCAAGAACCTGTTCGGCTCTGAAGGCGGCTTCATTCTCCGAGCCGAAGGCCAGGGGCCGATGGTGTTGTCGGCCTATGGTGCCATCGAAGCCTGGGACCTCGAAGCAGGCCAAACCGTGACCCTCGATACCGGCCACATGGTGGCCTACTCCGAGGGCATGACGATGGAGATCCGCAAGGTCACGGGCGGGCTGGTCCAGACGTTCAAGAGCGGTGAAGGTCTGGTGTTCGACTTCACCGGACCGGGCCGGCTACTGATCCAGACCCGAAACCCCAATGAATTCCTGGGCTTCATTGCCGCCGCAGTCGGCACCGGCAATTCCGGTAGTAGCTCAGGCTCCGGGCCCGACCTGCTCGGAGGCCTCCTCGGGCGGGACTGAGCCGCAGCTCCGGAGGAGCTGCTCTACGAGTTTCGGCGGGCCGAAACTCTCTGGGCGTGGCGCTCGTATGGGGCAGGGCTGGCCGAAACTCCCTCGCTGTCGCGCTCGTATGGGACAGGGCGGGGGCCCTCGCTGTCGCGCTCGTATGGGACATAGGGGGGGTGGTAATTCGGGGCGGGGGGCGGGCGGCGTGGTCATACTTGGCTGATGGCGCCTGCCATCGTCACCGACGGCCTGACTCGAACGTTCACCACCGGACCCCGCCGGAACCGGCGCACCATCGAGGCGGTCAAAGACCTCAGCTTCGAGGTAGCTCGAGGGGAGCGGCTGGCTTTCATTGGACCGAACGGGGCCGGGAAGTCGACCTCGATCAAGATGCTGACCGGGATCCTGTGGCCATCAGCGGGCACAGCCCGCGTGTTGGGGCTCGAGCCGTGGACCGAGCGCAAGGCACTGGCCCGCTCCATCGGCACCCTGTTCGGTCAACGCTCCCAGCTTTGGGCCGAGCTGGCCCCCCGAGCCACCTACCGACTGCTGGGCGCCATCTTCGGACTGTCAGACAGCCACCTCGCCACCCGCATCAACGACTTGGGTGAGGTGTTGGAAGCTTCTGAGCTATTCGACCAGCCAGTGCGGACCCTATCTCTCGGTCAGCGGATGCGATGCGAGCTTGCGGCCTGCATGCTCCACCAACCGGAGATGCTCGTCCTCGACGAACCGACCATCGGGCTCGACCTGCTCGGCAAGCATCTCTTTCGTGACCTTCTGATCAGGCTCAATACCGAACTGGGGACGACCGTGTTCCTCACCAGCCATGATGTAGCCGACATCGAGCATGTGGCCGACCGGGCCATCGTCGTCAACCATGGCTCCCTCATCTACGACGCCTCCGTGACCGCCATGCGCCGCGAACTGCTGGCCGTGAAGCAGGTCGATGTGCACTTTCGCCACGATCTCGACCTGAGCGAGGTCAGCGCCACCGTCGGAACCGGGGTGACGGTGGCATTGGAGACCCCCGTCGAGCTACGCCTCGACGTCGACACCTCACGCCGCCCTATCGGGGAGGTCATCGACCATGTGCTGCGCAACGCCCCAGGACCGGTGGCCGATCTCTCCGTGGTCGACCCGCCGCTGGAGCACGTCATCGGTGAGATCTATCGGCGGCCGGCATGACGGTGTTCATCCTGATCATCAGGGCCGCTGCCACCTCGGCCCGGCGATTGATCGCCAGCCCATCGGCGCTGGCCACTGTGGCCGTGTTCTACCTCATGGTCACCATTGTGCTCTCGGGCCTGTGGGCCAGGGCCGCTGAAGGACGGGGCGGCTCCCTGGTCGGCTACTCGGCCGCCGCCCTCATCTGGTACATCGCCACTTCTGAAGCGGCCGTCAACGGCATACCCATACGCCTGATCGAACAGATCGGGATCGACATCACCTCGGGCCGTATCGAGACGGAGCTACTGCGCCCCGCCACCCCCGTCGTCGTCCGTCTCGCCAGTGAAGTTGGAGTCGCCCTGCCCAGGGTCGGAGTGTGCATCGGAGTCGGCTCGGTCTACTGCCTGGTGGTGGCCGGGCGACCCCCGTCACTCCTGGCCTCGGCCTTGGCCATCCCCGCCTTGATCCTGGCCGTAGTCGGCAATCTGACGGCCCAGCACGCCTTCGCCAGCGCCGCCTTCTGGTTGGGTGACACCAAGAGCTCATGGTTCCTATACCAGAAGCTCGTGTTCGTACTCGGGGGCATGCTTCTACCACTCGAGATCCTGCCCCGACCTCTGGAGATCACGGCCAAGGCACTCCCCTTCGCTGCCTTCTCCTATGCTCCGGCCCGGCTGGCCTCAGGTCATGTCGAGCCATGGTGGCTGCTGGTCCAAGCCGGCTGGCTGGTGGTGCTCGGGGCCGTGGTATTGAAGACGTTCGCTGCTGGCGAGCGGCGTATGATCCGGGTCGGGGCTTGATGGCACCCAGCCCGGCGCCGCTTGGCCTACGGGCCTTGAGGATGACTTGGGCCACCGCCTGGCTCGAAGCATGGTCGAACAAGCGCGGTTTCTGGACCCAGATCGGGTTGATGTTCATCAATGACCTGGTCTGGATCGGGTTCTGGGCCATCTTCTTCCGCCGGGTCGGCGACGTGAGAGGGTGGGACCTCGACCAGGTTCTGGTCCTGTTCGCCTTGTTGACGGTGAGCGCGGGGTTCGTGCTTGGCCTGTTGAACAATGGTCGCCGGATTGCTGAGTTGGCGGCCGAAGGTGGCCTCGACGAGGCCCTTTCATTGCCGGTACCGACCCTGCCTCATCTGCTGGTGGGAAAGGTCGAGACCCTGTTCGTCGGTGACCTGGTCTTCGGGCTCGTGATCTTCGCCGCCCTCGGTGACCCGACACCAAAACGAGTCGCCGTGTTCGCCTTCGGGGTCCTGTGCGCCGTCTTGATCATCACCGGTTTCCTGGTGCTGGTGGGGTCATTGAGCTTCTACGTCGGGCGCAACGAGAGTGGCGACCTCGGCTTCCAGTCCCTGCTCCTGTTCTCGTCGTACCCGGTCGACATCTTCACCGGCGCCACCAAGCTCTTCCTCTACGGGGTGATCCCGGCCGGTTTCGTCAGCTCCGTTCCCTCTCGCCTGGTTTCCGACTTCGACCTCCGCTGGGCCCTCGGGGCCCTGCTGGTCGGGATCGGTTTTGCCGGCGCCGGCTGGCTCAGCTTCAACGCCGGGCTCCGCCGCTACACCAGCGGCTCGGTCTGGACCCAGGGCTAGGACCCCTCAGCGGGGAATGTCGACGTAGGCCGAGTCGGATTTGGAGACCGTGGTGTAGTTGCCTCCCCCAATGGTGATGGTGACGGTGCACGTTCCTATGGCTACCCCGACAACGGTGGCATTGAGTCCCACCGAATCAATGTCAGCGTTGCAAGCAGCGGAGCTGGAGATCTGAACCACGACCGACGATGTCGGCACATTATGGACGACGTCGAACGATCGGGACTCGTCGACCTCCAGATCGTGCCCCAAGTCGAAGGTCAGCGAGGCGGGAATACCACTCACGTTGAGCGAAAGCGACTCCGACGCCGGATTCCATTGGCTGTCTCCCGACGTCGAGGCGGTGAGTGTGCAGGAGCCGATCGAGTCGCCCTCGATCACCACATAGTGGATCCCGCCCGCGGGGTCTTCGCCAACGATGGTGCACGGCCCCGACACCGAGGCTGCCATCCCCAGTCCGGAGATGGATTGCACCGTCACGGTCAACCTCTGGCCTACTCGCACATCGCACAACTTGCCGCAGTCGAAGCTGAGGTCATCAGCGAGACCTACCACGGTGATCGTTTTCGATGCCGAAGCTGCCTCCGCCTCATTGGTGGCGGGATGGGAGGCAGTCACCGTGCACGTACCTCGGGCCACGGCCACGACCGAACCATTCCCATTGTCCTGGCAGGCTGATCCGGTGAGCTCGATGGTGATCACGACGCCAGACTCGGAGGATGTGGCCGTGATGGTGACCTGGTCGCCGACCGTCATCGATGATGGGGCGTCGATGTCGATGGTCGGTGATCTCTTCGCCTGAACGGTGAGCGACGCCGACGCACTAGCGGGTGCAAAATCAGCGTTTCCGGCCTGGTCAGCAGTCACGGTGCAAGTACCCGAACCGACGGCGAGGATCTGCGTACCGTCGATGCGGCAGACCCCGCTGGGACCGGCGCCAACCACCACCCCGAGCCCAGAGGAGGCCGAAGCCGTTGGCTGGAGTCGCTGGCCGACGAAGGTCGAGGCGGAGGGAAGGCTCAGGTTCACCGTCTGGAGTTGCTTGACGCCGATCGTGACCGAGTCCGATACGGCGGTATGGCTGGCGTCACCGGGAGTGCCCACAGTCACCCGGCAGTCACCGGTCCCCGATCCCGTGGCCACCACGACATCGCCGCCGCTGGTCGTACACGACCCGGTGACTTCGGTGATCGACGGCGCCGGCCCTGACGAGACCGACCCGGTGACGGTACGGGTCTCCCCCTCCACCATCTCAGTGGCCGAACCGCCCCCCACTGAGATAGTCAGGGTGGGGGTGGCCTTGGCCACGGTCACTGTTCTCGACACGGAATCAGCTGGTTCGTAGGTAGTGTCGCCATTCTGGCTGGCCGTCACGGTGCAGCGGCCGGCACTGCCCGGGGTCAGGGTTCGATCTTCGAGGCGGCAATCACCATCGGTCAAGGTCAAGCTCACTATCAGCCCTGAACTGGCCGAAGCGCTCAGAGCCTCACC
>JAAETV010000793.1 GCA_024227975.1 Actinomycetes bacterium
GAAATAAAGTAATATAAAAAATAAATAAATAAGAATCTATAATACTTAAATAATTAATACTATTAAATATTACAATAGGACTAATTAAAATAACAACTGTAACCATCAATCAAGATAATGGATAAAACTTTCAAAGGATTGTAATATATAAATTTAAATTACTATAGAGATTAATAGATATAAAACTAATTGAGAAATTAATGGAGATAATTCAATATAATATATAGCTCCTAATAAATACCAAAGATAAAATAATATTTATTCTATATTTATTAATTATTAAAAGTAAAATATAAAAGATAATAGATAAATTAAATATCTTAATTGAAGGATAATCAAATATTAATCACGATTAACAGATAAAAAATAAAGGATGATCGAATTAAAGCCGATAAATGATAGTTCAATAAAAGCCTTTAATTATCAAGAATGTGTAAAAAATCAAAAGATCCAGAAAAAACAGAATAAATAAAAGCTTAATCAAAAGCTTTAAATAAAATGATTAAAAGATAATGGATAAATATATTGTGAAGAAATCAAATTTATATGGTATTAAAATAAGCAGATAAAATACGACCGATCGATTATATAAAATGAATAAACGAATGGAAATTCAAGAAAAAACGATCTGAATAAAATAGATTAAATTGATATAATATAGGATAAAAACGAGCGATAATATATATATTAATAGAACAAAAGCCTTAATAATTGAATTAAAGATCAAAAACTACACGATTAATTGAAAATAAAATCGATAATAAGAATTAAAAAATAAACAAATAATCTAATAATTCAATAAACATAAATAAAAGCCTTTAATAATAGAAAAGCAGATAAAATACGACCGATCGTCTGAATGTTGATAAAATAATTAGTAGATAAAGGATAATCGATTATATAAAAGGCTTTTCTTCAATAATCTAATTAAAAGATAACATCAAATTAATTAATAGATCAAAGGAAATCAAATTATGCTGAATTCATTAAAATTAGAAAGATAACATAAAAGACTTCATCATAATTAATAATATAGAAAGATATGAAGATAAAGGAATGAATAAATAATGGATATGAGCGATCGATTATCAATAAATCAAAAGCTTTTAATATAATAATATAGGATAAATATGACCGATCTAATATTAATTGATAAAAAAGAACGAGTAAAATATAAAAAATACGATCAAATAATAATAAATAAAAGCCTTTAATATTGAAGACATAATAATACTAATAATAATATTGATGATATAAAAATAATAATAACTAATATATAAACGACTTTAAACCAAATGCAGCCGAGCGATTATATAATATAATGATGAATTATAATAAAACACTCGATATTTATATAATTACTAAACTGTTACAATTATAATATAAAGAATATTATTTAAATATATTAGCGAGAGATAAAAGACTAAATCAATACTACCTAATACAAAATCAATAGATCCTAATACAACAATAAGATCACCTAAATTAATATAATTATTAAACTTATTTAATTGATTTACTATAGGAAAATCATTAGTAATAATATTAATAATTAAAAAAGGAAAACTAAATAAATAAATAGAGTAAATACCTTTTGAGGATTCAATGCTTAATTTAGATTGTAGAATTAAAGATAAAATCAAAGGGAAATGAATTAGAAACTCTTCAATTAATAATTCCATAATTATAGAAAAACCAGTAAATGTAGAAATAAAATAAGCACATAAAAGAATATAAAATAAACCATAAATTATACGCGTAGATTCAATTATTTCATTAAATCTTGGAATATATCTATCTAAACAATCTCCAATTGAAGGATAAGATATAGAATAATTTAATTCTTCATGAAATTCATGTCCAGTAAATCTAGCATCAATGATTATTTTGATTGAACGAGATAA
>JAAETV010000794.1 GCA_024227975.1 Actinomycetes bacterium
TCAGCGTCGATGGCGACTATGTCGCCACGGCAGAGATCAGGCGGCCGCCAAACAACTTCTTCGACCTGGCCCTCATCGACTCCCTAGTCGAGGCGTTCACTGCCATCGACGGTGACGACAGCGCCCGGGCCATTGTGTTGTGCTCAGAGGGCAAGAACTTCTGCGCCGGTGCCCAGTTCGGAGGTGGGGGACAGAGGGAGCGTCCCTCGGTGGCCACCAATCCCGATGGCACCCCTCGTCACCTCTACGACTCTGCCGTCGAGTTGTTCTCGACCAAGACGCCGGTGGTGGCCGCAGTGCAAGGGGCCGCCATCGGTGGCGGCCTCGGCCTAGCCTGCATGCCCGACTTCCGAGTGGCGACCCCAGAGGCTCGTTTCGCCGCCAATTTCGCCCGCCTCGGCTTCCATCACGGGTTCGGGCTCTCGGCCACCCTGCCCGACATCGTCGGTCAGCAGCGGGCCTTGGAGTTGCTCTATACCGGGCGCCGCATCAAGGGCGACGAAGCAGCTGAGATCGGGTTGGCCGACAAGCTCGTCCCCCTCGACCAGGTCCGCGACGCCGCCCATGAGTTGGCAGCCGAGATCGCGGCCTCGGCCCCACTGGCCGTCACCTCGATCCGCAACACCATGCGGGGTGGTCTGGCCGCACGGGTGAGAGCGGCCACCGACGTCGAGCTGGTCGAGCAAGACCGTCTCCAGCAGACAAACGATTGGCGAGAGGGCATCAAGGCGATGTCCGAACGTCGTACCCCCAACTTCACTGGCAGCTAGCATCTGCGAGTCGTCCGATATGTGGTCGGCAAAGGGGGGGATGGGGCCATGTTTCGCTCACCGCTGATAGGGCCGACGACGGCTACCGCCTTCACTGATCTGATTTGCTATTGGATCGTGCCGATACCGGTCGATGGGGCCGATGTCGATCCCCGGCCAATCAAGATCCAGGAGCTGATCGAGTCCGGTGACGGATCGATTTCGGGCTCCGCCATCAGGAGAAACCTCGCCTGATGATGACCGGTGTCGTTCGCGGATCTTGTCACCACGACTGCCCCGACACCTGTGTGTGGGAGGTGACGGTCGAAGCCGGGCGGGCCGTGAAGCTCCGAGGCAACAACGAACACCCGACAACCCGCGGTCAGCTCTGCCCCAAGGTCAACCACTTCCTCGACCGGGTCTACCACCCCGACCGGCTCCTCACCCCCTTGCGGCGCTCGGGGCCCAAGGGCTCCGCTCAATTCGAACCAATCAGCTGGGACGAGGCCTTCGATGAGGTGGCCACCCGCTTCAACCAGCTGATCGAGACGGTGGGGCCCCAGTCGATCTTGCCGTACTCGTTGGACGGGACCCAGGGAGTGATCCAGAAGGGGATCATGGCCGAGAGGTTCTTCGCCACAATCGGGGCCAGCGATGTTCGTCGTGATCTGTGTGGGGTCACGGCCTGGTTGGGGGCGGCCGAGGTATCGGGTCAACCCTTCGGCATCGACCCCGAGGACCTGCGGCAGGCCAAGACCATCATCTTGTGGGGGACCAATACCCAGCTGACCAACCGTCACTTGTGGCCGACGATCACCGAAGCCCGCCGGGCCGGGGCCACGGTGGCCGTCATCGACCCGATCCGCACCTCGACCGCAGACAAGGCCGACGAGTTCTACCAGATCCGGCCGGGGACCGACGTCGCCCTTGTCTTGGCCATGATCGCCGTTGCCGATCGCGATGACCTCCTCGACCCCGACTGGTTGGCCAGCAGCACCAGTGGTTGGGCTGAGCTGCGCAAGAGTGCCCACGCCCTACCCCTGGCTGAGGCGGCCGCCATCACTGGGATCAGTGTTGAGCGCATCGAGCACCTGACCCACACCTACCTCCGCCGACAGCCGGCCGCGATCCGGGTCCTGGTCGGGCCTGAGCACCGAGAGCAGGGCCGTCAGATCATGAGGGCCATTGCCCTCCTCCCGGCGGTGACGGGAGCCTGGCGTCAGGTCGGCGGGGGCCTCGCCCGCTCGACCCAGATCTATTTCGAGACTGCTCTCAACCACCAGGCCGAGCCGGCCAACACCACCCTCTCCCCTCCTGGCCCCCGGCGGCAGTTCAACATGGCCGAGCTCGGCCACACCCTGACCCGATCCGAGCTCGACCCGCCCATCGCGGCGCTCATGGTCCACAACTCGAACCCGGCCGTGATCTGCCCCGACCAGAACGCGGTGCTGGCCGGGCTCCGGCGCCCCGACCTGTTCACCGTCGTCGTCGAGCAGTTCATGACCGACACCGCTCGCTATGCCGACATCGTCTTGCCGGCCACCACCCAGATCGAGCACCTCGATCTGGGTATCGCCTGGGGCCACCTCTATCTTTCGCTCAACCAGCCCGCCATCGAGCCGCTGGGTCAAGCTTTGTCAAACACGGAGATCTTCCGTCGACTGGCCAACCGGATGGGTCTCGACGAGCCGTCCCTCCAAGATGATGACGAGACCCTGATTCGCCAGCTCCTCGAGTCCGACCATCCATGGCTCGACGGCATCAGCTACGAACGCCTGGTAAGCCACACCTGGGCCCGGCTCAACATTGCTCCTGGTCACCGTCCCAACGTCGACACCCCTCCTGCCACTCCCGACGGGCGACTCACCCTCGGACCGCTCAGCTACTCACCAGCCACCGAGGGCCCCGACGCCAAGGGTGACCGGTTCGCCCGGTACCCGCTGGTGTTGCTGTCACGCAAGCAGCATCCCGAGTTCCTCAATGCCAACTACGGTGGCTCCGCCCGGCACCTCCCTCGGAGGGGGGAGCCGACTCTGGAAATACATCCCATCGATGCTGCCACCAGGGGAATCGTGCCGGGTGACCTGGTAACCGTCCACAATGCTCGAGGTTCGCTCACCCTGGCTGCCACCATCAGCGACGTCGTCCAGCCCGGTGTGGTTGCCACCCCCTTCGGCTGGTGGCATCGTCACACTCCTGATCGACGAGGGGTGAATGTGCTGACCAATCCTGCTACTCCTGGCGATGGGATCGGATCCGCCGCCTTTCATGACACCCTGGTCCAGGTCGAGCGGGTCTGAGCGGATACCCTGTACCTCATGTTGACCTTGGTACGGCGGGTGGTGATGGCGCTTGGTGTCACCGGATTGGTCGCGGCGCTGTTCCGCCTCAGGGGTAGCGGAGGGGTGCCGCCTCAGGGCGGTGGCTGGCGCGAAGTAACACCGACAGACCTGCGCTGATGCACGCTGCGGTGCTCGGCGTTGGCGCCACCGGGTCTCATGTTGCTCGACAACTGACCCAATCCCCTCTGACCGAGCTGTCCCTGTTCGATATCGACGACCAACAGCTGGGGCGAGTGGGGACAGCCGTTCGCAGCATCGTGACCGATGAGGTCATGGTTCACAGTGGGCCTCTCGAGCACCGCGCCACCCCCGACGTGGTGGTGTTGGCCGGGGCTGCTGGGTCTCATGTGGAGCCAGCCGAGACCTGGCTGAAGCGGGGCAGCCATGTCGTGTCCATCTCCGACGATGCCGATGATGTGGCCGGTCTGCTCGCCCTCGACCAGGTGGCCACCGACGAGGAGCGGTCGCTGGTTGTCGGGGTGGGATTCGTTCCCGGGCTCAGCTGCCTACTGACGCGCTATGCGGCAACCATGCTCGACTCGATCGAGATCATCAGCACCTACAAGGCTGGCACCGGAGGTCCGGCGTGTGCCCGCCAGCACCATCACGCCCTCAATCGAGATGGCCACGATTGGATCGACGGGGATTGGGTGCTGCGTCGGCGTGGTTCGGGTCGGGACCTGGCCTGGTTCCCCGATCCCTTCGGGGCCCGAGATTGCTACCGGGGGGCGCTGCCGAGTCCGGCCCTGTTGCAGAAGGAGTTTCCTGAGGCGCAGCGCATCTCGTCTCGGATGGCTGCCACCCGGCGGGATCGGTTGACGTCGCGGCTTCCCATGTTGCGGCACCCCCATGAGGACGGTGGCCCCGGTGCTCTGCGGGTCGAGGTTCGGGGGCGTCGAGACCATTCGGTCGAAACGATCATCTTGGGAGTGATGGATCACCCTTCGGTTGCCGCCGGCACCATGGCCGCGGTTGCCGCTGCTGAGGCCGTGGCCGGGCGCACCCCGATTGGGGCCAATGGTGTGGCTGCTTGGCCCGATCCCAAGCCGGTTCTGGCCGAGCTTCACCGACGAGGAGTCAGGGTCGCCATCTTCAGTGGTCTGCTCGCTCCGATCTGAGGCGTCGGAATCATCTGCGCGATGTCCCCTCAAGTTGGGGGCCATTGCGGTCGATCCAAGTCAGTAGGGAATTCTTTTAAAATATTGCTCAAGTTCTTCAGCCGACGTGTCGAAAACCACATCGGTATGGAGGACTACACAAAGGGCAATATGACCATGAAAAAAGTCGATCCTGAAGTCAACGCACGGATCGAGGCAAACCTGCCACTGGTGAAACACGTGGTGTTCCAGGTGGCCGTCCACTTCCCCCGTCACGTCGATCGTGAAGAGCTGGCTCGGGCTGGAGCCCTGGGCCTGGTTGAAGCGGCCCGCCGCTATGACGACAGCCGGGGTGTTCCGTTCGAGCGGTTCGCCGCCCAGCGGATCCGGGGTGCCATCCTCGACTCGGTACGAGCAGCCGATTGGGCTCCCCGTTCGGTTCGCCTGCTGGCGCGCCGGCTGGAGTCGACCGAGCAGCAGCTGGCCACCCATCTGGGCCGGGTCCCCAATACGGACGAGATGGCCGATTCGCTGGGGGTCAGCCGCCAGGAGCTGATGAAGCTCCAGGACCGGCTCTTCCGCTCGGTCGTACTGGCCCTCGACCATGAGACAAGCGACGACACCGACGAAGACCTGACCCTGGTCGACATCTTGAAAGACCGAAGCGCCGTCGAGCCATCCGAGGAGCTCGAAACCAGGGAGCTGCACACCTATCTGCGTGACGCCGTCAGCCTGCTACCTGAGCGACAACAGCTAGTTGTCGTCGGCTACTTCCTCGAGGGCAAGACCTCGCAGGATCTGGCTCGCTTCCTCGGTGTGACCGAGTCACGGATCTCCCAGCTTCGCAGCGAAGCGCTGCGAAACCTCAAGCTCGGCATCGAGGCCCAGTACGAGGAGGGTGATTCCGAAGCCCCTGTAGGTCGGGTGGCCAAGCGCCAAGCGGCCTACGCCGACTCCGTTGGATACGCCTCGGATTGGCGTCACCGTCTCAGCCGCTGGGACGTCGAGTACGACATTCCCGAGGAGCCTCTGCTCCCCGTTGTCTCCATCGCCAGCGCCGGTTAGAAGGCGGCGGCAGCCTGCCACCGGTCGAGGAGTTCGCGGTCGCCGAACACCTCGACACTCTCGGGCCGGATCCGACTCCACAGGAGCAGCATCAGGTCGGAACTGGTGGCTCTGGCCGCAGTGTCACCCTTGGCGTGACCGTGTGACCAGTTGACCTCGTCCGGGCACAGCTCCAGCATCCACTCCCCATTGTCGATATCGGTGGCGTGGAGGTGGACGGTCTGACCTCTACCGTCGAGCTTGTCGAATTGCATCCGGTTGGGGACGAAGACGTCGAGGGTCTCATCGATCCCGTCGAGAGCCTGAGGGGCGTCGATGGGCTCAGGGCCCGATGTCGACTCAGGGGTCGAGGCGAATACATCCCATCGGTGCACGGCCAGCTCATGGCTGAGGCGCCGCAACCACCATGAGGCCGGTTGAGGACCGGTCCAGGTGGGCCGGATGATGTCGAGGTCGCAATCAGCGAGGGCCTCTTCCAGCTCGCTCACTGCCTCACCCAGCCAATCGATGACAGTCGGACCGAAGGGGGGTTCGCCAACCGATGATCTCGATGGCGGATCCTCGGCGGTGGCGGCCAGGCACTGGGTGACATACCGGCACACCCAAGCGGTATGGCCGATGACGTTGTGGACCGTCCATCCTTCGAGATGGGGAACCGGGTTGGTCAGAGAATCCGGATTCACTCTGGCCAGACGGGTGGCTTCTAGGGTGACCAGGCGCTTGTACTCGTCAGGTTGCAGGCGGGTCATCGAACGTCTCCCGGTGGCTGGAAATAGTGAGGGCTTGGTGGACCGAACTCACCCAATCGTCGAGGGTACGCCACTGCTGGTTGAGCCAGGCAATCCGCCCTTCGTCGCTATCGGGAATGGTATGGCGTTCATGGATCCACCAGCGGACGACGACGGGGGACTCGAGGGGAAGCCGTTGCCGCAGTCCGTTCAACTGGGCCACACCTTCCAAACCGACGTGGCCGAAGATGACGATGTCGAGGTCGGGTTGGCTTCGCAATATGGCCAGGGATCCGGCCGGCTTCGGGGGGAGGAGATGGTCGAGATCGTCGGCTAGCTCCACGAGCTGGTCCTCACCGTCTCGCTCCAGGGAGTTGCGGACTCGGGTTCGGCTGGTCGGGGTTGCGTAGGTCCCCTCGGGGAAGATGACAAGGGCAGAGTCGGGAAAGGCCTGATCGGCGAAATCGGCAATGGCAGTTGCTTCGGCATCACCATCGCGGGACCGGGCCACGAAGTAGTTGCCGAGCCGGTGGCCGTAGACATCGAGGTTGGGGACCCAGCGCAACTCCCGCTTGAGGACATAGTGGACGAAGCGATCGAGGTGGCTGGTGACGAGGTGAAGGGGGAGGACGGCGTCGACCATGCTGGCGTGCCGGCTCATGAGGATGAACCCACTCTCAGGCAAGGTGCCGGTGTCTTGAAGGTCGAAGCGGACCCCGAGTAGCCGGTTGGCCCAGCGCAGGAGCGACGCCGCCCACCAAGTTTGGACCGCCCGATAGGGGGTCACCTGGCCAATCGGATCGCTACGGCGCCAGCCCAAGAGGCGCAGGATCCCCAGTACGATTGCTGCGTTGAGCCCGATCCACTCATGAGCCAGATAGACGATGGCGAAGATGCCGAGCCGAACTGTCGGGAACTTGAAGAGTCGGTGGAAGGCATCGATGAGAGCCGCCGCCGGGATCCACAACACGGCCAAAATGATGCTCAGGGGTAGAGCAATGCCGACGATGGTGCAGGAGACGAGCCGCCGCCCGATCACCGACATCGTCGAAAGGAGCTAGCGCTCCTCTTTGAAGATGACGTGCTGGCGAACCACGGGATCATACTTCTTGAGCTCGATCCGCTCACGGGTGTTCACCTTGTTCTTGCGGGTCACGTATATGTACCCGGTGCCGGCCGTCGACCGGAGCTTGACCAGAGGTCGCTTCTCGCCGCTCTTCGCCATCAGACCTTCTCCCCACGTCGGCGCATGTCGGCTACGACCGACTCGATGCCCTTCTTGTTGATCGTCTTGATGCCCTTGGCGCTCACGGTGAGGCTGATCCAACGCTTCTCGGACGGCAACCAGAAACGCTGGTGCTGAATATTTGGATTCCAACGACGCTTCGTCACACGGTGCGAGTGCGAAACATTGTTGCCGAAGCTCGGCTTGCGGCCGGTGACCTGGCAGATCTTAGACATCGTCAACCTCTAGGGTGCAGGGCCACCGCCCTGAATCGGACTAGACAAGGCTACCGCTGCAAGGGTTCAGCTGCTACCGGAAGGGTCGCAAGACAGCGCGGAAGAATGGGGAATAGGGTCAGGGCTGTGACCCAGGTCGATATTGAACACGCAGTTGGACTCCTGATCGAGTGCCGGGAGACGGGTCGACCCATCCCCGACCTCCCGGACGGGCTCCGGCCCGGTAGCTGGGATGAGGCCTACGCCATCCAGGACGCCCTTCACGCTGAGGGAGGGTGGGGGACTGCCGCCCTCAAGGTTGGGGCAACCAGCGAGGCGGCGCAGAAGGCCCTCGGTACCGACGGCCCCTTCACCGGTCGCCTCCCGGCCGGCGCCCTGTTCGACAGTGGTTCTACCCTCGACTCAGCCCCCATCTTCCATCATCCCCCTCGATTGGAGAGCGAGTTCGCCCTCCGTCTCGGCTCCGGGGTGGCCACAGTCGACCCCGACGACCTGGAGGCCGTTCGCGCCGTCGTCGATGCCGTCGCTCCCGCCTTGGAGCTCGTCGGCTCTCGCTACCAGAACATGGGCAAGGTCAGCGCCATGAGCCTTGTGGCTGACAACGCCGGCTCAGCCGCCATTGTCTTGGGTCAACCGGTAGCGGCCGATCAACTCGGTGATCTGGCCTCAATTGCCGTCACCCTGACCAGCGGGAGCGGCGAGCGGCTCGGGGCTGGGACTGGGGCCGACGTGATGGGAGACCCCGTCCGTTCTCTCCAGTGGGTGTTGAGGCACGAGCGGGACCGGGGCCGCACCCCAGAGGCCGGCATCTGGGTCATCACTGGAACCTGTACGGGAATGGTGCCATACCCCCTCGGCCAAACCGTCGTCGCCCACTTCGCCGGCCTAGGCGAGGTCTCGGTCACTGTCACTGAGTAGGCCGAATGGTCGGGTAGGCCGAGTGGTCGGCCTACCCAGTACCACCAACGATTCATCCACCAATGGGCTACCAGCCGTCGATGGCAGGGCGTTTCTTGGTGTGGCGCTCGGGGGGTGGGCGCAGTGAGGCCATGATGTTGGCTATCCAGTGGCGGGTGTCGGCCGGGTCGATGGTGTCATCGACAGCAAACCCGGTGGCATGGTTCAAGGCCTTCCCTCGTTGGTACTCCTTCTCGACCAGTTCGTCGTAGCGGGCCTTGCGCTCGGTTGGATCCTCGATGGCGGCCAGCTCGGCACGGAACCCCAGCTTGACCGACCCCTCCAACCCCATTGGCCCGAACTCAGCTGTTGGCCAGGCCACGCTGAACACGGGCACCTTGTATGAGCCACCGGCCATGGCGATTCCACCCAACCCATAGGCCTTGCGCACGATGACGGTGAAGGTCGGCACCTCCAGGTTGGCCCCGATGAGGAACATCCGATTGGCGTGACGGACCAGGGCCGTCTTCTCCACTTCAGGCCCAACCATGATCCCTGGGGTGTCACACAGGAACAGCAGGGGAATATCGAAGGCGTCACACACCTGCATGAATCGGGCCCCCTTGTCGGCCCCGTCGGAATCGATGGCCCCACCGAGATGGTTCGGGTTGTTGGCCACCAGACCCAGTGAACGCCCCTCGATGCGGATCAGGGCGGTCACGATCCCATGGCCGAAGTCGGGCCTCAGCTCCAGGACCGAATCGATATCGGCCAGGGTCTCGATCAGCTCCCGAACGTCGTAGGTCCGCAGCCGGTTCTCGGGGATGGCCCGACGTAGCAGCCGCTGATCGTGGGCCTCCCAACCGGCACCGCTACCGCCACCATCGAGTGGGCCCTGGAAATACGACAGGTATTGCTTGGCAATCTTGGTTGCCTCGGCCTCGTCCTCCGCCAGCACATCGATCACACCGTTGGCGGTCTGCATATCGCTTGGCCCGATCTCCTCGGGGCGGAAGATCCCCAGCCCGCCCCCCTCGATCATGGCCGGACCCCCCATCCCGATATGGGCGTCGCGGGTGGCGATGATCACGTCGCAACACCCCAGCAAGGAGGCATTTCCAGCGAAGCAGTAGCCAGAGACCACCCCCACCATCGGCACCAGGCCGCTCAGGGTGGCGAAGCGGGAGAAGGTGCGGCTGCCGAAGTCACCACCGTCGGTGTCGCCCGGTCGTCCCCCTCCACCTTCAGCGAACAAGATGAAAGGCATCCGCCCGTCGGTGGCAACATCGATGATGCGGTCGGTCTTGGCGTGGTTGCGGATGCCCTGGGTTCCGGCGAACACTGTGTAGTCGTAGATCATGACGGCGCACCGATTGGTCGGCGCATCGAACAGCTCACCATTGACAGAGGCCACTCCGGTGATGAGCCCATCGGCCGGGCTCCGCTTGACCAGATCATCCCAGCTCCGACGTCGACGTTGGGCCGCAAGCGCCATCGGGCCGTACTCGATGAAGGTCCCGTCATCGACCAGGTCGACCAGGTTCTCCCTGGCCGTCCGCTGGTTGGTGTTGCGCCTCCGTTCGACGGCCTCGGGCCGAGCTTCGTCCATCATCTTGGCCCTCAGTTCGAGGACCTCGGCCAGGCTGGGGCGGATCTCATCAAGATCGATTCTTTCGACCTCGGCCGCTCCCGCCTCGCCAATGTCGCCCGCCGCAATCACCAGCAGAACCTGATCGCCCCACAGGGTGTCACCAGGGTGGGCTTCGATCCGCTCGACGGTGCCCGCCACCGGGGCCGCCACCTCATGCTCCATCTTCATCGCCTCGACCACCGCCACCAGCTGCCCCTGAGCCACCGCCTGGCCGGCCTCGACCTCGATCGATACAACTGTCCCTTGCAGCGGGGTGCAAGCAGCCACAAACCCATCGGGCAGCTCGATCCCACCAGCTCGTTGGTCCCCGCCCCCATCACCGTCGGACGCCCCAGTGGGCGCCTGACCGAACTCCAGCACGGCTAGAGGGTCGTCGCTGGCCAGGGTGGCGCCGGCTTGGGATCCCCCGTGCGGTCCGACACCGCCCACTCCCTGGCCACCCCCGGTGCCCGTCGGCGAGGAGACGACGAGGGCTCGCACCGGGTGAGGGCCCGGGGTGCACAGGGCGGGCAGGTGGTCGGCCAGGAAACCGGTGGTTGCCCCGACGAGACCGGGGTGGCTGATGAGATTGCGGAGGAGGTCAAGGTTGGTGGCGATGCCCTCGATGCGGGTCTCAGCCAGGGCGGCTGCCATCTTCGACGCGGTTGGCTCGAACGGGCCCGACCGACGGTGGACGATGAGCTTGGCCAGCAATGAGTCGTAGTTCGGGTTGATCGTCATCCCAACGAAGGCGGCCGAGTCGACCCGCACCCCGGGCCCGGCCGCTGGCTCGTAGGTGGTGACGGTCCCGCCGGCGGGCATGGTCGAGCCCGACGGGTCGATTGTCTCGGCGTTGATCCTGACCTCGATGGCCCACCCCCGAGGCGAGGGTGGTTCGCCCAAACCGAGATCGTCGAGGCTGGTTCCGGCGGCCAACCTCAGCTGGGTCTCGACCAGGTCGACCCCGGTCACCTCCTCGGTAATCGTGTGCTCGACCTGGATCCGAGCATTGGTCTCGATGAACCAGAAGTCTGGCTCCCGGTCGGGATTCCCCCCGGAACCAACCAGGAATTCGACGGTGCCGACGCTGTGGTAGCCAACCGAGCGGCCGAGGTCGACGGCGGCCTCCCCCAGCCTGGCCCGAAGCTCATCGCTGAGCCCTGGGGCCGGTGCCATCTCCACCACCTTCTGATGGCGCCGTTGGATACTACAGTCCCGCTCCCCGAGGTGGATCACGTCCATCCCGTCGCCGACGATCTGGACTTCGATGTGGCGGGCATCGGTGACGAGCTGTTCGACGTAGATCCGACCATCGCCGAAAGCGGTGGTGGCTTCGGATACACAACGAGCCCAGGCCGCATCGAGCCCATCGGGCTCGGTCACGACCCGCATCCCCCGACCGCCTCCACCGGCCACCGCCTTCAACATGATGGCCCCGTGGCGTTCCAGCAGCTCGGCCGCGCCGGCCAGATCGGTCGACCCCCCGGACCCGGCCAGGATGGGCAGCCCGGCATCGGCTGCCGCCGATCGGGCCGCCACCTTGTCGCCGAACAGGGCCAGTACCTCGGGTGAAGGCCCGACGAAGGTGATCGAAGCGTCGGCGCAAGCCTGGGCCAGGGCTGCGCTCTCGGCCAGGAATCCGTAGCCGGGGTGGATGGCGTCGGCCCCGGTGATTCTGGCCGCCTCGATGATGGCGTCGATGTCGAGGTAGCCGGCGACCCCTGTCCCTGGTAGCTGGTAGCTCTCGGTGGCCATGGACTGGGCCAGCGAGGGGGCATCGTCGGCGGTGTTGACGGCGATGGTGTCGATACCGAGACCGGCGGCCGTCCGTAGGATCCGAACCGCGATCTCGCCTCGATTGGCGACCAGCAAAGCGCTGAGGGATGACATCATGGATCAGAACCTGTCACAACCCCCCGGCCATGACAAAGACCGAGTCCACGATGATGGGAATCATCGAGCTCCACCCAGGGTTACGTGCCCGTGCACGACAGACGAGTGGTGGTGACGGGAATGGGGCTCCTCAGTCCCGTCGGCAACGAGGTGACAACTGCATGGGACGCTCTCGTTGAGGGCCGGTCCGGTATTGGGCCCATCACCCAGTTCGACGTCGAGGGGTTTCCGGTTGCCTTCGGCGGTGAGGTCACCGGTTTCGACCCCGGTGCCGAGTTTGGGCGCTACCGGGCCAAGCATCTCGATCGCTTCACCCAATTGGCACTGTCTGCCGCCGGCCAAGCGGTGACCCAGGCCGGAATCGGTTGTGATGGAGGGATCGAGCTAGATCCCTTCCGAGTAGGTGTGATCGTAGGCAGCGGGGCCGGGGGTCTGGCCACGATGGAGAAGCAACTCGGGGTCCTGGCCCGCCGCGGTCCGACCAAGGTCAGCCCCTTTGTCACCCCCATGATGTGCGCCAACATGGCGGCGGGGGAGATCGCCATCGAGTTCGGGGCCATGGGCTTCACCACCTGCCCCGTCACAGCCTGCGCCGCTTCGGCCAACGCCATTGGAGATGGGTTCGAGGCCATCCGCAGTGGCCGGGTCGATACCGTGATCGCCGGTGGAGCCGATGCCTCGATCGTGCCCCTGTGCATCGCCGGCTTCGGGGCCATGAAGGCCCTGTCGACCTACGACGGAGATCCCCGCCAGGCATCGAGGCCCTTCGAGGTGGACCGTGACGGTTTCGTCATCAGCGAGGGTGCCGCCATCGTGGTCCTGGAGGAGCGGTCCCAAGCCGAGCAGCGGGGAGCCACCATCTTCGGTGAGGTCCTGGGCTACGGCACCAGCTGCGACGCCCACCATCCGACCGCCCCCCACCCTGATGGGGCCGGGGCCCGAGCCTCGATGATAGGCGCTCTGGCTCAAGCTGGGGTCAGCCCACACGAGATCGACTACCTGAATGCGCATGGCACTTCGACCGCCTTCAATGATGCCACTGAGGCTGCTGCCGTTGCCGCCGTCATCGGTGGGGGAGTGGCGGTCTCGTCGACCAAGTCGGTGACCGGCCATCTGCTGGGGGCAGCCGGTGCTTTCGAGGCCATTGCCACCATCCAAGCCATCCGCAGTGGGTGCGTGCCCCCGACCATCAACCTCGATCAGCTCGACCCCGCCTGCGACTTCGACTCGATCGACCATGTGGCCAATGTGGCCGTCGAGCGCCCCGTGCGGTTGGCCATGAGCAACAGTTTCGGCTTCGGGGGCCACAATGTGTCCCTCCTGTTCGGTTCCGACTAGATCCCAACGAGGAGGTACCAATCCTGTGAGCAGTGAGCAGTTGACCAACGGCTTCGACCGTGACGCGGCGTGGACCACCTACACCATCGCTGTGGCCGACGTATTGGAGCGAGAACCCGACGAGATCCAGCTCGGCCAGGACTTCCGAGATGACCTGGAGATCGACAGCCTTGGATTCTTCGAGCTGGTCCTCGAACTGGAGGAGTCGTTCGAGATCGAGATCGAGGAGTCTGAGGCCGAGTCGATCCGCACCACCGATGAGGGCTTCTCCCTGGTGTGCGCCTACCTCGGGACCTGAGTGGGTCACCGACGATGGGGACGGTTGCGGGCGTCCCACGCCCCCTCCACCCCGCCATCGAGCTTGAACTTCTGGACCCGGGTCGACGGGGTCTTGGGTAGCTGAGTCAGATGTTGGATGTAGCGAGGCACCATGAAGGCCGGCAAGTGCTGGCGAAGGAACCGGTGAAGCTCGACGGGGCTCACCGGCTCGGGACCGAAGGTGGTGATGCAGAGCTTGATCTCCTCGTCGACCCCGTCGCCGGCGGGCACAGCGATGGCTGCTGCCTCGGCCACCTGGGGATGTGTGGCCGCAGCTTCCTCGATCGGGGTCGAGGCGATGATCTCCCCCCGTCTGCGGATGCTCTCTCGCTGGCGGGTCACGAACTCCAGATCTCCATCGTCGCCGAGCCGCACCAGGTCGCCGGTGTGGTACCAACCATCGGCGTCATAGGGCGACTCCAGCGACCCGTCGGGCCGGAGGTAGCCATCGAAGATGGCACCCCGGCTCGTCGGCCGGATCAGCAGCTCACCGCCCCTGCCATCCCCAATACTGCCGTTGAGGGGGACGAGGCGGGCTTCGAAGCGGTCGGTTGGTCGTCCGATCGAGCCAGGGCGTTGGGGCAACGACGAGGGCTTGGTGTAGCAGCCGGCCGATTCGGTCTGGCCCCAGGTCTCCATGATCTCGACCCCGAACCGGTCCTCGATCTCTGCCCAGTAGGGGGGAGGAGCACCGGCACCCACGATCCGATCCAGCTGGTGATCCCGGTCGCTGCCTGGTTTGGGTTTCGCTCTGATGAGGGTGGACAAGATGGTGCCGACGAAGGTGAAGCGGCGGGCCTCGGCCCCACGGATCTGATCCCAGAAGCTGAACGGGGCGAAGCCATCGGCCAAGGTCATGGTGGCCCCCGTCAACAACGCCGACGCCACCGTGCCCTGGGCCGTGACGTGGGCCAGGGGGAGGCAGGTGAACAGGCCATTGCCCTCGTCGACGTCGAGCAGCTCGGTGGCGTAGGCCTGAGCCCAAAGGGCCTCACAGCGGCGGTTCCAGACCACCCCCTTGGGTTGCCCCGTGGTGCCGGAGGTGAACATCAGTTTGGCCCCCAACCCCTGACCGAGGGGACCGACGGTGGCCGGCTGAGCCACCTCGTGGCCGGCGGCCAGAGAGTCGATGTCGAGCTTCGGGACGGCCGGGGTCTCGGCCACCGCCCGGTCGGTAACGATGAGATCGGGCTTGGCCTGGGCCACGATGTCGGTCAGGGGCTTGGCTCGCAGGAGAGGGTTGAGGGGAGCCCATACCGCCCCGATCCGCTGGCAGGCCAACCACACCACCAACTGGGTCGATGCCAGCCCTCCAGCGGTCATGATCACCGAGCCCGAGCCCGGCTCGTGGCCGCGGGCCATCAACCCACCCCCAACCCGAGCCACCAGCTCCTCGGTTTCAGCCCAGCTCAGGGTCTGGTCTGGCTCGGAGCGGGCCCCGACCAGGCGGAGGAAGGGCTGGGAGCCGAACCGCTCGGCCCGCTGATGGAGCACCGTCGAGAGATCTTGGGGTGGCAAGGATGACATCGCTGCACGTGAACCCGGTAGTGGCTCCCGACATTCCCCCCGATCTGCGTTGGTTGTCATCCGAAGATGACAGAGGGAGCCTTGGCCGGTGGCGGGGTCGGGTTGTCCTGCTCGACTTCTGGACCCGGTCGTGTGTGAATTGTGCCCAAGCCGGGGTCGAGCTCGATCGGTTGGTCGCCCCCTATGGCGACCGGGTACAACTCGTTGGGGTCCACAGCCCCCGGTTCCCAGCTGAGCGGTCGCTGGATGTGGTGCGAGCGGGAGCAGCCCAGCTCGGCATCAGCCACCCCGTTGTCAACGATCCCGACCTTCGCCTGTGGGGTCTCTACGGTCTTCTGGCCTGGCCGACGGTGGTCGTGATCGGGCCCGATGGATCGCTCGTGACCAGCGCCGTCGGCGAGTTCGAGATTTCCCGACTGGGCCCTCTCCTCGCCCGCTTGGCTAGGTTCAGTACTACAGGGCCGCCTCCTCCGACTGTCTCCAGGACCGGTTCCAGCCGGGGGCGAGAGCTTCGTCATCCGAACCGCTTGCTGGCCGTTGGCCCCGATCGCTGGCTGGTGTCAGAGGAGCGGGGCGACATGGTCGTGGTGGTTGGTCCCGACTTCGAGATCGAGGCTCGCTTTGAGGGATTCGTCGATCCGCGCGGCCTCTGTGAGTTGCCTGATGGGCGGATAGCGGTGGCTGACACCGGCCGCCATCAGGTGGTGGCCCTTGATCCCGAGTCGGGCTTGGTCGAGGCCTTGGTGGGGACGGGCCGTCGGGGAGAGCGCCGGGTTCGCCCCGGCACCCCTGGGCGGGAGGCCGACCTGGCCTCTCCCCATGATGTGGCGGTTTGGGGGGATCGGCTGGTGATTGCGGTAGCCGGCCACCATCAGCTCCTGGCCGTCCCCGCCCCTGCTGTGCGGTCTGGGGTGGGTCCTGTCGAGATGGTGGCCGGTAGCTCGGCCGAGGGACACAAGGACGGTATGGCCCGTCGGGCCCGGTTGGCCATGCCGACGGCTCTCCTGGCCACCCCCGATCGGCTCTGGTTTGTCGATGCTGACTCGTCGTTGCTGCGCTGGGTCGGTGGCCGACAAGGGGATGGGGCTGAGGTCCAAACGGCCAGCGGCCGATCACCAGCCACCAGCGGTCATGTCGATGGCCCCGCCCAACAGGCTCTGCTCCAACATCCGGCTGGCCTCGCCATGGACCGAAATCGTCGCATCCTCATTGCTGATGTGTTCAACGGAGCCGTCCGCCGCTTCGATCCAGCCACGGGCCAGATGGAGACGGTGTCGTCGGGCCTGGCCGAGCCGACGGCCGTGGCCACAACCAGTGGGCCTACGGACGACGGGGCGGAGATAGTTGTAGTCGAACGCGCCGCCAATCGGCTCACACGCCATCCTCTGCGGCCGCGGATCGAGACCGGGCCGAGGTCGACCTTTGGTGCGCCGTCGACCAAGGTCAGGTCTCGTTTCGAGCTGGTGGCCACCGGGGCCAGGGCCAACCTGGTGATCACGGCCGAGCCCCCAGAACTGGTGGAGTCGGTGACCGGGACGGGGGCTCACCGGATCGTCGAGCTAGGCGGCAATCAGCAGCGTGGCGTGATACGGATCACGGTCAACGCAGAATGCGACGAGGTCTGCACCCTCGATCACCAGACCTGGTCGATCCCGGTCGAGCTAGACCCCGACGGCACCGGCACGATCCCCCTCATCCTCCGCTGACGGGCCTGTCCTGTCGCTCCAAGACCAGGACCTCCATCGGAGCTTCTGGATCGTGTGGAGCCCCGGTCAGGTCACCGTAGCTAGCCATGACTTCGAGCCCGGCGGCGCTGATGGCAGCGTCGAGGCCTGGTCCGTGCCACCAAGTGGTGGTGCCACAAACGCGGGCCTCGGCCACGTGCCCGTCGACCACCCACCAGCGTTCGGCCGTTGCCGACTCCTCCTCGAACCACCTGGCTTCTCGGAGTATCAGATGGTCGGTATCGCTGAACAGCCCCGGCCCCGATGGGTACCAGGGGAGATCGAGGTCGGCCAGCTGGCGGACTCCAGCCCTGGTCGACAGCTCGATCACGGCTCGCCCCCGAGGCCGGAGCCAGCGAGCGATGCGCTCCATCACCAAGGTCATCGACGGGAGATCGAAGGTGCTGAGATCGCCATATAGATCGAGGATCAGATCGAAGGGACCAGTGAGGTCGACGGTCAGCATGTCAGCCAGGTGATAGGAGAGGTCAAGCCCGCGTTCACCGGCCCGCTGCTCGGCCCAGGCGATGGCGGCGGGAGCGATGTCGACTCCGGCCCCGATGCTGGCTCCGGCGGTCAATCGTTCCAGGTAGAGGCCGGGTCCGCATCCCAGGTCGAGGATCCGAGCCTCAGTGGGTTCAACCGCCAGTTGCTGGAGGAGCCAGGGGATATGGGAGTCGATGATGGCTGGGCGTCGACTGGCTCGGTCGTGGGCCTCATCGAGGTGTTGAGCCAGCATCCGGGAGCTGAAGGTCTCGTCGCCCCAGGGCAAGCGAAGCTCACCAGGGACGAGTGGGCGGTGGCTGAGCGGCGACCAGTTGGCCATACCCCTGGAGTCTTGTACGAATCCTGCCGATTTGCTTGGCATCGTGACCGAACTGCACCCGATTGTGTGTCCGATACCGGTGAGGTGGGAGGTCACGCCAGTGTGGTGGCGCAGCCTGGGTCCGGATTCTACCGGCGGTGGTTCATCTCAAATCGCAGTCCATCCGCCGTCGACGAACAGGACCTGGCCGGTCACATAGGTCGAAGCCTCGGAGGCCAGGAACAGTAGGGCTCCGTCGAGCTCGCCCTCCCGGCCGGGGCGTCCCATGGGGGTGTTGTCGGTGATGTATGACATGCCGCCGTCGGTGCCGAACATGTCGACGTTCATCTCGGTCTCGAACCAGCCGGGAGCGATCCCGTTGACCCGCACCCCCTTGCGGGCCCACTGGGAGGCCAGCTCCCGGGTGAGGTTGTGGAGCCCCCCTTTTGATGCGGCGTAGCCTGGCACCTTGAGCCGCCCCCCACCCCCATTGCCGAGGACGGAACCGATATTGATTATCGAGCCCGGTCGACCCTCGTCCAGCATCCAGCGGGCACTGAGGCGAGCTAGCTCATAGGGGGCAACCAGATTGATCTCCAGCTCATAGCGGAAGCCGTCGAGATCGTCTTCGATGGCGGGCAAGACACGGGAGATACCGGCATTGTTGACGATCACGTCGACCTGGCCGTATGCGTCGAGAGAGGCGGCCAGCAACCCGGCCGGCGCCCCCGGGGCCGTCAGATCACAGGGCACGGCAGTGGCCTCGGGTAGGGCGGCGGCTAGGGGGTCGATGCGATCGGCTCGGCGGGCTGCCAACACCACGGCCGCACCGGCCTCGCCCAGACAATGAGCGAAGCGGTGACCGAGCCCGGAGCTGGCCCCGGTCAGAACCGCCACCTTGCCCTCTAGTGAGAATGAGACCATCGCAGGAGGAGCCTAGAGGCGGCGGACCGTTGGTGCTTGGCCTGTTGTGCCGTGGGCTATGCCGACCATGCGATGAACGTTTCGGGTGTTCTTCAGGCGACCGAAGATGCGGGGCCCGGCCGAGAGCAGGCCCCCGTCGACGGTGATGGCCTGGCCGCTGACGAAGCCCGAGTCGTCGCCGGCCAACCATAGTGCGGCCCCTGCGATGTCGGCCCCCTCCCCCCGGCGGGGGATGGGTTGGAGCTCGGTGATCATCTCCTCGGCATCGGCCTCGTTTCCGGAGTGCATCAGGGGGGTGAAGATGACGCCGGGGCAGATGGCGTTGACTCGGATGGAGTGCGGGGCCAGCTCGGAGGCCGCCGTCACCGACAGGTTGATGACGGCTGCTTTGGCTGCTGAGTAGGCCTGGGGTCCTGCCCCACCGCCGAGCCCGGCGATAGATCCGGTGTTGATGATCGAGCCCCCTTCCCCCTGGTCGATCATGATCCGGGCCGCGTGCTTGATCCCGAGGAAGACACCGCGGACGAGCACGCCGAAGGTGGCATCCCAGTCGTCGGCCTCAATCTCGGTGATGGGCCCGAAGGCACCCCCTATACCGGCGTTGTTGAACATGATGTCAAGCCGGCCGAAGGTGTCAACGGCGAGAGCTGCGGCGGCGGCCACATCGTCTTCTCGCGAGACATCGCAGAGGGTGAACCGGGCCGCCGGGCCAAGGGCGTCGGCCGCGGCCTGGCCGCCCTCGACATTGAAGTCGGCGATGATGACCTTGGCCCCCTCGGCCACGAAACGCTCGGCCGTGGCCAGCCCCATCCCGCTGGCTGCCCCCGTGATCACGGCCACCCGGCCTTCGAGTTGGCCGGAGCCTGTCTGGTTGTCATCGCTCATGGTGACCCTCCCGGTGTAGGTGCGAGCCCGATCGTAGTGCTGCTGCCGGTATCGGCCCAGGTGGCAGCTCGGTGGAGGGCAAGTTGTCAGTCGAGGTGGTTGACCAAGCCCGGAGGACCGTGGTGGCGCTACCGTCGGCTCATGGCCAACTCCCTTCATCTTGTGCAACGACCCGGCCAGCGGATCGCCACCTACCACGCCCCAACCACGATCACCGCCGCCATCGAGGTGTTATCGGCAGCCGGTGAGCGGGCCCGGCCGGTAGCGGGGGCCACCGATCTGCTACTCGAGTTGGAGCGAGGGGGCCGGGCCGGGGTCGACACCCTCGTCGATCTGAGCACCATCGCCGGTCTCGATGAGATCAACGACGAGGGTGACACCCTGGTCATCGGGCCTCTGGTCACCCACAACCAGATCGTGGCCTCCGACCTATGCCGCCAGGCTGCCACTCCGCTCGCTCAGGCCTGTCGCGAGATCGGTTCACCCCAGCTTCGCAACCGGGCAACGGTGGCCGGCAATGTGGTCACGGCCAGCCCGGCCAACGACACCATTTCGGCCCTGCTGGCCCTGAACGCTTCGGTCGAGCTGACATCACCCCGGGGGCTGCGGACGATGCTGATCGCCGAGTTCATCACCGGATTTCGGACGACGGCTCTGGCCCCCGGCGAGCTGGTGACCGCGATCATGGTGCCCAAGCTGGGCCCGAACCAGCGAGCCATGTTCGTCAAGCTCGGGCTGCGTCGAGCCCAGGCCATCTCGGTCGTCAACCTGGCGGCCGCCATCACCTTCGACGACGACGGTCAAACGGTGAGCGACGCCACCATCGCCGTGGGTAGTGTCGGCCCCACGGTCATGGTCCTCGACACCGTGGCCGAGTCTCTGCGGGGGCGACCCCTCGCCGAGGCCACCATCACCCAGGCAGCTGAAGCGGTATCGGCTGCTGTCGAACCGATCGACGATGTGCGGGCCACCGCCGACTACCGGCGGCACCTCAGTGGGGTCATGACGGCCCGGACCCTCGAGGCTCTGGCCCACGGCCACCACCTGGACCAGTGGATGGCCGACCCGCCCCTCCTGGCCGACCCCGACCAGAGGGTGAGGGGTGGGCCATCGCTGACGATCGGAGACCATGATCCCATCACGGTCACCGTGAACGGCTCACCGGTGACAGGGGCCGGAGCCACGTCGTCCAACCTGCTTGACTGGCTCCGAGATCGAGCCGGAACCAGTGGGGTGAAGGAAGGCTGCGCCGAGGGTGAGTGCGGAGCCTGCACGGTCTACCTCGACGGCGCCGCCGTCATGGCTTGCCTCGTTCCGGCGGCCCGGGCCGCCAACCATGAGGTGGTGACGGTCGAGGGCCTGGGTTCACCCGACGGGCTCCACCCCATTCAGGAGGCGTTCGTGAGCGAGGCCGCCGTCCAATGTGGGTTCTGTACCCCGGGTCTGGTGATGGCATCGGCCAAGCTGCTGGAGGAGCACCCCGACCCGACCCGGACCCAGGTGGCCGCCGGGTTGGCCGGGAACCTGTGCCGATGTACCGGCTACAACGCCGTCCACGCCGCCGTCAAGGCCGCATCGACCAGCGCTACCACTACTGGTACCGCTGGTGCCGGTGCGACAGGAGAGGGAGTCGAGCGATGAGTGTCGGCCAGCGAGCGATCCGGATCGATGCCGAAGCCAAGGTGACTGGGGTCGCTACCTACCCAGCCGATCGGATTCCCGACGATGCTCTGGTGGCCAAGGTCGTGTTCACCGATCAGCCCCACGCCGAGCTGATCGCCCTCGACCTGACGGCGGCCGAAGCGGTACCGGGAGTGGTGGCCGTGTTCGGCGCGGCCGACGTGCCGGTCAACAA
>JAAETV010000795.1 GCA_024227975.1 Actinomycetes bacterium
ACCCGGCCAGGGTCATGGCGTGGCAACCGGGCGTACCATCGAGCAGGGCAAGGTCGAGAGCTCGCTGGTGGTAGGCAAAGGCTCGATCGTGTTGTGAACGGGCACTGGCGATGCGGCCCAGCTCGCTCAAGACGTGGTGGCCGTGGCCATGGTTCGTTTTGGTGAGCAATTCGAGCGCCTCTACGAAGCAGGCTTCGGCCCCTTCGAGGTCGCCCAGGTTGTGATGCACACGGCCCAACTCGCCCAGGGCGATGCCCAAGGCCCAGTGCTCTCCGAGCAAGCGGAAGGTGATGCACGCCTGTTCGCCCCTTCGGATGGCATCGTGGGCGTCGACGGGGGTCGATGGGGTCAGGGTCATGGACCTGGCCTGGAGGAGCATGGTCGAGAGGTCGACGATGGCTCTGGCCCATCGATCATCGGACGACGTCAACCGATCGGCTTCGGCCAGCAGTCGGAGCGGAAGATCCATTTCGGCTCGCCTGGTCTGAGCCATGGCGGCCGCTACCCGGGCCAGGCCGGCGTCCTCGAGCCCGATCTCGTCGAAGATCGCCACGGCCTCGATGGCGCTGTCCTGGACCTCGGAGTAGGGGGTGGCGGCCGTGGCATTGGCGATAGCGATGATCAGGCGAGCCCAGTTGGCCGGGTCGTGCTCACGGTTGACCAGGGGGAGTAGTCGGCTCAGTAGTCGTTCTCCCGCTGTTGGGTCGCGGGTCAGGAACCACCAGCTGGCGTGGTACGCAATGGGGGCGGCAAGATCGGCCTGTTCGCTATCGGCTATCCAGGTGATGGCGGCCCGAAGTTGGTCGGACTCGGCGTCGACGGCGGCCAGAGCTTCGGCTTTGGTTTCGTCGCGCCGCTGGTGGGCCTCGGTGACCAGGCCGATCAGCCAGAGGGCGTGGGCCCGGCGAGTCTCTTCCTCCAACCCCCGCATGGCTAGCTCGGCCGCGGCCGCCTGACGGATCGGTTCGAGCATGCGGAATCGGCTCCCTCCCGGCTCGACCACCAGTAAGGAGGCTCGTTGGAGCTCGTCGAGATCGTCCATGGTGTCGTCGGGATCGAGCTCACAGTTGGTGATGAGGGTCCCCGCCCCGTCCAGGCCGAACGAGCCCGACATCACGGAAAGCCGATCGAATAGTTCCCGGGCCGACGGTGACAACAGGTCGACGCTCCAACCGACGACGGCTTCAAGACTGCGGTGACGTCGCTCCCGGGACGAGGCGACCTGGCGCAATAGGCGCAGCTGATCGTCGAGACGGGCGGCGATGTCATCGACCGACAACAGTGATGCCCGCCCAGCCGCCAACTCGATCGCCAGCGGGATGCCATCGAGCCGTCGACAGATGTGGGCTACGACGGGCAGCAGGCCATTGGGAATCTGGGCCTCGGGCCGGGTAGCTCTGACCCGCGAGACGAAGAGCTGAACCGACGGCGACTGCTCAGTGGAGTCGAGGTCGGCGTCGGATCCGGGCACGGCGAGAGGCGGGATGCCGATGATGGTCTCGTCGGGAAGGCCGAGAGGGCGGCGGGAGGTGACGAGGAAGGTTCCCTTGATGTCGTGCTGTAGGGCTGTGTCGACGACCTCGGCCACGGCATCGAGAACGTGTTCGGCATTGTCGACGATGATCAGGTCGGTGCTGGTTCGCAGACGGTCGATGATCTGTTCCAACGAGTCGCCTTCCTCGTCGAGATCGGATGAGATGAGGTCCTCTGCCATCCGGTCGATGACGGCTGCTGGGTCACTGACGCGGCCCAGATCGACGAACCTCACTGGTCTGATGCCGACCAGCTCCCAGGCGGCGGCTACCGCGGTGGAGGTCTTGCCGATCCCGCCGGGGCCCAGAAGAGTCACCAGGACCTCGGTGCTGATCTTGTCGACGACCTCAGCAGTGAGTGTGTCGCGTCCGACGAGGTTGTTGCGGAGCCGGGGGAGTGAGGCCGGTCCAACAGCTCGAAGGGGAGGGAAGGTCGTGGTCAACCCCGGCCCGTTGATCTGGGCCACTCTCACCGGCTCAGGGACGTCACGTAGCCAGTGGATCCCCAGGTCTCGGAGGCTGAGCGGAGTGTCCAGATCCGGTCGGGCCAGGTCGGCCGTTGTGGCCGAGACCAGGATCTGACCCCCGTGGGCCAGATCGAGGAGTCGGGCGCAGCGGTTGACCACCGGGCCTCGGTAGTCGTTGTCGACGGGCTCTAGGGAACCAGTGTGGATGGCCGCCTTGACCAGGAGGTCCGTGGTTGCTTGACGGGCCATACCGGCGGCCGCCGCCGTCACCGCTCGGTCGGCGGTCGGAAACACTGAGAGGACACCATCACCGGTCGACTTCACCAGATAGCCACCATGTTCCTCGGTTGCCTCGGTCCAGATCTGGTGGAGGTCAGCGATGTCGCGCGCGGTGTCGGCTGGGGCTGATTCCCAGCGCCGGACTGAGCCCTCGACATCACACAACAGCACGCTGACGGTGCCTCGGGGCAATGCCATCTCACCCACCATTGGCTGGGATGATGTCGCCGGCTCCTGGACCGGAGCTGGCGTGGGATCGAGGGCGCTGTCATGGGCCAGGACTTGGCGTTCGAGACGGACCAGAGGAGGGCCTGGTTCGAGGCCGAGCTGGTCGGACAAGATGGTTCTGGCCCGCTGGTAGCTGCGCAGGGCTTCGGCCTGGCGGCCTTGGCGATAGAGAGCCAACATCAACAGCTCCCACCGTCGTTCCCGCAATGGGTCCCGACCGACCGCCCCTTCGAGGGCCGCAACCAGCTCAGGATCGCCGCCGGCGTCGAGGCGCCGCTCCAGTACGGCCTCCTCGCTGTCGGCCCAGAGACTGTTGATTCGGAGTCGCTCGCCGTCAACGAGGTCTCCCTCGAGCCCTTCCAGCGCCGGGCCCCGCCAGTGGGCGGCCGCGGCGTCGAGCAGTTCGGTGGCCCGAACAGGGTCTGGCTCGCTCCGGGCGGCCTGGAGCAGCTCTTCGAGCCGGTCGATGTCGAGCACCACATCAACCAGGCGGTAGCCGGTGGCCGTCGTCTCGATGGCGCCGGCGGCCCGGCCGAGGGCTCGCCGCAGCCGGGAGATCATGGCTTGGACCGCGTTGCGGGGATCACTCGTCTCACGGTCTCGGTACAGCTCTGCGCTCAGCCGTTCGACCGACAGGGGGGTGGGAGCGACGACGGCCAACATCACGAGGCCCTCCTGCTCCCGCTGGCCGGCGGGGGTGAGATCGTTCCCGTCATCGTCGAGCACTCTCAGTGGGCCCAGGAGCTCCAGATGCAACATGCTGAAAACGCTACGACAATCCGGCTTGCGGCGGAAGGGGCTTCCAGCGTCTGGTCAGCACTCCGTCAGCACTCCGTCAGCGACTGGACCACACCGAAGCTAGCTCCTCGACCACTTCTGCTGTGGGGTGGGCGGCCAGCGTTTCGGGTGGGACCAGGAGCTTGCGGTCCCGCCCACCACCACCGATGATCACCCGGTCACAATCCATGATCCTGGCATCGATCCACAGGGGGAGCTCCGAGGTCGTCCCGAAGGGGGTGACACCCCCGATCTCCATGCCCGTCAGCTCCATTGTCTGCTCCGCCGAAGCAAAGGAGGCCTTGCGGACCCCGAGACGTTTGCGCACCGTGTGGTTCACGTTGAGTCGGGAGTCGGCCAAGATGAGACACATGACGTGGATCGGTGGGTTCTTCTTGCCGATGACCACTATCGCGTTGGCTGATTCGCTCAGCGAGTAGCCATAGGTCTCGCAGAACTGGGCAGTGTCGGCCAAGGTTGGGTCACATCCGACGATCTCATGATCAAGTCCGAGGGCCGTGAGCTGCTCGATGGGGCGATCGATCATGACGGCAAGCTAGCTGGCCCGGGCCGTCTCCCCTCGCTCTGCTCGGGCGAGCCCGAGACGGGCTCAACGATGGTGACCCCTACTAGGGTCACCCTTGTGACCGCTGTAGATGCCAACGATCAGACAACCACCGGGGGCCAGGCCATGGCCCGCCAACTGGCGGCCGAAGGGGTTCAACATATCTTTGGGATCCCGGGTGTCCAGCTCGACTACGCCAGCAACGGTTTGGCCCAATACGCCGATCAGATCCGCTTCATCAATGTCCGGCACGAGCAGACGACGACCTATGCCGCCGACGGCTACGCCCGTAGCACGGGACGGATCGGGGTGGCCATCGTCGTCCCCGGTCCGGGAGTTCTCAACGCCGCCAGTGGATTGGTGACGGCCCGGTCGTGCTCGTCGCCGGTCCTATTGATCGGCGGGCAGATCCCGACTCGGGGGATTGGCCGTGATCTGGGTCTGCTCCACGAGATCCCTGACCAGTCGGGCATCCTGGCCACCCTGTGTCTCCAATCGACCCTGGTCACCGAGGCCGGTCAGGTGGCAGGGGCCATCCATGGGGCCATGGTCAGGCTGGCCAATGGTCCGGGCCCGGTTGCCGTCGAGCTACCACCCGACATCCTGTCTGGGGCGGCTCCTGGCGCCGCCATCGGTCCTGAGCCAGCCGGCACCCCATCGCCGGGCACCGCCGCCGACTTGGGGGCGGTGGCCGAGCGGTTGGCGGCAGCCGAGCGGCCCGTCATCTATGCCGGTGGCGGAGCTCGGGCCGCTGATGCCTGGGATGCCCTACCCGCCTTGGCTGAGGCCCTGGGGGCGCCGCTGGTCTCGACCACCAATGGCAAGGGGGCCTTCGACAATCGTCACCCCCATGCCTTCCTCCCCCTGGCCTCCAAGGAGCTGTTGGGCCGGACTGATTGTGTGCTGTTCGTGGGCTCCAGGGCCATCGACGGTCGCGGCAATCTGACCCACACTGCTGAGGGAGCCACCCTGCTCTCGCTCAATCATGACCCTGCCGCCTTCGGGGCCCCTAGATCGTTCGACGCCACGGTGAACGGTGATGCCGGTACCGGGGTGGCGGCCCTGGCCTCCCTCATCGAGGGGACCCGGCCCCTGTGGGTCGATGCCGACGGGATCCGTGAGCGGATGTTCGAGCAGCTGGCCGTGCTCGAACCCCAGATGTCCTACGCCCGGGCCCTGCGTGAAGCCATGCCCGACGATGGCGTCCTGGTCAACGAGCTGACCCAGGTCGGCTATGCCTCCCGTTTCATCTACGACGTTCGTCACCCCAACAGCTACCTCGACCCCGGGTATCAGGGCACCTTGGGTTACGGCTATCCAACCGCGGTCGGGGCTGCCGTTGGCAATCCCGACCGAGCGGTGGTGTCGGTCAATGGCGACGGGGGTTTCGGCTACGGCATGTCTGAGATGGCAACGGTCATGAACCATGACCTCCCCCTGGTTGGGATCGTCTTTCGAGACGATGCCTTCGGCAATGTGCAGCGGATGCACAAGCAGCAGTTCGATGGTGTCCACCACGGAACCGAGCTGACCAACCCCGACATGTTGGCCCTGGCCGCCGCCTACGGGATGAAGGGCTACCGGGCCGAGAGCCCGGAGGAGCTGACCCGGTCTCTCGGCACCGCCATCGACGCCCGAGAGCCGGCCCTGATCGATGTGCCGATGGGGATCGTTCCCGACCCTTGGGCCGTGGCCATGCGGCCGTGGAAGGGGGCCTGAGGCCCGGGCTCAGGAGTGGTCGGCGGCCCTGGTCGCCAGCAGATAGTGGTTGGCCCGGTCGGCCTTGACGCCCGTGACCTCGATCTCGGAGAACCCGGCGGTCGTCAGTTTCTCGACTGCCAGCTGCTCACCCCAGGCGGTACCAAGACCCTCCCCGCCGTAGGCCAGAGAGACAGTCATGCAGTGCATCGTCGAGATGGTGTACATCAAGGGTGCCCCAGGTAGGGCCAGGTTGTCCTGTAGGTGGCTCGAAGCCTTGGGCTCGACGCAGAGGTAGGTACCGCCTGGTCTGAGGGCGGCGAAGATGCCAGCCAGCATGTCGTCGGGCCGAACCTGGTCATGGACGGCGTCGAAGCTGGTGATGAGATCGAACCGCTCGCTCTCGTCGAGTTGGGCCGCGTCTCGGGCCACGAAGTCAATATTGGTGTTGCCCGCGGCTTGGGCCTCGGCTCTGGCCCTGGCCAACGCGCCGTCGGCAATGTCGTAGCCGGTGAACCGCGAGTTGGGGTACTCGGCCGCAAGCTTGTTCAGCGCTCGCCCGCTGCCACAACCGACGTCGGCAACGTCGATCCCGCTTCGCAGCCATTGAGGGCCGCCGGGGAGGAGGGGCACGACCTGGGGGAGCAGGGCTTGGTCGAGGCGTTGCCCGCTCGACTCAGCCATCAGTTCCTGGAAGGCGGGATAGCGGTCGTAAGGCACACCGCCGCCCCGTCGAAAGGCGTCGACGACCTCGTCTTCGACCTGGCCCAGCAAGGAGATGTACTGGCAGTAGGTGGTGAGGTTGAGGGGACCTGAGGCTCGGGTGAGGAGGCTGGCGTGTTCAGCTGGCAGAGCATAGGTACCGGCCTCCGGGTCGTAGTCGACGACTCCTCCCGCCGTCATGGCCGCCAGCCACTCCCTGACGTAGCGCTCCTGCAAGCCGGCCGTGGCTGCGATCTCGTCGGAGGTCGATGGGGCTAGGGCCGACATCGTGTCGAATAGTCCTGTCTTGTGGCCGATCGAGCACATCAAGGCCAGGGCGCCCCCGTTCATGATGCCGGTCATAGTCTCGAGGAACGCTCCACGCCGTCTGGAATCGAGCTGAGGTGGCTTCTCGGAGTCAGGGGAGCCGGTGGTCATCGAGCGTCCTTTCGGTGGGCCTCCTGGAACTCCCCAAACGTAGGCCGCCAGTGCGGTCGGTGCCTCAGTCGCAGTCGCCCTCGAAGTTGCGTATCCGATCCTGCTTGACCCAGCCTTGGCCGAGCGGGCTCTCGAGCTGATACCAGCCTCCGTCGGCTGGGGTGTAGGCAATAGCTCGAGCTGATCCCGACGTCTTGCCAATCGACCCTCCATCTTCTGATGGCTCGGGGTAGACCTTGCTATTACGCCTGACATCGACGAAGCAGTTGTCCAACTTGTGATACGGATCAGCCGTGGTGGTTGGGGCCTCGGTCGTGGTCGTGGTTGGAGCCTCGGTCGTGGTCGTGGCTGGAGCCTCGGTCGTGGTCTGGGCCGTGGTCGTCGTTTGGAGGGTGACCGTGGTCGACGGTGTCGCCGTACCCAGAGGACGCTCAGCTTGGGGGATGACACCGGGCCCGACCGTCGCCGGGACGGCGTCATCCTCACCATCGTCGAGGGGGGAGAGGTCACTGGCGGCGTCAGCAGTACTGGCCACGTTGGGCAGAGTGGGGTTGCCTAGAGGATCAACACTGGTTGCTTCCCCTGACCCACGCAGATAGAGGATGGCCCCTAGACCCACGACGAGGACAAGGGCCCCGACCACCAGCGATGAGCGTTGGTTGTGGATGAGGTCAGCTAGCTGGTCGGTCCAACGCCGATCAGGCTGAGAGCTGACGAAGTGCGTCGGCTCTTGGAGGAATGGTGGCTCCTCCTGGGCAGTCCGCGATTCTTCGCCCTCAGTGGTGAACACAAGGCATCAATGTAGCTGATTGGGGACCGAGCGGCCTGTCACGCCCCTGTAGGCGCTGGTCCGCGCCCTCTTTTCAGCGGGTCAGCGACTGGTCGTTCTGTAGGGCGTTGAGCTGTTTGGCGACCATCGAGGCCATCTGCGGGTGGGTGAGAATCCAGAACTTGTCGTTCACTATCGCGTCGAGGACCACGGGGCCCACCTCGTCGGGGTCCATGCCCTCGGCCAGGGAGCGGGTGAGGATGTCCCAGAATTTCTGGCCCGTTTCGGTCTCGACGTGCTTGGCCGCCGACACCGGATCGCGGTTCCGTTGGCTGTCGACGATATTGGTGTTGATTGGACCGGGGCAGAGCACGGATGCTCTGACCGGCGATTTCGTCAGACGCAGATCTCGTTCCAGGCTGGCCATCAGGGCGACGACACCATGTTTGGCCACATTGTAGGCCCCAAGCGATGCGCCGGCGTAGAGGCCAGCCATCGATGCGGTCGAGTTGATGTGACCCTCACCCTGGCTCTCCATGAGGGGAAGGAAGGTGTGGACCCCATGGATGGGGCCCCAAAGATCGATGTCGAGAGTCCAGCGCCAATCCTCGATGGAGGTAGATCCCACGGGGTCGGAGATGCCGATACCGGCGTTGTTGCACAGAACGTGAACTCCACCGAACCGGTCGACGGCTGAAGCGGCAAGCGCCTCGACCTGATCGATCTTGGACACGTCGGTTTGTACACCCAGTGCTTCGGTGCCCCCGGCCGCCAGCTCGGCCACGACCTCGTCGAGGGGTGCCTGCTCGATGTCAGCCACGACCACGGCCATGCCAGCGGCTGCGAAGCAGCGGGCCATGCCTCGTCCGATACCGCTGGCCCCGCCGGTGACCACCGCTGTCTTGCCGGCGACCTCCATCAGCTGGTCTCGGTATCTGCTGCGAGGTGGCCGCGGCGGTGGCCTGCGGTCCAGTCTTCCTGGGCTGGAAGATTGGAGACCCCGCCCAAGATATTGAGCTGGGGAACCTCTCGCATGCTTCGCTTCATCTCGGCGAACCCAGGAAAGGCGGCCAGGGTTGTGACCGCATCCCAGAGGGGGACGGCGTCGGCATCGCTCGGAACCCTGGAGATCACGGGCCCGAAGAAGCTGAGGCCGTCGGGTGGCTGGAATGTGATGATCGGTGTTCCGACGTCGCGCCCGGTGCGAGATAGAGCCAGCTCGGTCTCGTCGTCGAGCAGCTGATCCCAGGAGGTGTCATCAAGTGAGCTGGCATAGGTGGTCGGCAGACCGGCTGTCTTCAGTACCTCAGTGGCGTGCTCGGTTGAGCTGAGGTGGGCCCGCATGCCTGAACCTTTCGGCTTGTCCCAGTAGCTCTCCCCGTAGGCCGTAACCAGGGCGGCCAAAGGTTCTCGGCCGAGGTCTGCCCTGATAGCAGCGGCCACCCGCAACATGCGAAGGCCGGCGGTGTGGCCGTGCTCGTACTCAGGGGGGAACTCGGTGGCATAGTCCTTGTCCTTGTTGAGCAGGCGCAAGGAGATGAACCGCCAGTCCACCCGGTAGCCGGTCTGGTCGGCCACCTTGACCAGCCAGCGGGATGTGATCCAGGCAAAGGGGCAGATCGGGTCCCAGAAGAACTCGATGTCGTATTCACCCTCGGGGGCATTGGTGGTTGTAACTGTTGTCTCGGTCAAGAGCCGGTCCCTCTCGTGGCCTCAGTGGCTGGTGTTGTGCTCGTCCGTCGATGCCACCTCGACGACCTCGCCCTGGTCGATGGTTGGTGGCGGTTGCTCGAGCCGAATCACGTCAGTGCTCACCGCCGGTCTGAGTCGGTACACCAGTCTGACCTACTTCACCGACCGAGTGCACAATCGGGTCTGAGGGCCATATCGACGAGAAACCGACTGGCGAGAGGACACTAGGTACAGGTGTAGCTGTGGTCGGCGACATCGTCGACTTCGACCCAGCCGAGTGTTCCTGCGACTTTGATGTTGTACCAGGTCGGCTCGGGTTCGCCCGAGGTGGTGATGACGTCATAGGTGCCGACGGGGATGTGCAGCAGATACTCACTGCTGTCGTTGGGGGAGACCCTGAGGTCTGCTCCGGTCTCGTCTATCAACACCGTGCAAGAGACCAATCCGGTCGTGACTGGCGATGTGCTGGTAGTTGCCGTTGACTCTGAATCGGTTGTTGTTGTCTGACCGACAGTGGATGTCGTGGTCGGAGTGGTTTGGGTGGTGGTCGATGTTGTTGCTGAGCTGGTGGTCGTGGTGCTGGACGCCAGTTGGCTGGTCGAGGGGCCGAGGGGTCC
Organism: Actinomycetes bacterium; assembly: GCA_024227975.1. Next base: position 9,765 of record JAAETV010000795.1, read on the forward strand.
CGCCAGGCTCGTCGTCGGCCCCGCCACCATTTCGAACTGGGTCGATTGGGGCCCATTCGATGATGTAGAGGAGGAAGACCGGCTGGTGGCGTCCCGGCCAGAAGCGGAGTCTGCGTCGGTTGAGGTAGCGACATCAATGGTGGAGGACGAGGTGTTGGGGCCGCCGCTGATTGCTGGTGCCGCGCCCGTTCGTGAGGATGGGCCGGCGACCCCTTCGATCAGGGGCTCCAGGGCTGAGCTAGCCCGATCGGCTTCGATCGTTGTCGGGTCGGGGGAGCTTTCTTGGCCGAGGACGGTAAAGGCCATGACCGCGATGAACACGGGGGACAGCACGACGATCCCGAAGCGCCAGCGAAATAGCGCGTCGGCTACCTTGGCAAGCAGGGGATCGTTTCCCGAGTCGATCTCTATCAGTGTGATGTCAGCTGTCAACTCGGGTTCGACGAACCCCAGGTCCGACCCGGTGTCCTCTCCAACCGCCACGGGGGCCAACCTAGCGCACTCGCGTCCCGAGCAGGGCTCAATAGGGTCGAAGAAGCTCTGAACTGTCACAATGCTGTCGGTGGAGGAGGACAAAGGACCAGCTGTCGGACGCCGACGGCAGGGCCGTCAGATGGGGGATTTCGATCTGGTGGCCGCGTTGCGCCAGCCCGGCTTTCCTTCTCTGTATGCCGCTGGTTTCCTCTTCAACACCGCCCGCTGGAGCCTGAGTTTCTTGGCCGCCTTTGTGGCCAATGATCTGACGTCTTCGCCGCGTGCGGTCCAGTTGACGGGGGCAGCCATGTGGGCCCCAATGTTGGCGGCTGGGGTTGTGGCCGGAGGGCTGGCCGACCGGTTGGACCGAAGGAGGATCCTGGTCACCGTGGTGGCGTTGTTGGTGCCCGTCGTCCTCATCTTCGCCACCCTCGATCTGACCGAGGCGTTGGCTGCGTGGATGTTGTATCCCTTGATGGTTTGGGTCGGCCTGTCTTGGGTGGCCGACATGACCAGCCGACGAACGCTGGTCCTCGACATCGTTGGGGTCGATCTCATCGACAACGCCATGGCTCTCGAGTCGTTGTCAACAGCAGTTGGCCTGTCCATCGGCGTGGTGGCGGGAGGAGCGGTGGTCGATGCTCTCGGAGTCGGACAGGCCTTCATCGTCGTGGCTGCCATCCTGGCTGTGGCCGGGCTCCTCATTGCTTGGTCGGGTAGGTGGATGGCCCCGGCGGAGTCGAAGAAGGCCGGACCCGATCCTGTGGTCTACACCGAAGCCAGAGAGGGTCTGGGGGCTGCGGTGGGCGATGGGCTACGTTTGGTCAGAACCAATCGGCGATTGGGGGCCGGTCTCGGGGTCACGGTCGTGGCCAACACCTTCTACTTCTCGCATACACCGCTGGTCCCGGTGTTCGCTGAGGATTTAGGGGCCGGTCCCTTTGGCGCCGGTCTGCTCGCTTCTGCTGGTGGGCTCGGGATGATGGCGGCCGCTCTGATCGTGGTTCGCTGGGAGCCGCCCCGTGGTATCACCTATGTGGTTGGGGCCATCGTGGCCTTGGCTGCGCTCACCGGGCTCGGCGTGTTCACCAGCTATGGGCCCGTCTTCGTTTCGCTGGTCATAGCTGCTATTGGTTTCGGGCTGTTTGCTGCCACCCAGTCCGCGGTCATCTTGACCAGTGTCGACGAGGAACACCGGGGGAAAGCCATGGGATTGTTGAGCATGGCCATCGGTGCTCTCCCTTTCGGCATGTACTCCTTGGGCGAAGTGGCAGAGGTCACCAGCCCTCGCTCGGGTGTCATCGCCTTTGCCATCATCGGGTTGGTGGTGATGGTGGCTTGGGTCGGTCGACGTCGCGAAGTGTTGGCTGCCCGCTAGGGCTTCGAGCGCCACGAGAGAGGTATTGCTGCCGACGGTGAAGGAGGGGTTGTTCCGTTCAGCTTTCGTCGGCAGGCCGACCGAGTTAGCCTCATCGTGTTCTGTCCCCCAGATCCTGTCTGAGCGTCAGGCCAGTAACAGCCGGTATCGGCTGGGCTTTTGCGCCAGGCACTTTGGGGTCAGACCCTAGGTTGGGGGGTCTGACCCCGAGGCTCGACGTGTCCGGGACCTCAATCTGGTCCCGGGTTCTAGCCGACGAAGACCCGTTCGTAGTCGTTGTCATCAGCATCGTTGACATCAGGCGCCCGCATCGACGTCGGCCGCCAAGGGGTGACGAAGCGATCGCGAAGCGCCTCCACCGCAAGGTAGTAGAACGGGAACGACACCAGAACGAGGAATGTCGAAGATAACAGACCGAAGATGATCGTCATACCCAGGGCCTCCCAGAAGGGGTCGGAGAGGGCAAGCGGCAACAGACCAGCAACCGTTGTCAGTGAGGTGGCGACGAGGGGCCGGAACCGATGGTGGACGGCCCGCTGGATGGCTTCGCTGCGGTCATGGCCCGCTCGACGTTCCTGGTTGGCGAAGTCGACGAGCAGGATGGTGTTGTTGACGGCGATACCGATCAAGCCGATCAAGCCGAGCATCACGAAGAAACTGATGACATTGCTGGTGGCCAGCAGGCCCCCGAACACCCCGAAGAAGCTGAAGGGGATAGCCAGGAACACCAACAGCCATTGGCTGGCCGATCGGAACTGGACCACCAGCAGAACCAGCATCGACAACAAGGCGATACCAAAGGCAATGGGTAGCGACGAGAACGACTCCTGGTTGTCCGATTCGAAGCCGAAGTCGAAGTCCAAAGCGTCTGAGGCCAGGCCAAGTGAGGTAAGGCGGTCGGCATCGAAACGGTCTTCGACATAGGTCTGGGTCTGGGCCGTGGTTGTGCTCACGTCGGTGGCGTCGAATCGCGCTCGCACTTCGACCAGCCGCCGACCATCGACTCTGGCCACGATGTCGCCGAATGCGACCGAGGTCTCAACGACATCA
>JAAETV010000796.1 GCA_024227975.1 Actinomycetes bacterium
GCGTCGAGGTCCAGGATCTCTCCCTGCCGGGCTCGCCTGCGGTCACCCCTCTCATCGTGGCCGAGATCCAGCCCTTCGGTTCCGATGGGCACGGTGGTCCCGGTAGACGCGGTGAGACTGGAGGAGGAACTGAGCCCACGGTTGTGCTCTACGGGCATCTTGACAAGCAGCCCGAGATGTTGCCCTGGCGCGACGGTTTGGGGCCCTGGACCCCGGTCAGGGAGGGAGATCGGCTCTATGGGCGCGGGGGTGCCGACGACGGCTACTCAGCCTTTGCCTCCCTCGCTGCCATCGAGGCAGTGCAACGTTCCGGTGGATCCCACGGGCACTGCTTCGTTCTCATCGAAGCCTCGGAGGAATCGGGTAGCCCCGATCTACCAGCCCACGTCGAGGCCCTGGTTGAGCGGTTGGGGGATGTTGACCTCGTTGTCTGTCTCGACTCGAGCTGCGCCACCTACGACACCGTGTGGCTGACGACCTCACTGCGGGGTCTGGTCGACGGAACCCTCACCGTCGAGGTCCTGACCGAGGGGGTCCACTCGGGAAGCGCCTCCGGCATCGTCCCGTCGAGCTTCCGCATCATCCGGCAACTCCTCGACCGGGTCGAAGACGCATCCTCTGGCCGGGTGCTCCTTGCCGCCGCCAATACCGAGATCCCTGATCACCGGCGGAGGGAAGCCGAAGCCTTGGTCGAGGCGATCTCGTCGCCAACCGGTGAGAGCTTGCCTCTCGTCGATGGGATGGAAGCTATGAACGATCAGCCCGTCGACAATGTCTTGGCCAAGACCTGGAAACCGACCGTGTCCTACACAGGGATCGATGGGATCCCAACGACAACAATGGCTGGCAACGTGTTGCGTCCGGCTACCGCATTGAAGCTCTCGTTGCGGCTACCTCCGATGGCGGACCCCGAGGCCGTCCGAGATGAGCTCCGGGCTGTGTTGCTTGCCGATCCGCCCTATGGGGCCACGGTCCGCTTCGACCGCAGCGAGACCGCATCGGGTTGGAACTCTCCTGAGCTCAGCCCCTGGCTCCGCGCCGTCCTCGACGATGCCTCGAACGCGGTGTTCGGGCAACCGGTTCAGCAGCTGGGAGAGGGGGGATCGATCCCTTTCATGGCCATGCTCGGTGATCGTTTTCCCGCCGCCCAGTTCGTGATCACGGGGGTGCTCGGCCCCGAGTCGAACGCCCACGGTCCAAACGAGTTCCTGGATGTCGCCTACGCCGAGAAGCTGACGGCGGTGATAGCACACGTGCTCCAGGGGCATGCTAGAAGCTAGGGTGCGCCTCATGGGTGTGAAGCTCTCCAAGGACTCGATCGATCTCGGCATCGTGATCACCGACAGCGAAGCCTCACTTGGCTTCTACCGAGATCTTCTCGGGTTCGACCATGTCGCTGATACCCCGATGCCGGCTGGCATGGTCGGCACCATGCACCGTCTCATGTGCGGGACAACGCTGATCAAGCTGGTCAAGCTGGACGAGGTCCCCGAAGCCCGTCCGGCCAAGGGTGGGATCGCCGGGGCGACCGGCTATCGCTACTTCACCATGATCGTCGACAACCTGGCCGAGATCACCCAGGCGGTGAAGGATGCAGGTCACAAGATCCGCATCGACAGCGCCGAAGTCCGCCCAGGGGTGACGATCTCCATGGTCGAGGATCCCGACGGCAACTGGGTCGAGTTCGTCGAAGACCACAGCTGAGCTGTCCCTCCCAACGCTTCAGAGTCAGCGAGGTCCGCCACTAGGGGGACGGGACGGGCTCAGGGACAATTGCGGGATGGTAGAAGTTCTGAACTGCCCACGACTGGCCGTCCACGCGTACTTCGCCAATCCCGATCCGGGTGAAACGGGCCGTCAGCAGGGAGCAGTAGTGGCCGATCTCGGACTCCCGCCAGCCCTCGAAGTGAACTCGGGCGACGTCCTCGGTCCGATAGCCACTGGCCCATGCGATGTTCTCGCCCCAGGCCAGGGTCGAAATGCCGGCCTCGGTGTACAGCTGCTGTTGGGCTGTACTTGGACGATGGACGAATGAGTCGTCGAGATACATCTGTAGGGCCCATTCCCGGGCCACCGAGACCGAGATCTCCGTGTCCAGGTCCAAGGCCGGGACCGGAACTGGAAGGCCGGTGAGTGGATCGATCTGTATCTCGAAGTAGGGGTCATTCAGACACGAAGGGGGTGGGCCCTGGCGCCGTAGAGGGCCAGCCGGGTCAGCTCGCAGTTCATTGGTCAGGCGTAGGAGCTCCAGCTCCACCATCGACATCGAACTCAGCCGCCCTCGTGAGGGATCGAGCCCGATCGGATCGGGGGCGATCAAGGTCGGGCCCTGGGGCACGACGGGATCATTGCCAGCCGAGCCGATTGTCCGGTCACTGCTCACCGGTCCGCTCAGTACGGCGTCCACCGCGTGGGGAGCGGAGGGGTCGTACCGGATGGAGTGTTCCGTCGCTCCTGGTGAAACCAGAAGGACCAGCCAGAAGGCGACGGCAGTGAGGGTAGCCAGAAGGCGCCCGAGGGCAGCTTGAAGACGATTCGTTTGAGACACGCGGCGGGAATGGTGTTGAAGGGTCCACCTGGAACTCAGTTCCGGCGGAAGGTGAAGCGGAGACTAGCGAGTGAGAGTGTTGCCCCGGAGCGGAGGGGTGAGATGACCCTCCGACCACCGACGCTCTCCCTTCAGAGGCGTAGATCCACCGGTCGGGAGGTCTCGGCGTAGAAATCATTGCCCTTGTCATCGATGATGATGAAGGCTGGGAAGTCCTCGACCTCGATCCGCCACACCGCTTCCATGCCCAGCTCGGGGTACTCCAAGACCTCGACCGAACGGATCGAGTCCTTGGCCAGGCGGGCCGCCGGACCCCCGATCGACCCCAAGTAGAAGCCACCGTGGCGCTTGCAGGCGTCGGCCACCTCCTGGCTCCGGTTGCCCTTGGCCAGCATCACCAATGACCCACCGGCGGCCTGGAA
>JAAETV010000797.1 GCA_024227975.1 Actinomycetes bacterium
GTGGTTCCATCAGTGGATACAACGAGGGATCCGACATTCCATTGACGGAGCATCTCGATCGCAACTGCGATTGTGGCGTCCGGCCCGATCGTTGCGACATCGTGGCCCTTTTGTTTCAAAAGCTCGGTGACCTGCATGATTGCCCCCAATTCATATTGTCGATATAGAGTTCCGTTCCTCTACCATCCTCCATCTTCGGGAAGTCATTTGGCGAGAAACCTCGACTACGACCTGACCACTATTCTGCCCAATGGAGGGCACCGAGCGCAATAGGTCAAGCCCTCCGAGCACGATCGATCGATCACCAGGAGCTCTCTCGACGAGGGTGCCCGGATGGAAGAGCTGCGCCGGAGGCTCACACGGATGGTCGGTCTTCACTCGAGGCCGAGCAGCCTCTGGGTTTGGACCCACTGGTAGGTGAGGAATCGTGATGGTTCACCGACCGGCTCGAGTGGAATGGGGTCGATGAGCTTGCGGCCGTAGTTCTTGGCCAGGATGACTCGCCCGTCGACGGTGAGTGTGTTCATGTCGTCAACGGCCTCGGCCACCCAATCTTCATCGACAAGGTTGGGGTCGGCATCTGCGATGCCGCTCAACATGTCCAGGAGATCAAATCGGTAGTCGCCGACGAGGAACAACTGCTTCATATGACGAAACAAGGGTCGGTCGGTAGTGGTCTTCTTGTAGAGGCGTCGTGGGCGGAGGTACTCGATTGCCTGTTCGAGCCGGACCTGCACGTCGGTTGATCGCTTCTCCGGAGCAATGGCGGCAAAGGCCCGGAATGCAGCTGCCACACCGTGATAGCACGAGACGCTCTCCCAGCAGCCGTAGTTGTCGGGCGCCTTGTATGGCCATGGATGCTCGCCGCCTGCCTTGTTCGACCGCGTATCGAATCGTTGATGGTTCACGAGCCACTGGATCGATGATTGCACCAGCTCGCTGTCGAACGCCCCCATCTTGATCAGGGCCAAGGCGACGGTTCCGAGGTAGCAGGGCAGGACTCCGGACCCCCCGCTCGTGTACGAGGCGGCACCCTTGTTGAGGTGGTTGTCCGTCAGATAGTCGACGGTGCGGCGCACCGGTTCGTCGTTGACGTCCATGGCGCTCCGCTGGAACAAGGTCAGCGCGGTGAATGTCGGCTGAGCCGTCGGAGTCTTCTGTCCGGGCGGGAAACTACCATCATCGCGCTGGAGACGGAGGATCTGCTGGAGTGGCTCCCATTGCTGGATCTCTCGTCGGAGTATCTCCAACTCACGTCCCGGAATCGGCTCGGCTACCAGATCTCGGGCGGTCAGATAACGGATGGGTGGGCACGTCGGCGACATCAGCCACTCGAGCGTCGAGGCAGGGCTCCGGTCCTCCATCTCATCGTTATGGCCGAACCCGCGACCTTGGGCCAGAGTCGGACGTCCCGGCCGGGGATCCACTGCCGCCGCCCCGCTCACCCAATGAGTCTGGACCTTCGTCCCTGTGAGCACAGAATGGGGTGAGCCGCTCACCTCGTCTCAAACCCCCACGGACCTATGGGGGATTGCCGTCATGGTCTGATACCGGCCCAACACCGACTATCTAGTAATGACCTACGAACCGAATCAGCAGCAACTCCACAGCTCCGGCTGGGTGGCCCAGGTTTGGGTCGCCTTCGGCATCTCGATGGCATCGTCAGCCATCGGCCTCGTTTACCTTCCCGTCGATCCCTGGGTCCGAGCCTTTCTGGCCATCAGCTTCCTCATGGCCGTCAGCTCGTCGATCTCGCTCTCGAAGACGTTGCGAGACATCCACGAGTCCAGCCGGCTCGTCAAGAAGATCGACGAGGCGAAAGTCAGCAAGCTCCTCAGCGAGCATCCCGTCGGGCTCTGACGAGGGCAGCCA
>JAAETV010000798.1 GCA_024227975.1 Actinomycetes bacterium
GAGCAGGCCAACTTCCTGCACACCACCTTCTACGACGGCCAGGGCTTCATGGTCCGGGCCGACAGTGGTATCGCCGCGCTGGCCGATGTGGCCGACGCTTCGGTCTGTGTGCTCACAGGGACCACCACGCTGTTGAACCTGAATGCCGTTCTCGGCGATCTCGGTATCCCCTTCACTGCGGTGGAGTTCGGATCGAATGACGAGCTCAACCCGGCCTTCGTCGCCGAACAGTGTGAGGTCTGGACCTCGGATGCCTCCCAGTTGGCTGCCTTTGCCGCCAACATGGACATCGAGACCACCATCCTTCCGGAGATCATCTCCAAGGAGCCGCTCGGCCCCGTCGTGGCTGATGGTGACACCGAGTGGGCCCAGGTCGTGAACTGGGCTGTCATGGCCACCGTTCAGGCTTGGGAGTGGGGTATCACCTCAGAAAACGTGGACACCTTCCTCACCAGTGAGGACTCGAGCATCCTGCGCTTCCTGGGCGAGCCCATCGAAGATGATGACGGCAACTCGGCAGTAGCCGAGGTCGGGCTGGGACTCGATCCCAAGTTCGCATACAACATCATCTCCCAGGTCGGGAACTACGAGGAGATCTTCCAGACCAACCTCGGTCCTATCGGGCTCACCCTGAGCGGGAGCCCCAATGATCTGTGGACCAATGGTGGCCTCCAGTACGTCCCACCATTCCGCTGATCGAGCGGTCACAGAAATCTAGGTAACGAGAAACAAGAAGGGCGGGCTGGACGAGTGCCGGCCCGCCCTTCTACCTTCTGGCCACGTCCCTCCATCCGGCGGGTGGCGACAAGGGGCTCCGGGAGCAGTAGGGGGAGCGCTAGATGATCACAATCCTGCTTTGGCTCTTGGCCATTGCGCTCATCTTCACCACGATCTTCGTGGTCGGTCGCCTGGTCTATGACATCTGGCAGTTCTTCGCCGGGCGGATCAGACAAAAGGGTGCCGGTGACCTCCCTCCCCTTTGGCGTGACGTCACCGCCCTGGCCATCGCCGCCCAGATCGCAGCCATCGTGGTGATGGTGCTCGTTGGCGGCTACCTCTGGTCGAACTTCACAACCAGGGCCGACGACATTGGGCTCAATCTGTCCTTCGATTTCCTGAGTCAGCCCGCCCAGATCAGCATTGCCGACAATCCGCTGACTCCGGCCGACACGGTGAGCGAAGCCTTGACTGCCGGGTTCCTCAACACCATCCGGATCATCCTCGTCGGCATCCCGGCTTCCCTCCTGCTTGGGACCCTGGTCGCCATTGCCCGCCTCTCGTCGAATTGGCTATTACGCAAGATCGCCACCGGCTATGTCGAGTTCTTCCGCAATATCCCACCCCTGGTCGTCATCATCTTCATCTGGCGGGTGGTATTCCTGGAAGGATTCCCGGCCGCCGCTGAGGCCTGGCGACCGATCGGGGGTTGGTTCATCTTCAGCAACTCCCGCTTTTCCATCCCGTCGATAGCCGGCCAAGACAATTTCGCAGTCTTCCGCCTGGTGCTGCTGGTCGGACTGATCGTTGCCCTCGCCGTTGGTGTGTGGCGAACCAGGGTCTTCAACGAGACCGGCCACCCTCACCATCGGGTGTTGTGGTCGGCCGGCACCTTCCTCACCATCGGGATCGTGGCCTACCTCGCCCTCGGGGGACCGGCCGAGCTGTCGAAGCCAGGGCTCGACGAGGCGGGCCGGGTCTATACCGGCGGGTTCCGCATGCAGATGCCATACGCCGCCCTGACGACGGCCCTGGTCATCTACACCGCAACTCATATCGCCGAAATCGTCCGCGGCAGCATCCTGGCCGTGCACCGGGGCCAAGAAGAGGCCGCAAACGCTCTGGCTCTCTCCGCCTTCCAGCGCTACCGCTTCGTCATATTACCCCAGGCCATGCGGATCGCCTTCCCCCCCCTCATCAATCAGTTCCTCAACTTCTCCAAGAACAGCTCGCTGGCCCTGGCCATCGGAGAGCCCGAGGTCACCTCGCTGATCAACAACCTGTTCGGCCAATCCCAGCCGGCCCCCCAGCTGATCCTGATCCTGATGCTGCTCTATCTCACCCTGTCACTGGTGCTCTCCGCCATAGGGAACCTCGTCAACCGCCGACTTCAGATCGTGGGGAGGTGACGATATGGCTGAAGCAACACCCGTCTCGATCGAGGAAACCGAGCTGATGTTGGCCAGGGCCGAAGCGTCGGGCAGCGGACCATCGAGCCAGAAGTTGCCACCGGGTCGGTGGATCAAACAGAACCTGTTCAACAATGTCCCCAACACCATCATCACGATCGTGTTCGGCGTTGTTGGCCTGATCCTGACCGTTCTGGCCCTCCAGTGGGCCTTAGGAGCCGACTACGCCATCGTTCGAGCCAACCTCCGGCTGTTCATGATCGGACAGTTCCCCAAGGACGAGTTGTGGAGGCCGTGGGTCTCTGGGTTCGTCCTAGTTGCTGGCTTCGGCTTCCTGTCGGGGGCTCTCGGCCACAATACCTATGACGCAAACTTGGCCAAGGACCTGCCGGCGGCGAAGTCGACCTGGTTGGAGCTGTTGCGCCGTTTCTGGGCCATTGCCGCCGTGCTTGTCTTCTTCGTCAGCTTTGCCAGGACGATACTTCCCTACATCGGCCTGGCCGCCGCATTCGCCATCCTGGTCCTCAGCCGGGAGGTGGGTTGGCGCCTGTCGGTGGCGATCAGGGAGCGGGCGGTATACATCGGCAGCGTCCTGTTCGTGATCTCCATGCTGGTGATCGCCGGCACCTCCCAATTGGGCGGCTACGCCCTAGGGCTGATTGCCGCAGTGTGGGCGGTCAATGAGGTCGGCCGCCGCGACCTGGGTGAGGGCATTCGTAGCCTGGTCATCCGTTGGGGGGTTCCCCTGTTGGCAGCGGTGGTGGTGTTCACCATCGAAGTCCTGATTCCCCACGATGGGATTGGCTGGGAGAACTGGGGCGGCCTCCACATCACCTTGTTCACCACCGTGCTCGGCATTGCCCTCGGCATGCCGTTCGGGATCCTGCTGGCCTTGGGCCGCCGGTCCGAGCTACCGGTGTTGAAGACTGCTTCGGTCATCTTCATCGAGTTCATCCGGGGGGTACCACTCATCTCCCTGTTGCTGTTCTCGACCCTGATGCTGCCCCTGTTCCTACCGGGAGAGCGGCCCGCGGATCTGAGTCTGGCCATCATCGTCATCACCGGATTCAGCGCTGCCTACATAGCCGAAATCGTCCGAGGGGGCCTCCAAGCGGTGCCGAAGGGCCAAACCGAGGCCGCTCAGGCTTCGGGCATGTCAGCCGGCTCGGTCCAGCGCCTGATC
>JAAETV010000799.1 GCA_024227975.1 Actinomycetes bacterium
GGGCACCGACCCGGTAGACCCCCTTGCTACGAACCAAGCAGCGAGACGATCTCAGATTCGTCAAGGCCAGCCCGGTCGGCAGCGGCGCGAAGCTCGCCTACCGTTCCGCCATCAACGGGCACCGCTTGGGCTCGAGTGTCGTGCGATCGCTGCTCCGGCTCCCCCGGCACCAGGACCTCTTCGAACCCGGAGCGAGTCGTTGACTCCTTGACATAGCTCAAGAAGGCGCCGGCCTCGGCAATCAGACCATCTCGGCTGGTCAAGGCATCAGGATCGATGACGATGGTGAGCATGCTGTTCAGGGCCGACCCGTCGCGCTCGTTCTTGGGTGCGATGGTTGTTCCCCCGGTGAGGGCAGCTCCCAGGATCTCGCACATGATGGCTAGACCTGACCCTTTGTGATCACCGAAGGCAACAATGGCGCCCCCCGGTGGGGTGAACATGGCGTCCGGGTCTTCGGTCAACTCCCCGTCCCCATCGAGGAGGGCTCCCGGTTGAACGAGCTCGCCCTTGTTCTTGGCCACCCGGATCTTGCCCATGGCGATCACACTGGTCGCCATGTCGAGCAGGGCTGCCGGCTTCCCGTCACCGGCCGGGATGGCGATACAGATCGGATTGGTGGTGAAACGGGGCTGAGCACCCCCGTAGGGAGCGACGAGGGGCATATGGCCAGCAACGTTCACGAAATGGATCGATACCATCCCGGCCCGGGCACACTGCTCACCCCAGTGACCGATGCGCCCGATGTGGAAGCTGTCACGGAGCCCCATGAGGGCGACCCCAGTCTCCTTGGCTCGCTCGATAGCCAGATTGGTCGCCTCGAAACCGGTCACCTGACCGAAAGCACGGTTCCCGTCGATCACCAACACTGCACCGTTGTCAACGGCCACCGACGAATGGCGATTGGGGAACAGACGACCCCCATGAACAGCATCGACGTAGGTTGGCATCATGCCGATGCCGTGAGAGTCGTGACCACAGAGGTTGGCCCGGATGAGCTGGTCAGCAACGAGGCCGGCCTCGGTCGGCTCACTACCAAGCTTGGCGCACACCTGGAGTACGTACTCTCGCAGTTGATCAGGATGGAAGTCTGTTTGGCTCACCGCCCGAGTCTGGCAGGTCACCCAGGCTCGTCACCAGGGCTAGGAACGGCTCCTGTGACGGTCGGCGAGGTATCGGGCCAAGGCAAGGAGCTCACTATCACGCCCCACAGCCAGGATGGTGTGCCCTGGTTGGACGTCATCGGAGGTGTGGCTGGCCTCGACGATGTGGCCTTCGGCGTCCATCACGCCGATGATCCTCGCCCCAGTTATGGCCTCGACTTGGGGAACGTCGATGGCTCCACCGTCGCCGGGCAGGGGCAGGGCTTGCATCGAGTAGCCGATCGAGGTGTCGTGGAGGGCTGCGTCGAGGAACGATCCGACCGACGGCTGGAGCATGTCGGCAACCAGGCGTTGGGCTCCCATTTCCAACGGGCTGACGACATGATCAGCGCCCGCCAGACGTAACTTCTTCGTCGAGTCACGCTCCTCAACCCGTGACACAATGCGCAGTCTCGGGTTGAGAACCCGGGCCGAGAGAACCGTTGACAAGGCATCGCTGTCAGAGGCCACAGCCACGATCAGGGTCGAGGCACGCTCGATTCCAGCCTCGATGAGGATCTCGTCGGATGTACAGTTGCCCTCGATACCGATGTGTCCCCGGTCAGTGGCGGCATCGACCTGCTGGCGGTAGCGATCGATGGCGACCGCCTGCATTCCGGGGGGGATCAGGTCGGCCACCATCGCCCCGGTTCGGCCATAGCCACAAATGACGAGGTGTCCGCTCAAACGTCCCACATTGCGCTCCCTTCGACGTTGGGTGATTCGCCGGATCGATGATTCGACGAGGGCGCCAGCGAAGGCACCCATGGAGAAAAC
>JAAETV010000800.1 GCA_024227975.1 Actinomycetes bacterium
CCTATACTATCCTATACTAATACTATCCTATACTATCCTATACTAATACTATCCTATACTAACACTACTATCCAATACTACTACTACCCAACAATATCAAATACTACACTATAATCAAAAAATACAATAACAACAAACACAAACTCATACTCCACATACCAATCCTAACCAACACTAATACTGCATATACTAACCTAAACCAAAACAAAACAAACAAAATAAAAAAAATCATGAAATAATATAAATAACAGATATTTTTTGTATAGGATATTATTAGGATAGGATAGTATTAGTATAGGATAGTATTAGTATATGATAGTATTAGTATAGGATGGTATTCCGGTGGGTGTTCCAGTGGGTATAGGGTAGTATTCCAGTGGGTATAGGATAGTATTCGAGTGGGTATAGGATAGTATAGGATAGTATTCCAGTGGGTATAGGATAGTATTCCAGTGGGTATAGGATAGTATTCCAGTGGGTATAGTTGAACATAGTTGAACATAGTTGAACATAGTTGAACATAGTTGAATATGCAGTATAGGATAGTA
>JAAETV010000801.1 GCA_024227975.1 Actinomycetes bacterium
GGTCACAACGTGGACAGTGTCGGCTCCATGGTCGTGGTGTTCATTGGTGTAGCTCCGCTCGATCCCAATTGCCGTCTCCGCAACAGCCACTTCGCCTTCGAGAGCAGCCAGGAATCGATCGAAACCTTGCTGGTTGAAGAAGGTGGTGTTGACACCCAAGACCACGAGCCCTCCGGGACGTACGATGCGACCCAGTTCACCGAGGGCCTCGGGCCCGACATGGCCCATGGTGAAGGTGCCGGCACTGATCACGGCTCCGTAGGTATTGGAGGCGATAGGAAGGGGCTGGGTGAGGTCAGCTTCGATCAGGGAACCGAAGACAGGTTCACCAGCCAGATTCAGCTTCTCGGCCGCCACCTGCAACATGGCAGGTGAGATGTCGAGCCCGTCGACGGCCCACCCTCCCTGCAGAGCCAGAGCCGCACCCACCACGCCGGTACCACAACCAACGTCGAGCACAGGCCCATCGTCTCGTGATGCCTCTTCGACAAAGGCCTCGACCACCCGGAGGTAGGACACATACCCGAGCTTGGTCAGGATGTCGTCCTCATAGCTGGCCGACCAATCCTGATAGAGCCGGATGCAATCGTCAGGAGACTCGACGGCATAGGCATCTTCAAGGGTGTGACTGAGCGATGATGCGTCAGGTTCGATGTCGGCGACCACCCCTGGAACCCTAGACGAAGACCTGTGCAACAGCCGAGTCCGTTCAGGGCCGCGGACCCTGATCGCTCAGTCGAGCATATTCTGCCAGTCGGGGCCGCCACGGTCGCTGAGCTTGCGTCCCTGATGGTTACCCGGGGCCTTGTCTCGGTACTTGATCCGGTACCTGGTTCGCGTATTCGACCACCAGAACATCAGGCTGGCAGCGACAACGAGAACGACGAACAAGACCAAGAGCGGCATCTGGCCCTTCACGGTACTCCCACCCGCCAGAGGCAGGCACAATGAGCTGGATGTTGTTCGTACGCATTGCAGAATGCTCGGCCCAGGTTGCGGCAACCACCAAGCGCACCGAGAAGCGCCAACTCCTGGCCCTGGTGCTGGCCGACTTGACGCCAAGCGAGATCGAGGTCGCCGTCGGTTTCCTCGTCGGAGCGCCCCGCCAGGGGGCCCTTGGCGTTGGTTGGGTCACCGTGTCCAGCGTCGAGGTCGAACCGGCGACCGAACCATCATTGTCGATCAGCCAGATCGACGGGTTGCTATCGGCGTTGGCGGCAACAACGGGTGCCGGTTCCAACCAACGCCGCCTCGATCTGCTGCACCAGACGATGGAGCAGGCCACGGCCCAGGAGCAGGAGTTCCTGGCCCGCTTATTGATCGGTGATTTGCGGCAAGGAGCACTGGCCGGCGTCGTGACCGACGCCGTGGCGGCCGCCGCTGGGGTCAAGGCAGCAACCGTGCGCCGGGCTGTGATGTTGCAAGGTGATCTGGGGGCGGCCGCCAGCGTCGCCTTGACCGACGGTCTGGACGGCCTGGCCCGGATCGATCTGGAGGTCGGCCGCCCTATCCAGCCCATGCTGGCTTCGACGGCCGCCACCGTGGTCGAGGCGGTCGAAGGGTTCGGCACGGCTCAGGTCGAGTGGAAGCTGGATGGAGCCAGGATCCAGCTCCACCTCGACCAGGGGGCGGTGAGCGTCTACACCCGGAACCTCAATGAGGTGACGGATCGGCTCCCCCATGTTGTCGAACTGGCCCGCTCGCTGCGCTGTTCCAGTGTCGTGCTCGACGGGGAAATGCTCGGCCTCCTCGGTGA
>JAAETV010000802.1 GCA_024227975.1 Actinomycetes bacterium
CCGGTGTCGTCGTGGTGATGCGGGTCCGGCGTCGTCGCGACGCTTCCCTCGGTTCGATCGCATGTTCCCTCTCCTCCAGGATGGACCTGGGTGGTGGATAGTCCCCACTACCTACTCGTCGGCCGCGAAACCGACCTTGGGAGTCAGACGGCCCAGGGTGGACCATGGTTCCCGCCAGCGTCGGGGCGTCATCGGATCGAAACAGCTCTGCCATAGGCCAGGGTCGGCCTGGTCATGGCCCCATCAGGCGATCTCGACCCTTCCCTTTGCCGAGTCGACTACGGCCATCAGGGAAAATGCCCCTTCATCGGTCTCAACTCCCAGCCCCAGGGATCCGATGGCGTTTCGGACTGCCTCGTCGGGATGGCTCACCCGAAGGCCAACCAGGGATCCCATCGACGGCAATGAGGCGGCCGGGCTCGGCGTATCGCCCCAGTCGATGATGAAGGGGAGGCTGCCCTCGGCCGATGCTGGTGATCCCCCATAGGTGAGACGCCAGTGGATCTCCTCACCGTCGGGCTTGACCCTGCTCATGGCTATGGTCTCGCCCGGGTCGAACCCGCTGGCCCTCAAGATGTCCGCCACCTGCTCCAGGCTCTCCCCACCAGTCGGGTGCATGGCGTATCCGGCCAGACGGGGCCCGGTGGCGTCGTCGAGCCCGAACGGGCGGGGACGGTTCGGGTCGGGCTGATCGGGATCGATGGCGATGACCTCGAAATAGGTCCGCTGGTCGAAGGTCAGCAGGGCGTTATGGCTCCCCATTCCAGGATGAGGTCCTCCGGCGATGGCGCGGGCCCCGGTCAAGGACTCGATGAGGCTCACCCCCTCTTCGAGGTCGGGGGAAGCGAGGATCAGGTGGTCGAGCTCGGGCATGGCCCGACGCTAGCGCCCCCTGACCGCCCTCTCCAGCGATTCGACGGGCTGGGCCCGCGGTGTTCGTACCGGCATCGAATCTGACGTTCGATCGGGTGGCCCATAGGCTCGTGGCCGACTCGATAGTGATCCTGTTCCCCTGGTTCTACTCGTCGGGCCAGCCAACCGACCCAGGACCGTGATGTCGACTTCCACCGACCCCTCGATCACCCCAAACACCGAGGAGGTCGTTGTCGACCGTGGTGCCTGGCTGGCTCTAGCTACTGGGTCTCTGGCCTTCGTGTTGGGGACGGTCAATATCACCGTCACCAATGTTGGGTTCAACGAGATCATCGAGAGCTTCCCCGGTTCTGACACCTCGCTGACCGGTTGGATCCTGACCAGCTACGCCCTCACGTTCGCCTCCATGATGCTGGCCGCCGGTCGCTTGGCCGATCGCTATGGACGCCTGACCGTGTTTCGGGTTGGGCTCGGCGGGTTGTTGATCAGCTCCATTGCCGCCGGCCTCGCCCCCTCGATTGGGGTCTTGATCGTGGCTCGGGCCGTCCAGGGGATCTGCGGTGCCCTGGCCGTGCCGGCCTCCCTCGGGCTCGTCCTGCCCCGCTTTCCGAGCTCGAAGCAAGCCAGCGTGGTGGGGATCTGGGCATCGGTGGGGATGGTGGCCTCTGGCCTGGCTCCCGTCATCGCTGCTACCGCCTTGTCGGTCGCGTCCTGGCGGTGGATGTATCTCACCCTGGTTCCGATCACCCTGGCTGGCTTGGTGGGGGCTCACTTCTTCATGACCGAAACGGCCGAACGCGACCTGTCCCGCCGGCTCGATCTGCTCGGGATGATCATGGGTTCCGGGTCGGTGTTCCTGGTCGTGTTCGCCACCCTGCGAGGACCGGTATCGGGGTGGGGCTCACCCCTGATCGTTGGTGCCTTCGCCGCTGC
>JAAETV010000803.1 GCA_024227975.1 Actinomycetes bacterium
ACGTGAACGGCGGCCGCGACCGCCATCACGTAGCCGAACTGACTGTGGATCACGAACTGGTGAAGGTCTAGCTGATCGACGACCAAACCAGTCACGACTACGCCGACGGTTGAGGCGAGCAAGGTTACATCGACCGCTAGTCTGGCAGCCCTGCGGTACACGATCCGGCCTCCCCTTCAGCCGAGCACGACACCTGCATGCTTGTCCGGAAGTAGCTTGCAACTCGAATCTCTCGGCTCAGTCCAGCATGCGTGTTCTGCGGCATCGCCGGACAGGGCCAGAGGTCCCACACGATGGCCAGCGGCCAGGACGATTCCGCGTGGGCGGTTCGGTCACGAGCGGAGGTCTCAATCCGTGCGCCCTCAACTGCGGGTTGGGCGGGTTCAAGCGAGGACGCGAGCTACCACGTAGTGGACGTCTAGAGCGCCGAGATCGCCAGGGCTGTCGGGTAGGTAGGGCTCAGCATCGGTGGCCAACAGCAGCTCCCACCCGCCTCCCGCCTCCATAGCCGCGATGACGCCTTGACAGTCGCGGTCGCGCCAGAGATCTGCGCGTTGGGTCACCACCACCACACCGCCAGGTGCCACCACCCGACAGAGCTCTGTCCAGCATTGGCGTACCTCAGGGACATAGGTCATCACCCCGACACATAGCAGTGCGTCGTAGTTGTCGTCGCCGATGTCCAGCCGTTGTCGTAGATTGGCTTGCTTGAGGTCCTGGTAGGCGCCGTGCTCGGTGGTGAGGTCCAGCGATGCCTGAGAGATGTCGATGCCGTGGAGCTCCCCGTCGAACCCAGCTTGGCGCAACGCGGCACCAGCCATACCCGTCCCGCAGCCGGCGTCGAGGACCCGACGGGCCTGCGGAGCGTAGGTTCGCAGCAGGGACGCGGCCCGCGTCGGCGCCCGATAGTCCCACGCGACCAGGTCGGTGTCGTAGGCGCCGGCCCAACGGTCGTAGTAGTCGGCAATAGCGGCCGGTGTGTCGTGGCCCCCATCGGGGTCGGTCAGCCACCCCAGATCGACCTCATTGGACCTATCGGACATGATTTCATCCTCCCGCTTGTCGTCTCAAGACACTGTCACATCCCGAGATCCACTCCCACAACACTCCCACAACACTCACTCGAGAACGGGCAGGGATGATGGCATGGCACTCGCGACGCGCAGCGGCATGGTGTGGCGCGCCCCAGTCGGGCTGGGGACGGCACCCACTCTGCCCATCCCCCTGGCGGGCAACAGCCGAGGCATGACAGCCCGTTGCTTCTCAGAGGGCGAGGTCGCCGCCCAGCATGCGCCGGTAGATGGTGCGAGCCAGGATCTCGTTGGTGCCGTCGGCCACATTGATCGCCCGGATGGTTTGGAAAGCCTCGGTGAAACCAAGCTCGTTGGTGAA
>JAAETV010000804.1 GCA_024227975.1 Actinomycetes bacterium
CAGGTCGTCGAGAAGTTGCTCGATGAGGTCGCGGGGGGAGCCCGTGATCTCGACCACTGAGTCGATGTCGTAGTCTTCGAGGTGGCGCTTGTACATCGAGAGGACGCTGATGACCTCGACCGTCGACCCGTCGGCCAGGGTCACCTCACCCTCGTAGTCGAGGCTGGGATCGAGGCCCTTCTCGTCGAGTCGATCACCTACGTCTTCCCGGTTGAGGGCCCGGATCGTTCCCGAGGCAGCGTCGAAGATCACCCGGTCACCATTTTGCTCGTGCTGATCCTGGGTCATCCCGTGCAGGGCGAAGCTTGGTCCCTCAGGATCGAGATCTGAGCTGTACTCCGCGAAGACTTCGTCGGCTCGCAACCTCTGCAATGTGTCGAGGCGGACCAGGAGCGGCATGTCGGTGAAATGCTTGAGGAAGTCGTGATCGATGGCGTCGCGATCGATCAGGCCTTTGGCCAGGCCCAACATCAGGGCTGTGTCGGAGAGGCCGGCCCGAACTGGGATCCAGTAGTCGGCCTTGGACGACTGGGCGCTGTACTCGGGCACGATAGCAACGACCTTGCCCCCCCGTTCCAGGGATTCCTGGAACCAGTGGCTGTCCGGCATCTTGTTTTCGACGAGGTTCTTGCCAACCATGACCAGCAACCGGCTGTGCCGCATGTCGTTCATTTCGACTTCGGACGTTTGCAGGCCGTGCACGAAGGGGAATCCCGGCGCCTGGTCACCACGCCACGTGTACTCTGACCAGTCGCGGGCTGCCACCGCTTCGGACTCGTCGACACCCCTGACCGACGCGTCGAGGAGGCCCAGGGTGTTGGCGAATCGGAACAGGCTGAACTTGCCGGCAACACCGTGGAGGGGGAGCGAAGACCCGATCTTCAGTGTCCTGACACCCGACTCCTCCCAGTATTCGAGCATCTCGGGCTCGTAGCCATCGGCGTCGATGAGTCGGCGACGACCCTCCTCGCCACTGTAGGTCTCGGCGATGGCCTGGAGTCCACGGGCCGTGTAGGCGTTGATCTCGTCCCAGTCGGACCGGACGAACTCGTCATCCCCCCGAGTGCTGAACCGGTACTGATCGCGCAAAGCCGGATCATCTGACAATGAAGGGAAGCCGTCGTCGGCCCACTCCTTCCAACCCTGACGGATCATGGGGTACTTGGCCCGGTAGGGGCCATACACCCGCTGATGCAGGGTGTAGCCCTTGGGGCAGCCCCGGGGATTCCAGTGGGCCGTTGACTTGTTGCCCTGGGGGTCGCCGTACAAGCCGCCATCGTAATTCTGCTCGATGCGCTTCACGACGCCGTTCTGAGTGAAGGCCCTCAAGCGGCACATGTGGGTGTCGTTGGGGGCACAGATGAAGGTGAACGAATCGTCGTAGGCGTACTGGTCGCGCAGGATCTGCTCCCAATCGCGGTCGGGATACTCAACCAGTGGATTCTCGATCCCAGCTTGCGCGGAGAAGAGACTCAATGGACCTTCAACGAATGCGGCCGCGCTAACCAGGGCGCCACTCGACAGTTGTAGGAAACGCCTGCGATCTATGGGATGCACCGTGGCCCTCTCATCATGCATGTGTTGGCTGCCAGGCTCACTGAGCCGAGTACTTGTCACTAGGGACTTTGGTCACATTGCGACCGGCGCCCGGTCCCGGCCCAGCAACGCTGGCGCCACACTAGGGGATTGAGGGCCCTTGAGCATCAATCCGCTCAGGCTTTGATCGAGAATGGGGTGGAGGTGGGTCACAAACCGCAGCCGAGATGCGATCCTTGAGGCATCGCTGCTGTCGACCCCGACCCCGACCCCGTCCCCGACCCTGTCGGCTCTGATCATCACCGGCCCGCCGCCGACCAAGACAAGGGCCTGCGGGCCGAACGTCGGGCGCTCGATCGGATCCGGAGGGCCCAGGCAGCCCACATCGCCCGCGCCGTTGCCCAAGCAGAGCGGTTGGCATCGGAGGCGGCCGAGATGACCGAGGATGGCATCCGCGATCTGTACGACGAGGATGCCGAGGCCGACGCCGCTGTTGCCGCCGCCCTGGTCCGCCAGACCGCCGATCGAGCCATGCACGCCATCCGCCGCGTCAGCGAGCTCCGGGCGGCCGGCAGTGCCCTGGCCTTCGGCCACATCACCTCGGGGGATGGATGCCTCTATATTGGTCGCCTCACGGTCATGGATGGTGACGAGCCACTACTCGTAGATTGGCGGGCCCGGGCTGCCGTGCCCTTTTACCAGGCGACACCACTGGAGCCGATGGGTGTCGACTGGCGCCGCAACTTCACCTATGGCGACGAGTCAGCAGGTACCTCCGCTGACCTGATCAGCTACTCCGATGAGTTGTTCGACGCGGACGCCGCCGCCGAGGAGATCGGGCTCAGGGGCGAAGCCGCACTGCTGGCCTCGATTACGGCGCCGACACAGGAACAGATGAGGTCGGTCGTTGCCACCATCCAGGCCGAACAGGATGCCGTCGTCCGAGCCAACGGTGATCGGCCGCTGATGGTGCAGGGTGGCCCGGGTACGGGCAAGACCGTGGTGGCGCTGCATCGGGCTGCCTACCTCCTCTACGCCCAACGGGAGGCGCTGTCGGACTCCGGAGTGCTCATCATCGGGCCGTCGTCGGAGTTCCTCATCTACATCGCTGGCGTCCTACCGTCTTTGGGGGAGACCGGTGTGGTGTCGGTGACGGCTCCTGAGCTCTACCCGGGGGTGCGACGGGGGGCGACCGAAGAAGCCGATGTGGCGGCCATCAAGGGACGGCTCGACATGGCGGCATTGCTGGCCAACGCCATCGTCGATCGCCAGCGACGCCCCACGACTGACCTTGGTACCTGGTACGGGGCTCGACGGGTAACGTTGGAGGCGGCCAAGATCCAGGAGCTCTTCGACCTCTCCCGTCGTCACCCGACGCACAATGACGGGGCCGACTGGTTTCGTTTCGAGCTGATCGAGGCGCTCACGGCCGCGGTCTACGATCCGTCGTTCCATGATCGAGATGAAGCCCGCAACCACTTCCGGCGCTCGGAGGCCGTTGCGGAATTCCATCTACGCCACTGGCCAACGTTGACGCCGGAGCAGGCTCTCAATGATCTGTTTGGTTCGGCCGCTCTGTTGCGCTCGGCGGCGAGGGGAACGACGCTCTGCGCCGATGAGCTGGCCCTTCTGGGTCGACCGCGACGGCCATTCATCGAGGTGGATGACATCCACTGGTCGAACGCTGACATTCCACTCCTCGACGAGTTGCTGGCCCTGGTTGGGATTTCCCTGGCCGGTCGTGACGATGATGAACGGGCCCAGGAACGGGATGAGGCGGACGATTTCGAGGTGGCGGCGGAGATCGACCGGCGACAGGCCGAGATCGAATCCGAGCAGGACGGCAGTGACGTCGAGGGTGACCTGGCGGCCCTCGATCAACTGGCCGCAGCGGGTGGGCCCTTCGATGCCTCAGTATTGGACGACCGATTCGATCCGCCGGAAGACGTAGAGCGGGCCAAGCCCGAGTACTTCATCGAGTTGGTCGAGGAACCTGGTGACGGCTGGCCCGGGACCGGATCGGGGATGGGGAGTTGAGTGACTTCTCCGACCGCCTGGTCGAGCCGACCGATGACTACGGGGCGGACCCCTTCGCCGCCAGCGAACAAGTGCAGGGCGAACAGCGCTATGTCACTGATGATGGCAGCGGCCAGCTACTGCTCGACGCCGAGGGCAATCCCGTGTCCGAGTTGGACCTCGATCGACCGGATGAGATCGCTCAGAGGGGGGCATCGGTCCGCCAGCTCGCCGTGGATGAGCGGGTATGGCAGTTCGGGCACGTGATCGTGGATGAGGCTCAGGACCTGACTCCGATGCAGTGGCGGATGGTCGTCCGGCGATCCCAATCGGGGGCGGTGACCATGCTCGGCGATCTGGCCCAGCGCTCGATTGGGCCTCCCGGTGGTTGGGAGGACCATCTCCCTCCAGAGTTGAGCGACTTCGAGCAGCGCAATCTGACCACCAACTACCGATCACCAGCGGAGATCAATGAGGTGGCCTCAGCCCTGCTAGCAAGACTGGTACCGGGTCTGCCACCATCACGAGCGGTCCGCCATTCGGGCCACCAGCCAAGGATCGTGACCGTGACGAACCTGTCCCGCGAGCTGGAGGATGTCGTCTCCGGAATCATCGAGGAGAGTGGCCACCCGCCTACCATCATCGGTTTCGATCTCCCATCGTTGCCGTCAGGGCGTCTACTGTCGCCGGTCCGGGCCAAGGGGCTCGAGTTCGATGAGGTGGTGGTCGTCGAGCCGGCCCGCTTCCTCGACGAGAGGAACGGCCTGAGCCTCCTCTACGTGGCTCTGACCAGGGCGACAGTACGCCTGACGATCGTCAACGAGCGGCCAGTGCCAGATGTGCTGAGTGCAGCATTGGATCGTTAGGCGAGAACGTTGCTCATCATCGCAACATCGATACCAGGCTGCTCAGATCGGTGGTATCCAGGCCACGTACGGCGGCGATCAGGTCCGGAGCGCGTTCAGGCCCGACCAGGCGGCTGAATTTCTGATCGAGCTCGGCCGTTGTCAGCGGCGAGTGCACCGAGCCCTTCTGGCCGATGACCGTTCGCTCCAGCACTGAGCCGTCATCGAGGGTGATCCGGACGCGTCCCCCCATCTTCCAGGCGTAGGTCTCGTCGAACTCGGGGGCCGCCGTCACCGACACCACCTTGGCCTGCAGATCGCCGAACGCCGGGTCAGCCAGATTCGTGGGGTCATAGGTTGCGGGATCGGACGGGTCGGCCAGCAGTGCGGCGGCGATGTTGAACTGGGCCGAGTACTGGGCGGCCATGACAGAGACGGTCCCGTCCATGTCGTTCTGGGTGGCCGCCTTCGTTGGTCCCTCGGCCTCGATCCTGACGATGCGCCCGGGGATGATGCCGTGGATTGCTCGGAGCTCGGCTGCGGCCTGGATCATCGGATGGATGTCACTACAGGCGGCGTATGGCTTGACCGTGATCTCATCGAGCATCCACCGCTGGCCCAGCCGCTCGGTGAGCAGATGGATCTGGGGGTCATCGGTGAAGACCCGACAGAAGCCGTAGGTTCCGGCCAGACCGTCCATTGCCCCTTCGAGACCGTTCGCTACCAGGATCGCCGCTGTCACCCCACCCTCGGCGGCCCGAGCGGCATGGATCCTCTTGGCCATACCCCCCGACGACACGAATTCCATGGTCCCGCTGGCCAGGGTGGCGGCGATTCCGAAGGCATGGTTCAGCTGCTCTGCTTCGAAGCCGAGCAACCGACTGGCAGCCGCCGCTGAGCCGAACACACCCGACATCGATGTCGGATGGAAGCCGCCGAGCATGTGTGACGCTGGACCGACGGCGATCCCTGCCCGTCCCATCGCCTCGTAGCCGATGACGATGGCCTCGAGGAGGGCGCGACTGGTTGCCCCCACCTGTTCGGCCATCGCCAAGGCCGCAGGTACGACGACTGCGCCCGGATGGCTGATCGCTTCCTCGTGGACATCGTCGAGCTCGAAGGCATGAGCGGCGGCTCCATTGGCGAAGGCGGCCATGGCCGCAGTCGTGCCTCGATTGGTCCCTATGACGGTGCACGGCCCGTCACCCCCGGTGTCCAGGCCATGGCGGTGAGCAGCCTTCGTCCACGGCTGTCCGCCGCCGAACAGGATGCATCCAACGGTATCGAGGAGGGCGTTCTCGGCTTGTCGGAGGAGGTGAGGGTTGGTGGACTCGATCCGACCGGACAGACCGGTCAGGAACAAGGCCAGCTCGGCCGAAGCTGGGCCCGATGCTGGCCAATCGAGGGACCCGCTCATGCCGCCCCGTTCACGGGAGGTCACCCAGCGCGTCGATGAGACGATCCATGTGATGTTTGAAGCTTGCGTCGCATCGGAGAAAGGACTGGTCGAGGCCGCGGAACGACACCGAGCCATCCTTCACAATCACCCCCCGTTCGAGAAGCCCATCGAAGACCCGGGTCGAGCCGATGTCGGGGTCGAGGATCTCGATGAGGAAGAAGTTCGAGCGACTGTCGGGGACCATACGAAACCGGTCAAGCTCCTCGAAGCGGTCCCGCACGTACGACCGGCTCTCGACGATGGTGCTGACGGTGCGATCGAGATGATCATGGTCGTCGAGGGCGGCGACGGCACCGATGATCTGCAGTTGCCCCATGTTCCACGTCGTCTTGATGGCCAGGAGAGCGTCGATGATCGGTCGGGGGGCAACGCCGAAACCAATCCGGAGCCCGGCCAAGCCGAATGCCTTCGAAAAGGTTCGCAGCACTGCGACGTGTTCGTAGTCATGTGCCAGGTGGACGTACCCGGGTGTTTGGGAGTAGTGCACATAAGCCTCGTCCAGTACGACCACGGCCTGGGGTGCGGCTTCGATGATCCTGCGCACGTCGGCCTCGGTCATCCACGTTCCTGAGGGGCTGTGTGGGTTGGTGATGAACACGATGCGGGTGTCAGCGTCGATGGCCTCGACATAGGCGTCGACATCCACCGCCATCGTGGTGCGATTCGTGGCCTGGCTGGCCAGCACCGGTACCCGTCCTTCGGCTTCGGCGAAGAGATGGTAGAGAGGGAAGCACGGCCCGGGCATCAAGATCTTGCCCCCAGGCTCGCAGAAGGCACGGATTATCAGGGAGATGATCTCGGTCTCGCCAGCCCCGCAGATCACCTCCGTCGGTTGATAGCCGTAGGTATCGGCGATCTTCTCCCTCAATGGATCAGCTGTCCACGATGGATAGAGGTGGAGCCGCTCGAGGGTGTCAGCCACAGCTTGGCGAGCCAGGGGGGAGGGGCCGTGCGGGTTCTCGGCCGACCCGAGCTTGGCGATCTCGGTCGAGGTGATGCCATACCGGGTTGCGACATAGTCGACGGGCAGGCCGGGTACATAGTACTCAGGGTCCCGCAAGCCGGCGTGGGCGTAGTGCACGAAGCCTCTCAATCGGTGTCGAAGTCGATGAAAGCAAGGTCGAAGGGAGGCTAGCCCTGATGCTGTCAGTATCTCTTGGCGGGCCGGTGATGCTCGGCTCAGCCCGTAGTCAGGAAGAGGATCTCGGCGGTGGCTGGTGGCAACGCTGGCCAACAGGGCCCGCCCCCCGTAGGCTGAGCGTTCTTGGGCGCTTCGCCCGCAGCGTGATCGATCGGAGAGAGATCCTGGGGTACTGCGCACACGGCTCCGTTGCCAATGGAATGCTTCTCGTCTGGCTGGCGAATGGCTGAACGAGCAGCGCTAGTGACCGGCGCTTCTGGCGGCATCGGTGGGGCGATCGCGGCCGCCCTTGCCCGCGATGGCTGTCAGGTGACGATCACGGGCCGGAACGAGCAGCGGCTCGACGAGCTGGCCCGAGAGCTCGACCCGCCTGGTGGCCAGGTCACCGTTGTCGCCGCCGACGTCAGAGACGAGGGTGATATCGACCGCATCCTCGAGGCCCACGGCAAGGCCTATGGCCGCCTCGACGTCCTGGTGAACAGCGCAGGGGGCGGCATCATGGCGCCCCTCGATAGTCTCAAGACCCGCCACATCGATCTCCAGCTGGAGCTGAACCTGCGGTCGGTCATCCTGGCCTTCAAGGCCAGCCTTCCCTTGCTCCGAGCCGCGGTCGCCACCGCCGGGTACGCGAATGTCGTGAATATCTCCTCGGCTGCCGGTCTCTATGGTCAAGCCGGGTTGAGCGTCTACAGCGCGGCCAAGAAGGGACTCGTCGGATTCACCGAAGCGGCGAATGCCGAGTTCGGTGATGAAGGAATCCGCTCCACAGTATTCCTGCCCGGCCTTGTCGACACCCCTTTGGCTGAGGCCTATAGCACACCGCCTGAGCAGATGATCCGCGTTGAAGACCTCGCTGAAGCCATTCGTTTGCTACTGCGACTGTCGCCACGGTGTCTTATCCCCGAGATCAGCTTCTTGCCACCGGCCGGCCAGTTCGGCGACCAGTAGGGCGATGACTGAGACGGCGGATAGCGCCGAGCTGATCGAGCCGCTGGCCCGTTGCCTCGATGCCGCAACCGATTGGACACCGGTCACGATCGAAGATCTCGTCCGGCTGTCCGGAGGAGCCTCACGCGACACCTGGTCATTCGACGCGGTCGAAGCGTCCGGGGCCCGACATCCGCTGATCGTCCAGCGAACCCGATCGCTCGTGGTTGACGCCTGGGTCGAGACCGAAACCGAGGCCTGCCTCATCGAAGCAGCCCAAGCGGCTGGCGTGCCCGTCCCCGATCTCATCACCTGGTCGGCAGATCCCACATTGCTCGGCCTGCCGTTTCTCATCCTGGAGCGGGTCGAGGGAGAGACTATCCCGCAGCGGATCCTGCGCAGCGATCAGTTCGACAAGGCACGCGAGGTTCTCGCCAACGACTACGGAGCAGCGCTTGGGCGGATACAGCAGATCCCAGTCGATCAAGTACGGGGGCTGAAGGACCAGGACCCGCTCACCCACTTCGCCGAGGTGTTGGCTGACGACGGCGAACCTCACCCGGTGCTCGATTTTGGCCTTCGATGGCTCACCGCTAATCGGCCTCCATCACTCGGGCGAGTTGTCGTTCACGGCGACTTCCGCAACGGGAACGGCATCGTCGGAGATGATGGCCTTCAGGCCATCATCGACTGGGAGCTAGCCCACTTCGGCGACCCCATGGAGGATCTCGGCTGGTTCTGCATCCGGGCGTGGCGGTTCGGGGCCCAGCTGCCAGTGGGGGGGTTCGGCCACTATGAACAGATCATCGCCGGGTACGAATCGGTCACCGGTCGGTCAGTCGACCGTGATGTACTCCGCTGGTGGCGAGTAATGGGTACCGTGCGGTGGGCCGCCATCTGTCTGATGCAGGGTACGACCCACTGGATGGGCCATCGCCGTTCCGTCGAGTTGGCGGTCACCGGTCGGCGGGCGGCCGAGGCCGAGTTCGATCTGATGCTCCTCCTGGGGACGCCATCGGACTCCTCGACCCCTCCTGGTTCCGTCGCCGCGATACAGCCCGGCTCGATGGGCACCCCCCATGACCGGCCGGATGTGCTCGAGCTGGTTGAGACAGTCAGGCAGTTCTTGGGCGAAGATGTCATGGGGGCGGTCGACGGTCAGTTGTCCTTCCATGTCCGAGTGGCGATGAATGCCTTGGCCATTGCCGAGCGTGAGTTGCGCCTCGGACCGGCCCACGCTGCGGCTCAGGCGGTCCGGCTGGCCAAGTTCGGTTGTACCAACGATGCCGAGCTCGGTGCCCGCATCCGATCGGGCCAGCTCGATGATCGAGCCGACGAGGTGGCGGTCGCACTACAAGAGTTGGTCTGGGACAAGATCAGCGTGATGAACCCGAAGTACACAAACCCCTACACACCGGCGGATGCCCGCGAGTACTGAGCCGGGCCGGGCCGGGTCGGCCGTGGATGGGGTCTGGGTTCGGTCGGTTCCATACACTGGTCGCCGTGGACTTTGCCTTGGACGAGCGTACGCAGGAATTGAGCGAGGAGCTGTGGCCGTTCATGCACGAGCATGTGTTCCCGGCCGAGCGGGTGCTCGAAAACCAGGTCGAAGGAGTCGATAAGCCCTTCGCCTTCGAGCCTCCGATCAAGGATGAGCTCAAGGCCGAAGCTCGGTCCCGAGGACTGTGGAACCTGTTCCTGCCCGACAACGAGAACGGTGCCGGTCTCACCAACCTGCAGTATGCACCGCTGGCCGAGATCACCGGCTGGAGCCCGGGACTGGCCCCCGAGGCCCTGAACTGCTCGGCCCCCGACACCGGCAACATGGAGCTGCTCAACCTCTTCGGCTCTCCTGGGCAGAAGGACCAGTGGCTTGTCGGCCTCCTCAACGGTGAGATCCGGTCGTGCTTCTCCATGACTGAACCGGCCGTCGCCTCCTCCGACGCATCGAACATCGAGACGACCATCGTGCGCGATGGTGACCACTATGTGATCAATGGCCGGAAGTGGTGGACGAGCTCGGCCCTTCGAGATCGCTGCCAGCTCATCATCGTGATGGGGGTCACCAACCCCGATGCCGACCGCCATCGTCGCCAGAGCATGATCCTCGTTCCCAAAGACACGCCGGGCGTGGAAATCGTCCGTTCGACCAGCGTCTTCGGCTACGAGCACCCAACCGGGGGCGGGCACGCCGAGATCGTCTACAACGACGTTCGGGTTCCAGCCGAGAACATCCTCGGTGATGAAGGTGGCGGGTTCGCCGTCGCCCAGGCTCGGCTCGGTCCGGGCCGGATCCACCACTGCATGCGATTGCTGGGCCAGTCCGAGCGAGCGCTCGATCTCATGTGCCGACGGGTTCATGAGCGGGTGGCGTTCGGAAAGCCGCTGGCCGAGCAGGGGGTGGTTCAAGAGTGGATCGCCGAGAGCCGGATCGAGATCGAGCAGGCCCGATTGCTCGTGCTCAAGACGGCGTGGCTCATGGACACCGTCGGCAACTCCGGGGCCCGTACCGAGATTGCGGCGATCAAGGTGGCTGTGCCCAATGTGGCGGCCGCCGTGATCGATCGAGCTATCCAGGCGTTCGGCGCCGCCGGGGTGAGCGAGGACTTCCCACTAGCTCACTTCTGGACCGACGCTCGCTATCTCCGGATCGGCGACGGACCCGACGAGGTGCACAAGCGAAGCGTCGCCCGCCGAGAGCTCCGTAGCCGCCAACCGGCAATTGCCTAGATGGAGGGCAATCCTGACGGGGGTGCAGGATGGTTCCCGCCGCCGATCAGCCGTCGGGAAGTAGGTAGCGGACGACGTCGGCCGCGGTGTAGGACTCAGCCTCCGGGGCCAGGAACTGGGCCACGTGGACCACATCATCACCAGACGTGATGAGCGCCCTCTCCGGAGTGCCATCAACCAACAACTGACCGAGGCCGACGTTGGCCAATAGGGAGCCGCAGAGGCATTTCCGACCGACGGTTTCTTCGATCGAACCGCCCTTGCCGATGTACACCTCCACCGGTTCCGCCGGGCACCGCCAACCAATTCCCCCCTCGTCGTTTCGATAGGCCGAGCGGAGATACCCCAACTTGCATGGTTCCCGCTCCCGCTCGGCGTAGACGTCCGGATCGGACAGTGTTCGATCCAGTTGCACGACTTTGAACGGGAAGCCTGACGGTGAGGCTAGGGGATCGGTAGACACCTTGACCTCGCCGCGTCGGCTCAGGTTGACTACCTGCTTCTTGAAACCGGGATCGAACCCCGATTCCTCACAGTAGGCAAAGGCCGTTCCAACCTGGACCCCGGCCGCTCCCCGGTCCAAAGCCTGGCGAATACCTTCGGGGCTGGCGTGGCCTCCGGCGAGCCAGAACGGGAGGCCCAGATCTGCAATGACGCCGAGATCGGGGACATCCCGATCTCCGTAGATCGGCTCTCCTCCTTCGTCCAGCCGGAGCTTGCCCCGAGGTGGGGCATTGTGGCCCCCGGCCGTTGGTGCCTCGACGATGAAGCCGTCGGGTGGCACCTCGATCTTGGTGGCCAGCATGACGGCCAGAACGTGGGAGGAGACGATGGCAAGAAATGCCGGTCGATCCAGCGTCGGAGGAGGGCCCTCGAACGATCCGGCCGGATCGAACCTGGAGCGGAAATCGTCACCTTCCTTGGCGCCCTTCACATCGAGGCGCAGTTCGACCGGGTTCCCCTGGGCCAATTGGTCGAGCACAGCAGGGATCGTCTTGGGGATACCGGCCCCCATCAACACATAGTCGACCCCAGCCAGCATCGCCCCGTAGAGCGAAGGCAGAGTGGGGGCCTGGACCTTTTCGAGATAGTTGATCCCGACCGGGCCGGTATGACCTTCCTTGGCCAGGTAGACCTCGACGAAGTTGGCCGCAATGATGAGCTCTTCCACATTCCGCGACGGATTGTCTCGCTTCATCGAGGACAGTTTGAACCGTTCGTCGGCCTGCTTACCCCCGGCAATGAAATATCGATCCAGGATTCGCTCCGCCGCGCCGGGCAAGGGCAATGCCTCAAGTGCTCGTCTGATATCCCCGTCGGGATCCCCAAGTTGCAATCGACGAACCATGACAACGTCGAGGGCAACCCCGGAGACGACCCCGAGGTGTCCCAGTCGGGCCACGGCACGAGCCAATCGCCAATCGGACACGGCTACTCCCATGCCACCCTGGATGAGCACGGGTACGTCTCGGTCCATGCAGCCAGCCTACGGGCTTGGTTCCCGGGGGCCCCGTCATCTGATCGACCTTTTATTGGGGGAGAAAAGGTCGAAAGTCACTTTGGGTCCTGGCCCCCAGGCGCCTAGGGTCGCCCTTGATGAGCACCATCGAGGCTACGACCGCGCTCTCCGACGTCGTCACCCGACGCCCGGATTCAGCTGCCGTTCTGGAAGCATTCGGCCTGGACTACTGCTGTGGGGGCGCCCGCAGCCTGGCTGAGGCCTGTGACACGGCGGAAATCGACATCGAGGATGTCCTGGCCCGACTGGGTCAGGAGGCTCCGGTTGAGGCACCGGCCGACTGGGCCTCACTTGGACCCGCTGAGCTCGTTGACGAGCTGGAGCGAACACATCACACCTACCTCGGCCATGCCCTGGCCCGCATCTCGGACCTGCTCACCAAGGTGGTCGATGTCCACGCCGAGAGTCATCCCGAGTTGCACGACATCGAGGCCACCTATAGCGAGTTGCGAAACGATCTCGAGCCCCACCTGTTGAAAGAGGAGCAGATCCTCTTTCCCATGATCCGGGAGCTGTACGCGACCACAGACGTCCCGACCTTCCACTGTGGGACACTGCGCAACCCCATCAGTGTCATGTGTTTCGAGCACGACAGAGCCGGTGAGCTGCTGACCCAGCTGCGAGCCCAGACGTCCACCTACACGCCCCCTAGCGACGGTTGTGCGAGCTACCAGGCCCTCTTCGCCGCCATGGCCGAGCTCGAGGCCGACACCCATCTGCACATCCACAAGGAAAACAACGTGCTGTTCCCGGCCGTGATCGCCGAGGAGCTTCACCGGGCGTCGTCGTGACGCCCCCAGTGCCGATCACCTCCGACGCGACCGGCACCACAGTCGAGCTTCTGGCCCGCTACGACCGGCCGGGGCCTCGCTATACCTCGTATCCAACTGCGGTCGAATTCCACGATGGATTTGGCCCGGTCGACCATGGCTCGCGGCTAGCTGAAGCGGCCACGCGGCCAGATGACCCTCTGTCGCTGTACGTACACATCCCCTTCTGCCAGCATCGCTGCACGTTCTGCGCTTGCCATGTGATCGTTACCGCTGACAAGAGCCTGAGTGACGCCTATCTCACCCGCCTCGTGGCCGAAGCCCGCTCCACCGCGGCAAAGCTCGGGGACCGGCGCGTTCTTCAGCAGTACCACTGGGGTGGTGGTACTCCCACCTTCTATTCGCCGGCGACGCTGGTGGAGCTCCACCGCCAACTGCTCTCGGAGTTCGAGTTGGCCCCCGGAGCCGAGGTCGCGCTGGAGGTCGATCCTCGAATCACGACCGAGGAGCACCTGGCAACGCTACGGGAGCTGGGCTTCAACCGTCTCTCCATGGGGGTGCAGGACTCCGACGAGGGTGTGCAGGACCTCATCGGCCGCCACCAGACCTGGGAGCAGACGGCCAGCCTCCACACCGCAGCCCGCCGTCATGGCTATTCCTCGATCAACATCGATCTCATCTACGGCCTGCCTGGCCAGGACGAGCAGTCGTTCGCCCAGTCGTTGGAGCTTGTCGTCGGGCTCCGGCCCGACCGCATCGCGGTGTACTCGTTCGCCCTGGTGCCATGGATGCGCCCCCACCAGAAGCGGATCGATACCGGGTTGCTGCCTGATCGCGATCTGAAGTTCGGGTTGCTCTCACTCGCCATATCCCGCCTCACTGACGCTGGCTACCACCAGATCGGTATGGACCATTTCGCCCTGCCCGACGATGAGCTGGCCACCGCATACGCCCAACGCACGATGTCACGCAACTTCATGGGCTATACCACGAAGCGGGGGACTGAGATCGTCGGTCTTGGCACCTCGGCCATCAGCGATATCGGCGCCGCATACGCCCAGAACCACCGTCGTCTGGCCTCGTACTATGAGGCCGTGGACGCCGGCCAGCTGCCGGTGGAACGAGGCATCGCTCTCGATGCCGAGGATCGCCTTCGTCGCTTCGTTATCACCGAGCTCATGTGCAATGGCCGAGTCTTGGCTCGCGAGGTTACTGAGCGCTTCGGGGTCGACCTGGCCGAGCACTTCGCCCCCGAGCTCGCCGAGCTCGATCGGCCCGACGGCCTGGTCGAGGCTGGCTTCGTGCGAATCGAGGCCAGCGGAATCGAGGCCACGGCCACCGGTCGGCTGTTCATCCGCAATGTGGCCATGGTGTTCGACGCCCGCCTCAGCATCGGCCCCGACGACCAGGTGTTCTCCCGGACGGTCTGACCCAGTGGCACCGATCGGCGTTGTCGTCGCCCAACTCGGAGGACCAGAGCGTCTGGCTGACGTCGAGGGGTTCATCCGCTCGATCTTCGCTGACCCCCGCCTGGTCCCTCTCCCCGGCGGGCCGAAGACACGGTCGGCTCTCAGTGCTCTGGTCGGCCGGGTCCGTGCCCGGCGCGTCCGCTCCCGCTACGAGGCAATTGGGGGTGGTTCGCCGATCGTGACAACCACCCAGCATCAGGCCGACGCCCTGGCGGTGGAACTCGATGCCCGTGGTCATGATGTCGTCGTGGCCGTTGCCCATCGTCACAGCACTCCCGACACCAGCAGCGCCGTCGAGGTGTTGTTGAGGGAGGGTGTCGACCACATCATCCTGCTTCCCCTCTTCCCCCAGTACTCGGGTACGACGACCGGATCCTCCGAGGCCGAGCTGGTCCGCCTACTGTCCGAGCGACGGGCAGACGTATCACTGGATGTGATCCGATCGTGGTGCGAGCATCCCAGCTACCTCGATCAGCAAGCCCAGCTGGTCGATGACATGCTCGCTTCCATGCCCGCCCAGGACCCCAGCCAGGCCCTTGTCGTGTTCTCGGCCCACGGCCTGCCCCAGCGGATCGTTGACCGGGGCGACCCCTATCTCGAAGAGGTCGAGGCCACGGTGGCCGGGGTCATGAAGCGGCTCGAACGGTCCGTCGACCATGTGCTGGCCTTCCAGTCGCGGGCGGGACCGGTCAAGTGGCTGGGCCCCGATGTGCGGGACGTGGTCGCCGAGGCGGCTGCCAGCGGTCGGACCTGGCTCGGCGTCGTGCCGATCTCGTTCGTCTCGGACCACCTGGAGACCCTTCACGAGCTCGACATTGAGCTGAAGGCCCATGCGGAGGTTGCCGGTATCTACCAGTTTCATCGCTGCAAGTGCCTCGACGTAGGCTCCGGCGTCGGCCCGATGCTTGCTGACATCGTTGAGGAGTACCTGTGACCGAACCCAGAGACGTCATCATCGTGGGAGGTGGGCTCGGTGGGCTGCTCGTTGGTTGTGAAGTGGTCCGCCGGGGCGGCCGTCCCCTCGTGCTAGAGGCAGGTCCGACGGGGGGAGGAGTGGCCGCCACGGTGAGAGAGGACGGCTACCTCCTCGAACCGGCGGCCGGATCGCTCCTATTGCCCCATCCCCAGCTGACACCCATCCTCGAATCGGCCGGAGCTACCGTCGTGCCGGCTCAACCGGAAGCACGGCGTCGCTATGTGTTCGATCGGGGCACCCTGTTCGAGCTCGAGGGGCCGAGTGCCCTCGCCACCCGACTCGTCTCCGGCCGAGGCAAGCTCCGGCTGCTGGCCGAGCCGTTGGTGCGGTCTCGCACCGGAGGTTTAGACGAATCTCTCCGGGACTTCCTCGAACGCCGACTCGGTCCCGAGGTCGGGCGCCTCGGTGCCACCCTCATGGCCCATGGTGTCTTTGCTGGTGATCCCGATCAGTTGTCGGCACGGGCTGCCTTCCCTGCCTTCGTCGCCCTCGAGGACCAAGCCGGGAGCTTGGTGCGGGGTGGCATCGCCAGGGCCCGGGCCCGCCCCAAGGGCACCCCCCGACCCCGGGTGCATGTTGCCCCAAACGGGATGGCCGCCCTCGCCGCCGAACTGGCCGCCCACCTGGACGACGGCTTCCGATCCGACTGGCCCGTGAAAGGGGTCGAGCCCGACGGAGAGGATTGGCTCGTGAGCGGCCCAAGCGACGAGCGAGCTCCTGCGGTCGTGATCGCCCTCGCTCCAGGGGCCGCCGCCCCACTCGTACCTGAACCGCTGGCCACACTGTTGGCTGAGGCCAGCACCGCTCCGGTCGCCGTTGTGGGACTGGGAGGGCGATCAGCCGACGTGCCGGTGCTGGCCGGGTTCGGGGCCCTCACTGGCCCCGATGCCGACGCCCGGGTGCTAGGGCTGCTCTTCGAGTCGTCATACGCCCCGGGGCGGGCCCCGGAGCGCCATCGCCTAGTCAAGGCCATCTACGGGGGCCGCGCCGATCCATCAGTACTGACCCTCACCGATGAGGAACTGGTCGAATTGGCGGTCGAGGAGGCCAGCCGGATACTCGGGGTTGGCGTTCAGCCCTCGTGGACAAGCGTTGTCCGGCACACTCCCGGGATTCCACAATACGAGGTTGGCCATCCGAGGTGGATCGACCGTCTTGATGCTGCCACCGCCGACATGACGGGACTCCACCTGGCCGGCTGGGGCTATCGCGGTATCGGGGTGTCAGCGCTGGCCAAGCACGCAGCAGAGCTGGCCGAGAAGATATTGGCCAAGCCAATGGTGGAGCCGCTTCCGTGGCCGCGCCCCAGCGCGGCAGTAGAGGGCCGGGACCAATAAGCGAGCAAAGGATGATCCAGTGAGCACGGAGCAATGGGACGCAATTATCATCGGCTCGGGTCCGGGTGGGCTCACGACGGCTGCCTGCCTGGGCTCTGCCGGCAAACGGGTGTTGGTGCTGGAGCGCCACGACGTTGCCGGTGGCAACGCCCAGGTGTTTCGCCGACACCATGGGGACGACTGGTACGAGTTCGACGTCGGTGTGCACTATGTCGGTGAGTGCAGCCCAGGCGGCCTGTTCACCAGCATCTTCGACAGCCTCGGTGTCGGTGAGCGCATGCAGTTTCGTGAGCTCGATCCGGACGGCTTCGACACGCTCAGCTTCCCCGATTTCACCATCCGTGTACCCGCCAACTGGGATGAGTACGAGCGGCGCATTGTCGAGCAGTTTCCGAACGAGAGAGCGGGAATCCATCGCTGCATGACCGTGCTGCGGACGGTGGCCGAAGAGAGCCGGATGGTCTTCGGCGAGGACCGGCCCACCCACGACGAATGGGCCATGCGGCTGTTGTCCGATCTGTTCGAGGAGAGCGAGCTGTCACAGGAGGTGTGTGCTGTAATCGACCATTGGTCCGGACTCTACGCCGGGAGCCCGGGGCAAACGGCGGTTGCCATGCACGCCGGCATCATCAGCCACTACATGAAGGGTGCCTTCTACCCTCAGGGGGGTGGCCAGATGATCCCAGCTCGGTTGATCCAGGTCATCGAAGCCTGTGGGGGAGAGGTGCGAACCCTGTCACCAGTCGACCGAATCGTCATTGAGTCTGGTCGAGCGACAGGGGTGCGACTGGAGAGCGGTGAGGAGTTGAATGCGCCCTTGATCGTCAGCAACGCTGACTACCGGCGCACCATCAACCACATGGTTGGAGCCGAGCATGTAGCCCCCGGAACGTCGCGCTGGGCAGAAGAAGCGATGATGACCCTCGGGTTGGTATGCGTGTACGTGGCCGTCGACAAGGTGCTGGAAGGCCCCAACACCAACTACTTCGTCTTCCCCGACTACCGCACTGACGAGATGTACGAGGCCCTCGACGAGGGTCGGATGCCGTCAGGCGACAAGCCGTTTGCCTACATCGCCATCGCCTCCCGCAAGGACCCTGGCAACGCCGAGTTGTGTCCGCCCGGCCACACCAATTTCCAGATCATGACCCTGGCCCCCCGGGGCAATGATTATTGGGGGGTCGAGGAGGGTCCAGCCGATGGTGGCAGTTATCGGCGGAGCGATACCTATCGCCAACGCAAGCAGGAGCTGACCGAGCACTTGCTGGACGCGGCCGAGAAGGTGCTCGGTCCTTTGCGGGACAACATCGTGCACATCGAGATGGCGACGACGCTCACCCATGAGCGATACACCCATAGCACCGGAGGTACCAGCTACGGCTATCTGCACTCTCCAGAGCAGTCAGGGGAGAACCGCCCCCACTACCGCACCGAGATCGATGGCTTGTGGGTGGTGGGGGCCAACACTGTCGGGGGACACGGCATGGCTGGCGCCATGAGCGGAGGCGTCTTCTGCGCCAGTGACATCCTCGCCCGGCCCCTCATCGTCGAGATCTACACGGGCCAGCAGTTGGTCGATGCGGCGAGGATCCCTCCAGACCCCGAAGACTTCGATCCTCTCGAGTACTGCCGGGGCGAGAAGCTACGGGCAAAGCGCTCGGCCCGGGTGGAGTCATTGCGCCAGCGGCGCCGCGAAGGTGATTCCACCTGAAGCAGTCCGGGTCAGCTATGGGGTGCTGATCACCATCGACACTGGGATGGGTCAGGGGGGACAACGGGTGTCGAATCAGCGCGACTCGGCCAGCTCCTGCAGAGCCCGGCCTACGTAGACCGATGCCATCCACTTGCGGTACCGGGAACCGAGATCGGCGTTGTCCTGAGGTCTGACGATCTTGGCCGCTGCCTGGGCTGCCTCATCAATGATGCCCGGGCTCAGCTCCTCGCCCTCCAGGAGCCTTTCGGCCTCGGTCGCCCTCAGTGGGGCCGGGGCGATGGCGCCAATCACGATGCGGGGATCATGAGCCGCACCCGATCCATCGACACCCAATGATGCGGCCACCCCCAGGATCGGGAAGTCGATCGATCCACGTCGCCTGAGCTTGTGGTAGGTGGCCTGGCGGCCGGTCGCCGGGGGGATGCTCAGCTCGACGATGATCTCACTGGACTCCTTGGTGAGGTATTCGATGCCGTCGTCGTTCCAGAGGTCGGCTACCGGGATGGTCCGCTCGCCCTGGCTGCTGGCCAAGCGAACCGAGGCGTCGAGGGCTATGGCCACCGGAACCAGGTCCGACGAGCAGATGGCCCAGCACCGGTCACCCCGGGGAGCCACCCAGCAGGTATCACCACCGTCCTTCAGGCACGGGCCGCTGGCCTCGCGCCACAGCTCCGGCATGTCGAAGTAGTTGCACCTCGTGTCGAGGCAGAGGTTTCCCCCAACCGTTGCCATGTTGCGGATCTGGGGTGACGCCACCGCTCCGGCGGCAGTGGCCAGGGCGGAGGGAGCCTGTGATGATCTCTCGAGCTCGGCCAGCGGCGTGGCCGCACCGATGACTACGGTGCCGTCGTCGCCGACCCGGATTCCCGTGAGGGCGTCGATGGCGCTCAGCGACACGATCGTGCCCGCTGCGATCTGTCGGCGTTTCATGGCCGGGAGCAGGTCGGTGCCACCGCCGAGCACGACCGCGGTCGGGCCGATCTCGTCGAGCAGTCGGGTTGCGTCGCCCACGGTCTCGGGCCGCAAGTAGTCGAATGAGGGCAGTGACAATGTCATGGAGAACCTGTCATGGAGAACCTGTCATGGAGAACCTGTCATGGAGAACCTGTCATGGAGGACCGAATCCTTCTGGTGGCTCGACCGGCCACGGGGTACCGAAATCGAACTCGGGCAGATCGGTGGGGCCGACCCGACCCGGCCCACCGCGGGCGGCGTTTCGCATGGCGGCCACGATCTTGTCGGGAGTAATCGGTACTTCGTCGATCCGTATGCCGAGGGCGTCGTGGATGGCGTTGGCTACCGCCGGAATCACCGGCAGGAGGGGACCTTGGCCTACCTCTTTGGCCCCGAACG
>JAAETV010000805.1 GCA_024227975.1 Actinomycetes bacterium
AAGCAAGTACCCGATAGGCCACCGGCTTGGTTCCGGCCAAAGACAATGTCCCCGGTGAAATCTCTGGTCAGTCCTACGGGAAGGTCGCCACCACCAGTGGCGCCGACGGGGTACCTCGTTCACCGGCGGCGTCAACGGCGACCACCCGGTAGTTGTAGCTGGTTCCAGCACTGAGGTAGCGGTGGGTGAACCATACGCTGGTCTTGGTGCCGATATCAACGAAGGTAGCCCCGTCGTCCACTTGGATGACATATGACACGGCGCCGGGAACAGACTGCCAATTGAGCACAATTCGTTCCCTGGTCTGAAGGGTGGATCGGAGGCCATCAGGGGCCGGCAGGAGATCGGGAGCAGGATCATCTGGATCAGAGGGCGGTACAGCACCGATCGTCGAGGCGTCGACTGATGCTGGCGGTCCAACGTTGCCGGCGGCGTCGACGGCAACCACTTCGTAGGTGTAGGTGGTCCCGGAGGCCAGGTCTCGATCCACGAACCACTCGTTGGACGACCCGCCCGGCTCAGTATCGACCAGCACCCCGTCCCGCCGTACCTCGTAGTGGCTGATGCCGACATTGTCGGTGGCAGCTGAGTACTTGATCACGATCTTGTGCTTCTCCGACCGGGTCTGGATCAATTGAGACGGCGCCGATGGGGGGATCACATCCGTTGCCGGCTCATCACTGGGATCAGCCACCCCACCGCAGAACCGGGCAAAGCCACCGAGAGCTCGGGTGCCACCGCCGACGACGGCCATCGACGTCAGGTCACCACCGATCCAGAGACAACCATCGGGGGCGCCATGGATAGCCCACACCCCGGACCGCTGGGCACTCAATATCGGATCGAAGCCTGGAATGAAGGCCCCGGTGGTTGCCGAGTAGGCCACGACTCGTGCGTGATCTGAGCGCAGGCCGTCTTGGTCGACATGGAACTGGTAGTAGTGGCCACCGCTGTACACCCGGTCACCGACCACAACGAGGCGTTGGACGTCGCCGTCGGTGT
>JAAETV010000806.1 GCA_024227975.1 Actinomycetes bacterium
CACGCTCCGGTCGTCGCGGCGGCGCTAGGGGGTGGCTCCGATATTTCCAACCAGCCCCACGAGCGGGCCGTTGTCACCGCGGCCTGACGAGACGAGACACCGAGCTTCTGGTAGAGGCGTTGTACGTAGGTCTTGACCGTCTCGAACGACAGGTAGAGCTGTTCTGCTATCTCCCGCCGGGAGAGGTCGCTGTCGAGGAGCTGGAGCACCTCGTTCTCGCGCTCGGTCAGGGGTTCGGTGCTACCCCCACGAGCCGCCCGCCCCATCTGAATCTGACGTTCGATTGCCCGTCGCCGTTTGGTCAGCAGCCGACCGGCGTCAGCCGTCTGGGTCAAGAGTCGGTCCGCTTCGGCCAGCCATCTTGCGCTCTCCTTGGCGTCACCTTCCTCGCAGAGGATGCTGGCCGCATCCAGGCAGCCGAGGGCTTGGAAGGCAACGAGCTGGCCGTTCTGGGCGGAGTCGAGCGCCAGCTTGAGGGCGCCAACGCGGTCGCCCTTGGCCATGGCCACTCGGCCTTTCGCCAGCTGCACGATGCCAGCTCCGGGGGCGGTGGTGCCGTTGACGGCGCGCTGGAGCTCGGCGGCTGAGATCAGGGCCTCGGCTCGGGTGTGGTGGCCTCCACCATCGATCTCGATCAGGGCCAGCATCGCCAGGACTGTCGGTGAGAACAGACGCGTGATCCAACGCCGGGGTTCGACCTCCAGACCAGTCTGGACTCGGAGACTCTCTGTCAGTGCCTGTCTGGCTGCTCTCAGTTCGTCGTCGAGATATGAGGCAATCCCGGCCGCCGAGTGGGACAGAGCGGCCCACGCCGTCTCGGGACCGACCTCGAGCCGAAGGGCCCGCTGGGCGAACAGTTTCCGTGTTCGTGGCCCCAGCCGACTGAATGTGGCCTGAGCGGCGTCAATCGCCCCTGATGTGGAGGCGGCCTCGCAGGGGGGTCTTCCCCGCTGACTCCTGGCCGCTCGGGTCAGCCAATAGTCGATCTCTTCACCCACCCGATCACCGTGACTCATCCAGAGAGCCATGGCTGCAGTGACGGCCACTCCCGATTCGGCATCGATCGTCTCCGGCGGCAGTTGGCAGACCCATTCGATGAGGTCGTCGCTACGGCCGCAGCCGATGATGTCGAGACCGGTCTCGCGGATCAGGTCGATGATGGCGTACCAATCCTCGGTCTCTACCGCCTGGGCCACGACCTCGTCATAGCGGCGCTCGGAGAGGTAGTAGCGGAGGACACGTCGTCTGGCTGTGAGCTCGGGTTCCGGGCCCAGTCGACGTAGACGGTCCAGTAGGAACTCTCGCCCCAGTGCCACCCATCGGTAGGCGTTGCCGTCTTGGGTTGGTTCGAGGAATGCATGCAGGCTGCCCAGGCGGGCCAGCCGCTCGGCGCTTCCCTTGTCGCCGGTGAGCTCATCACAGGCGTCGGCTGATGGCTCCACCAGGACCGAGGTCAACAACAGGAAGTCCTGATCAGAGATTGACAACCCATCCAGTACTTCGCGCTCGAAATAGTCGGCGACATCGGTATCGCTGCCGCTCAACGACCCGACACGGCCAACGCACCCCCTAGCGCCGAGACCCCGACTAGCTATGTCTACCCCAGCAGCCCAGCCGTCGATGTCGCGCCCCAGTGCCGCCAACTGGGGCCGGGGCAGCCCTGGTGCTCGGAGGAGGATCGCCTGTGCGACCTCATCATCGTCGAGTCGGAGATCGGCCGGTCCTATCGAGCGGACGGCTAGCTCTCGTGCTCCCCTCACCATTGGGTGGACACTTGTGCGCCCAGCGAGGACGAGCTGCCATGGTTGGCCCGAGAGTTGGCTGAACCAGTCGAGTAGCTGATCGATGACGCCCTGATCGAGATGGTGGAGATCATCAATGAAGATCATCCGATCGGAGTCGGCGATAGTTGCGAGCGAATCCTCGATCGAGTCGGTCATTGGGTGCCCGTGGCGGTGGCAGATACTCAGACCAACCAGCTCTTCTACCGCCGAGGCATCTATATGGCGAGTGTCACAGCTGAGCCACGCGGGCTTGGATCCGCTCTGGCAGAGTTCGAGAAACCACTGGGTCATAAGCGATGTCTTGCCCGCTCCAGCCGGTCCGGCAAGGAAGGTGACGTCGTCATCACTGAGCTGAATCTGGCGTTCCACAACAAGGTGACCAGATGGCGGAGGGTCGAATTGGGCCAAGCTCGACGGGGGAGGAAAGAGGGCGGAGGGGCATCTATCCTCCCCCGTCGGCGATTGTTCGTCCTGGTCAGCGATGTGGCCGCGCTTCTGCCTCCAGGCCCGAGCTCGGCTGAAAGGGGTATCGGAGTTGGTGCGGGCGTTGTGAGCGCCAGTACCGCCGACATCGACCCTATGTGGATGACTCCGAGTATCTACAGGTTTCACGTCTGCCCCTATCCGCCCTGATGTACAGCAGTGTCCTCCCTGCGGATTGGAGCGTCATCACACGGCGCGGGTGAAGGGTGGCCACAGATAGATTCACCCTGATAGGGGGATGAAGATTGCAGCGACATCCACAATAATGAGCGAAGCGGGTACTACGTTCGGATTGCAGACGGCGATGCGAACGCATTTTCCCAATTTCCTAACTTGGTCGTTCTCGTTGCTGGCCGCGCTCATTGACAGGGCAAGCGCAGCCACCGGGTCCACCGACCGCCTTCGCGGCGTCGTGGTCAGGGATCGATCTAGTAGTCCGACTCATTCTTGAGGGGTTTGGGGCAGTGACTGCCAGTCATCGGGAGGCAAGAAGGTTTCCACTCCTCGAGTCGAAACTGCGCGCTCCTACCCGAACCGGGTGGTCGCTGGACCGTGATCACCTGTTCGGCCGTCTCGACAATGCACTCCA
Organism: Actinomycetes bacterium; assembly: GCA_024227975.1. The sequence goes on from JAAETV010000806.1 coordinate 2,857, forward strand.
GGGGCGCCTGGCCGTCGTCGCAGCCCCAGCCGGCTTTGGCAAGACGGTGCTGATCGAGGAGTGGACCCATCGCTTGGGCTCAGACACCACAGTCGGCTGGCTGTCCGTGGACGGGCACGACGACGATGCATCCACGTTCTGGTGGTATCTCGTCGAGTGTGTGCGCCGCTTCGGGGCCCATGTGGATGAACGGCTGGTCGCCGAGTTGCGGGAAGACATTTCTTCGGTCAACGAGCTGGTCGCAGAGTTGGTCAATGCGCTGGCGTCGCTCGATGGCCGCCAGGTGCTCGTCCTCGACGATCTGCATCTTGCCGTCTCCAAGGATGTACTCGATCCACTCTTCAGGTTCGTCGATTCCATGCCGCCGTCCGCCCTGCTGGTTGTCATCAGCCGATTCGCACCGAATTGGCCGCTGGAGCGCATGCGAGCCCGGGGCGAGGCCGAGGTGATCGGCGCCGATGTCCTCGCCTTTGATCGCCAAGAGACGGCCGTGGTCTTGACCAAGGAAGCACCAGGAGTGTTGCTCAACGACTCCGAGATCGATGTTTTGTATCGCCGGTCGGAGGGCTGGCCCGTCGCGGTCACCCTGGCCGCTCACGGGCTGCGCCGTCAGTCAGCACCCCATCGCCTGGTCGCCGACTTCGGCGGGAGCGACGGGGTGGTTGCTGGTTTCCTGTTGGAAGAGGTGTTGTCCGGGCTGAGTCCGGGGCTGCACCGGTTCCTGCTCGACCTTTCGGTGCTCGACCGCTTCTCCGTCGACGTCGCCAGCGCCCTGATCAACAAGCCGGCTGGTGAGCTTGTGGCCGAGCTGATGGCCGAGCACCTGTTCGTGGTATCGATCGATGACCAGGGCAACTGGTACCGGCTGCATCAGCTGATCCGAGATCTGCTCTTGGCTGATCTGGCGAGAAGTGATCCGGCGCGAGTTCGGGTCCTTCACCGCCGGGCCGCCACATGGTACGAGGCCAACGACAATATTGGGGCCGCAGTGGAGCATCTGGTGGCCGCCGGTGAGTTCGACGGGACCGTTGCCCTCATCGATAGGGTGGTTGATCAGCAATACCTGGCAGGGGAAACCGACTCGATCATCCGTTGGCTGAAGCTGCTTCCCGTCGATCAGCTCGAGCAACGACCTGGTGCGGCGTCCCTCCTGGCGCGGATGCTGATTGCCCAGGGCTGGTTCGACGAAGCTCGGGGGTGGATCGATATTGCTTCTCGGGCCACCCAAACTGATTCGCAACATCTTGATGTGATCGTTGCTCGCCTTCGGCTGGAGCGATACTTGGGCCAAGAGGATGCCGTGATGGACACCCTCACCGCTCTCGATGCCTTGGTTGAAGTGGCTACCGACCCCCATACGCGAGAGGCGGCGCAGAGCCAGCAGGCCGACGCTCTGGCGATTCGGGCGATGTGTCACCTCTTCTTGGGGCAAACTCATCGCTACCGGGAGACCCTGGTCGAGTTATCCAATCGTCGGGGTGAACTCGGCGAGGCCGCGGCCTTCACCGTCGAGCCGGTCCTAGCGAACGCCCACGCCGAGGATGGCGACCTCCAGAAGGCAGCCAGCCTGGCCAGGGTGGCGATCGAGCGGGCCGACCGCACCGGGACCGGGTTCTACACCATGACCTACGCTCATCTGGCCTTGGCCCAGGTGGCTTGGTGCCGAGGTCAGCTCGAAGGCGCCCAGGACTCATTGCGAAGGGCAGCCCAGCTCGATCCTGGTGCCGCGGTGTGGATGCGGACCTTGCGGGCCATCCGGGCGGCCGAGACACTGGCCAGTATCGGCCGCCACGATCAGGTGGATGACATACTCGAGTCAGCGTGGCACGGAACGGCCGGAGCCCGCACTCCTCCCAACAGCCGGTTTCTCATCGTCGCCTGGGGCATGGTGATCAACGCCATCCACGACCGGCGAGAACCGGCCTACTCCTGGCTCGCAGAGCTTGAACGACTCGACGCGTCAGGTCGTCCTCCTCTTTTCCTCTGGGCTGAAGCCGAGCTGTTGCGGGGTAATCCCCAGATGGTGATTGCCCGTTTCGGGTCCGACGGTAGTCACCTGCCGGTTCAGCCTCTTCCCCGCCTCCGATGCGGTTTGGCCTTGTTCAAGGCGCTCGAGTCAACCGGACAGGACAGTGAGCTGGTTTCCCTCATTGGCCCCCTCCTAGCCCAAGCCGAACAGTACGAGCTCATCCAGCCGGTCGTGGAGTGTCGCGGCCTCGTCTCCCACATCGAGTCAATCGGACCAGATGGGCCATCACATCGATTCCTCGCCCAACTTCGGCCTTCCAGCCCGAGTCCTCCGGAGACCCCGGCACCACTCCAGCTGCCGGAGCCAATCAGCTGCCGTGAGCTCGATCTCATCCGCCTGCTTCCAACCAGGCTGACCAATCAGGAGATCGCCACCGAGTTGTACGTCTCACTCAATACGGTCAAGACGCATCTCCGCAACATCTATCGCAAGCTCGGGGTACCGTCTCGAGATTCGGCGATCGCTCGCTGCAAGGAGCTCGACTTGCTGTGAGGCGGTGGGTGCGGTCGCTCTACCTACGGCCAAGAAGATGAGGTCATGGTCATGGTCTTGTTTCTCTGAGGCGTTCTCGAATCGTCTCCACACTATGTTCCGCTAGCGGTGTGTGTAGTACGCGACCACCGAGTTGTCCCATCTCGGCCAGTGTTGGCTTGAGATCGCGCTGGTAGACGAGTAGGCACAGTGCCGAATGGCCCGGCTCTAGTGTCTCGCTCAGCTCGGTGGTGAACATGGCGTCGAGGCCGAGCTGGCTCAGGCGACCGTACATTGTTGCGAACACTTCCCCGTACTGGTTGTCACCCATTGGGCCGCCGACGAGGAGGGTGATGAGAAGACCCCACCAGCCCTCATCGGTCTGGCGTCGCCTCGTTGAGATCTCGGTTGTCTGACGGACCCTGAGCCTTCCCCGCTTCGTCTTGACGGCAATAGCGGCATCTCTCATCTGAAGGTATCCGTCCATCTGCCGTCGCATGGCTGCGATCAGGCCCTCGTCGGCCTTCAGTTCGTCGTCAAAGGCGAC
>JAAETV010000807.1 GCA_024227975.1 Actinomycetes bacterium
CCATCATCACCACCAGCGCCACCCCTGGGTTGGCCGCTACCGAGGCAGAAGGTGTCGAGGAGCTGATAGAGCTGCTGGCGACAACGGTCGAGCAGCGTCAGACCATGGTGGCCCGGCTCGAAGCTGACCTCGCCTCGGCCGCAACAGCCCTACTCGGCGACCTCGGGCCTCCTGGTGGGCCCGACAAGGTCCCCAAGAAGATGGCCAAGAACCTGGTCGACGAGCTGGTCGAAGCGTCAGGGGTGGCCAGGGTAGGGGAAGCGGTCGAGGCTGGCCACCGTCGCGACGCAGCACTGGCCACCGGGTGGCCCTTCACCCGCTGGCTCCGATCCCTGCGCCCCCATCCCCTGCGGCGCCTCCACCTCGGCCCTTGGAGCCGTGGTCGTTCGTCACGGCCCGAACCATCAGGGGTGGAAAAGTCGCGAACGGCCGGTGCCATCCGCACCGCCCTCACCGAGCTGACCGGTGAGCTGCCCCAGCCCTGGCCTGACCTCGTCCGTCAGGCCGCCACCCCGGACATGGACGAGCTCAACGATCGCCTCGATCAAGCCATCGCCCGCTCGGTCAGGGCCGACGACCGGACCCCGCTCTGGTGGCAGATCGTCAATGTAGCCCAGGGGACACTGGCGGCTGCCACCATTACCGGTCTGGTGTGGCTGGCCCTGTTGGCCCTGGCCGCCTACTTCCAGTTGCCAGATATCCCGACTCCTTCGTATCGGCGGATCCCGATCCCCACCGGATTGGTCTTGGCCGGAGTCGCACTCGGCCTCCTAGCCGCCGTCCTTGCTCGATGGCTGGCCTCGATCGGAGCCAGACGTCGAAGGCGGGCCATGAACCGGGCCGCGGCCACCGCCATCGGCGACACCGTCGACGAGCTGGTGGTCAACCTCATGCAGGTCGAGCTGGAACGCCGGAACCGACTCCGATCCCTCTTGGTGGGTGCGGGCGGGCGCGACATCAGCGGCCACTAGCGTGGGGGTGATGAGCTCGGTCCTGTTCCTCAGCGATGAGTGGGTGATCGCAGTCGATGAAGCCTTGGCCACCCTGGCTCGGACCGAGATCGAGCAGCCGATCACCATCGAGTACCAGATCAGCGGTGGCCCCCAAGGCGACCAGGCTCACCAGGTCACCCTCAGGCCCGACGGGATCCGAGCCCACCGACCGGCTGGGAAACCGACCGTCACCCTGAGCCTGGATTGGGGGCTGGCGTTGGCTATCAATCGGGGGACCGCCAGTGCCCAAAGTGCCTTCCTCGACGGGCGAATCCGTCTGGCCGGTGACCCAGGTGCCCTGCTATCGCAACAGCATCAACTGAGCGAGATCGACGACTTGGTCGCCTCAGTTCGGGTTCGCACCACGGATGAATGAGCTAGCGTCTGAGCCATGCCGGAGATGCCGGAGGTACAAGCCCACGCCGAGCGCATGACGTCGGCCCTGGGCGGGGCGACGCTCGAGCGGTTCGAACTGTTGAACTTCGCCTCCCTCAAGACGTATGACCCTCCTATCGACGCCGCCATCGGAGCGACCTTGGTCGGGGTGGAGCGGCGAGCCAAGTACCTGCTCCTCCGGTTCGACAACGAGGTGACCCATATCGTCCACCTCATGCAGGGTGGTCGGCTCCGGCTCGATCCCAAGCGCTCCAAGAAACCAAGGCTCGGCCTGGCCCGCTGGATCTTCAGTGGATCGCCGTCGGGGGATGACGAAGAAGCGTGGCTACTGACCGAGGCCGGGACCGAACGCAAGGCCGGCGTTTGGGCCGTTTCCGGTGACCCCGTCGGCCAGGACCCTCTCGAAGGGTTGGGCCCAGAGGCTGACGAGCTCAACGTCGAGGAGCTCAGCGCTCTGCTGGGAGCCAACTCAAAGCGCCTCCATGGTTTGCTTCGCGACCAGCGCAGCGTGGCCGGCCTGGGCCGGATGTTGGCCAACGAGATCTGCTATGAGGCCGAGCTGTCACCATTTGCCAATGCATCCAAGCTCGACCATTCAGAGGTCGCCCGCCTCCACCACGCCCTGGGCGAGGTCGTGGCGCGGGCCACCGAACATGAGCGGGCCCTGGACGACATCGGCAAGAGCGTCGATCGGCCATCCAAGGTCCACAATCGCAGCGGCGAGCCGTGTGTCGACTGTGACGACACGATCCGAACGGTCGAGTATCGGCGCTACACCGTCTACTACTGCCCGACCCGTCAAACCGGGGGCAAGCTCTTGGCCGACAACACGACGAGCAAGTTCCTCAAATAGGTCGGCCTAGATCAGGCCGAGTCCAGCAACCGTGTCACGCTCCTCGACCAGCTCCGCCGCTGAGGCATCAATCTTGGATCGGCTGAAGTCATCAATGTCCAGCCCTTGGACAACCTGGTACTCCCCGCCGCTCACGGTGCAGGGAAAGCTCGACATGATCCCTTCCGGGACCCCATAGGACCCATCCGATGGGACCGACATCGAGACCCAATCACCTTCGGGGGTTCCGAGGACCCAATCATGCATATGGTCAATGGCGGCGTTGGCGGCGGAGGCGGCCGATGATGCACCACGGGCGTCGATTATGGCGGCGCCCCGCTTGGCCACGGTTGGGATGAAGGTGTTGGCCAACCAGTCCTGATCGTTGACCAGGGCAGCTGCATTCTTGCCACTGACCTCGCAGTGGAACAGATCCGGGTACTGGGTGGTGGAATGGTTGCCCCAGATCGTCATCTTGGTGATCTCGGTGATCGGGGTGTCGACCTTGGTTGCCAGCTGGCTCATGGCCCGGTTGTGATCGAGACGGGTCATGGCGTTGAACTGGCGGGGGTCAACATCAGGAGCACTGTTCATAGCGATGAGGGCGTTGGTATTGGCCGGGTTGCCGACGACCAGCACCCTGATCCCAGAGCTGGCCGAGTCGTTGATGGCCTTGCCTTGAGGGCCGAAAATGCCACCATTGGCCTGCAACAGATCAGCACGTTCCATCCCCTGCTTGCGGGGCATGGCCCCGACCAGGAGGGCGTAGTCGGCGTCACCGAAGGCGACGTTGGCATCGTCGGTCTTGACCATGCCGGCCAGGAGGGGGAAGGCACAGTCTTCTAGCTCCATGGCCACACCGTCGAGGGCGCCGAGGGCGGGGGTGATCTCCAGCATCTGGAGGATGACGGGCTGGTCGGCCCCGAGCATCTCCCCGCTGGCTATGCGGAAAAGGAGGCTATAGCCGATCTGGCCTGCTGCTCCGGTAACGGTGACTCGAACGGGTGACTTACTCACGGCTCGGCTGCTCCTTGCGACATCCTGTGGGCTCGATTACGGGCAATCGAACGGGGCCGAGCGTACCGCCCTCGAGGTTTGCGGCCTACGACGGGTCCGCCGCCATCCTTTGGGTGTTCCCGACCCAGGCCTGGTGGAGGCGGCTGTATGTCCCGCCTCGAGCGATCAGCTGTGCATGATCGCCTTGCTCAACCAGATGACCATGGTCGAACACGAGGATCAGGTCGGCCCCCTCGGCTGTGGCCAGACGATGGGCGATGCTGACCATGGTGCGGCCGCGAGCCAGAACCCGGAGGGCAGAGTTGATGGCTTGATCGGTCTCAGGGTCGACGGCCGACGTTGCCTCGTCGAGGATCAGCAAACCTGGGTCGGCCAGTGCAGCCCGGGCCAGGGCAACCAGTTGGCGTTCACCAATGGACAAGTTCTCGCCCCGCTCTCCCACCTGGTAGTCGAGGCCGCCTGGGGTCCTGGCTACCCACCAGGCGAGGTGAAGGGCATCGAAAGCGGCGGCGACCTGGGCGTCGCTTGCCCCCCGAGAGCCGTAGCGGACGTTCTCCCCGATCGAGGTATCGAACAGGAACCCATCCTGGGGGACCATGCGAACCGAGGCCAGCCTGGATTGGGGTGAGACCTCGGGCAGGGCAACCCCGCCGAGGCAGATGACACCCTGGGCAGGATCAGCCAGACGGCACAGGAGCTTGGCAAAGGTGGTCTTGCCCGAGCCGGTTTCACCGACAACGGCGACGTTGGCCCCGGCCGGGATCGCCACCGATACGTCATCGAGCACGGGGGGACCTCCCCGGTAGGCGAAGTGGATTCCAGTGACCTCGATAGGGAGAGCGCCCGAGGGAAGCTCCAACCCATCGACGGGTTCGACGACGTCGATCTGGCGATCGAGAAGGTCCAGGATCTTGCGCCAGCCTGCAACCGCGGTCTGTGTCTGGTCGAGAGTCTCACCCAGCTCACCCAGAGGGCCCTGGAGAAGGGTGGTCAGGAACAAGATGGCAACCAACTCGCCCCCGTCAAGACCCAGCCTCGTTCGTTGGGTGAGCCCGACGACGAGCACGGAAACGAAGGCGATCATCCCGAGGACATCACCGGTGACGAAGACTAGGGCCATGTACCGGTTGGCCCTCATGTGAGCCACCGCCCTCTGCCAGATCGTTACCTTGATGCGGTCACGTGTGCGCGGCTCGAGACCGTAGGCCCGGATGACGGCGGCTCCCATCACCGCTTCGGAGAAGCGGGAAAGCATCTCCCCAATCCTGGTCCGGAACTCGTCGTAGGCTGCCAGCTGGCGGCCCTGAAGCCAGCGGAACCAGGGGAAGACCGGGGCATACGAGGCGGCCACAATGAGGGCAATCGGCCACGAGTATGCAGCGAGCACGAGCAGGGTGCCGAGGACCATGACGGGATGGATCGTCCAGGCGTAGAGGCCCCACTGGGCGAAGCGGGACAGGGCCTCGGCGTCGCTGGTGACCCTGGCTACCAACACCCCTCGCCTGGTCTCGTTGTGGTCGGCGATGGAGAGGCGGTGGATCTGGTCGAACGCATCGGTTCTCAACTTGGCCAACGCACGTTCGGCTCGGACCACAAGACGACGTTGGGTGATCCAGCTGATGATGGCGGCAGCAACGATGATGACGGCGGCCACCGCCGCGCTCAGATTGATGTAGCCGAGGTCGAGATCACCATTGGGCAGGGTCTCACGGTCGATGGCCCGCTGGATCAGCACCGGCACCGTCAGCTTCGAAGCGGCGATCGACAGCCCCATGGCCACGGTCACGACCAGGCCCCGCTTCAGCTCTGGGCTACCGGCCAGCCCCCGCCCCAGGACGCTCAACGCTCCCGCCGGCGTGCCATCCTCCTTGTCATCGATTACCTGATCGATCGCGTCCTGGATCACTGGGCCGGGGGTAGGGGCGGCAGTGGTGGTCATTGGACGACCTGTTCGTAGGCGCTGACCAGAGCCCTGTAGCCCTCGTTGGTGAGAAGTTGGTGATGGGTTCCGGCTGCCTCGATCCGACCCCCGTCGAGATAGAGGACCCGGTCGGCCAGCTCGATGGTCGAAACCCGCTGGGCCACTATGAGGGTGGTCGTCTCCAACTCGGTCCGCAGGCCATCCAGGATCTGACGTTCGATGACGGCGTCGACG
>JAAETV010000808.1 GCA_024227975.1 Actinomycetes bacterium
ATCGGTTGTCTCGCTTTCTCCACTCACCGGACGCTCCATTCGTTGGGCGATCTGAGCCTCATAACCACGCCCGGTTGGCCGGTAGTAGCGGGTATCTACGAGGTCATCCGGCAGGTAGGCCTGGTCAACCCAGCCACCGGGGTGATCATGAGGATATTGGTAGCCGCGGCCATGCCCCAACGAGGCCGCGCCCTGATAGCTAGCGTCGCGCAAGTGCACGGGTACCTCACCCGCCGGGTGTTGTTGGACGTCGGCCATGGCGTTGTCGAGACCGACATAGGCCGCGTTCGACTTCGGAGCCGTTGCCAGATGGACCGTAGCCTGGGCCAGGTTGATCCTCGCTTCTGGCAGTCCAACGAACTCAACGGCCCTGGCCGCGGCATCGGCAACGACCAGGCTGAGAGGGTCGGCCATGCCGATGTCCTCTGAGGCCGAGATCACCAACCGGCGAGCGATGAAGCGGGGATCCTCACCTGCGGTCAACATGCGGGCCAGCCAGTAGAGGGCGGCGTCGGGGTCCGTACCCCGGATGGCCTTGATGAAGGCACTGATGATGTCGTAGTGCTCGTCTTGGCCGTAGCGAAGGGCCTTGAGGTCGGTGGCGGCCTCGGCGTGGGCCAGCTCGACCCTGATCCCACCGTCGACGTCATCGCGGTCGATAGCTTCGGCCACGGCCAGGGCAACCGCTACTTCGAGGGTGGTGAGTCCTTGGCGACCGTCACCGGCGGCCCGGCTGGCCAGATAGCGGATGGCATCCTCTGATGCGCTCGCTCCCTCGACCTCCAGGCCACGGACCAGTAGGGCCACAATCTCGTCGTCATTCAGCTCTCGCAGCCGAAACAGGGTCGAGCGGGACCGTAGGGGAGGGTTGACCTCGAAGAACGGGTTCTCGGTCGTGGCCCCGATCAGCGTCAGCACCCCGGATTCGACGGCCGGCAACAGGGCATCCTGCTGTGACTTGTTGAAGCGATGAACCTCGTCAAGGAACAGGATGGTGCCACGGCCGTGGGCCCCCAGCCGTTCCTCGGCCTCGCCGATCACAGCCCTTACGTCTCGCACCGAGGCGTTGACCGCAGACAGCTGAACGAACTCTCGGGCTGAGGCATCAGCTACCAGCCGGGCCAGGGTGGTCTTGCCCGTTCCCGGTGGGCCCCAGAAGATGACCGAGGACAAGCGATCGGCCTCGACCAGCTTGCGTAGAGGCCCATCAGGGCCGATCAAATGGAGCTGTCCAACGACCTCATCGAGCGAGCGGGGGCGAAGCCTAGCCGCTAGCGGCGCTCGGGATTCGAGACGCGACTGGGCGGCAGCCGCGAACAGATCAGGGGAAGCGGGCGCCGTCATGGTCTTCACTAGCCGATCAGGAGATTGCGGCCGGTACGGAAGAAGTCGAGGGCCATGGTGCGCTGGTCATCAGCAGCCAGCAGCGCTTCATAGGGCAGAGTGGCGCCGGGAAAGGTCTCACTGTTCCAAAAGGGATCATCGGCCAGGTTGTCGGGGTACCAAACCGAGACATACAGGTATGGGCTCTGCTGGCTGCCCTCGACATCACCAGGTGACAGACCATAGCTGGCCCGTTGCTGGTTCTGCTCACTGCCGACCTCGATGGCCGGATCGAAGTGCTCGGGCCAGAGCTGGGGGATGCTGGCCTCGACGGACTCGACGTCGGCTCGGACCTGTTCGAGTACCGAAAAGGCGAACCCACACCAGGCGGCTACGGCCGCCGCTCCCTCGGGCTTGATCCCGAGATCATCGTCAAGCCCACCAGGTTCGGGGATGTCGTATCCGCTGGCCCACTCGGTGTCAGGGTCGAAGCCGAGCAGCTCACCCCCCTGGTTCAATGTCGTCAGCGGTTCGACCGTCGTCTCCGAACCCCTCTGGACGACAAGGGTGGTGCCGTCGACCCGTACCTGGCTGGAACAGGTCGGATCGTCACCGGGTACGACGAAGAAGGGGGTACCAAAACCACCCTGGGTGTGGCGCAGGCCAATCTTGCCGTTTGCCTTGCGCCGGGCCGGGGAGACCAGATAGGCGGCGGCTCGATGGAGACCAAGTCGAGTTGTTGCGAAGTCGGTGGGTAGGGGCTTCAGCCGTGGCCAGGCCGCAAGCCACCGCTCGGCGGCGAAGGGGATCAGGTCTGGCTCCTGCTCGACCAGGGCGGCCCAGCTCAGGCAGACCGATCCCGGCCGTTCAATCGGGCTGACAACGGCGGGATCGTCGGCGGAAGCGGCAAGAGGGTCATCGGCGAACGGTTCGTGGAGCACCGCCGGCGGAGAGGGCTCCAGCACGAGTGGCTTCCATCCTGGGCCGACAGTGGCCGCAGCCTCAGCACTTGGGTTCCGCGTACGTGCCGTCACCTCAAGCTACCCAACCACATCAGCGAACCTGACCCTGGACCACTCGGAACACGTCGTACACTCCGTCGACTTGGCGGATGGAGCGGATGAGCCAGTCGAGGTGGGCCAGGTCGACGATCTCAAACTCAAACGAGAGACGAGCGATCCGCTCCTCAGAGGTCACCGAGGCCGAGGTCAAGATATTGATGTGCTGATCGGAAACGGCTTGATAGACGTCGGCCAGGAGGTGAGAGCGGTCATAGGCCTTCACCTCGAGGGAAACAACGAAGCTGTCGGGCTGGCCGTCGACATCCCATTCAACATCGATCAGCCGATCGACCTGGCTCGAGGCCAGCGACTCGGCGTTCGAGCAGTCGGTCCGATGAACCGATACCCCCCTTCCCCGGGTGACGAATCCCATGATCGAGTCTCCCGGTACCGGCGTGCAGCACCGCGAGAGGCGAACGAACACATCGTCGAAACCTTCGACCCTGATACCGACCGAGCTCGGATCCCGGCGAGGCTTGACTCGAGGTTGGAGTTGATCCTCGCTCTCGGGCTGGGCGGGAGCCGCCAGTTCCTTGGCGATCCTGGCCGCCGCCGACTGAGCTGAGAGCTGACCCTCACCAATCGCGGCGTACAACGATTCCAGATCAGCGAAGTTCAGATCCCGGGCGATGGACTCGAGGGTCCGGTCGACCCCGCCGCCAGAACTGGCCCTGGCCGCTTTGGCCAGGTCGGCCTTGGAGACCCCTTCTCGCCGCATGGCCCGATCAAGCTCCTGCTTGCCATCCTTGATCGCCCCGTCGCGCCGCTCCCGAGAGAACCACTGCTTGATCTTGGACGATGCCCGATGGGAGGAGACGAACTTGAGCCAGTCTCGTGATGGGCCGGCTCCTTCGACCTTGGAGGTGAAGATCTCGACCGTCTCCCCTGAATGAAGGGGCTCTGACAGGGGTACCAATCGGCCATCGACCTTGGCCCCGACGCAACGGTGACCGACGTCGGTGTGGATGGCATAGGCGAAGTCGATGGGAGTCGAACCGGCCGGCAGGGTGGTGACCGCCCCCTGCGGGGTGAACACGAACACCTCCTCCTGGTCGAGATCGACCTTGAGGTTGTCCATGAACTCGGTCGGATCCGACGTTTCCTTCTCCCAATCGATGATCCGGGTCAGCCAGGGGAGATCGGCATTGCTGTCTTCCTCGCCATCCTTGTAGTTGTAGTGGGAGGCAACACCGGTCTCGGCCCGATCGTGCATCTCGCGGGTCCTGATCTGGACCTCGATGGGCTTGCCCTGGGGGCCAATCACCGTCGTATGCAACGACTGGTAGAGGTTGAACTTGGGCATGGCCACATAGTCCTTGAACCGGCCCGGTACCGGTTTCCAGGTGGCGTGGATGGAGCCTAGGGCGGCGTAGCAATCACGAACCGACTGGACGATGACCCGGATGCCAACGAGGTCATGGATCTCGTTGAACTCC
>JAAETV010000809.1 GCA_024227975.1 Actinomycetes bacterium
CATCCTGGGGCCGATGCTGACGATGTGCTCGCCGCGGCCGGGTACGGGGCCGACGAGATCGCCCGGCTTCGTGATGAAGGGGCGAGTCGCTAGCTATGGCTTCACCTCAACCCAGGGAGGCCAAGGCACCCTCAGCGCAGGAACCTGTTGGCTAGCACCGCCAGACGTGAGTTCCTGCCGCTTCGATTCTCGGACCAATCGCCAACACCCATGACGCGCAGGGCCGCGTTGATGCCCAGCCAGCGGAACGGCTCGGGTTCCCACTTGCGAGAGTGGTGCCCTACCCACGGCAGGTCCACCCGGGGGGAAGAGGTATCGGTCACCAACTCGGCGATGGTACGACCGGCCAGGTTCGACGGTGAGACACCTTCACCCACATAGCCGCCACCCCAGGCAATGCCGGTGTCGCGATCGAAGCCCACGGAAGGGAACCAGTCGCGATTGAGGCCGAGCACCCCTCCCCATCTATGGGTGAACTCGACATCCCCCAGTGGGGGAAGCATTTTGACCAGGGTCTCGATGATGCGATCGTGCATGGACGAGCGGCGCTCAGTCGCTGGATCAATCTTCGAACCGAACCGATAGGGGGCGCCACGGCCCCCGAACGCGATGCGGCCGTCTGCGGTTCGTTGGCCGTAGATGACCATGTGGCGGTCGTCGGCAAACGTCTGCCGCTGGGACAATCCGAGGTCGCTCCAGAGCTCGTCGCTCAGCGGCTCGGTGGCCACCATCAACGAGTACAGCGGTGACATCATCCGTCGGTGGCCCTCAACGCTGCCGGTGTAACCCTCCAGCGCCCTCACCACGACCTCGGCTTGGACGATGCCGCGATCGGTCGATACACGACCAGGTTCGATGGCGGTCACCATCGTCTGCTCGGCTATGACGCCACCCTGTCGCTCCACCGCCTCGGCCAGGCCACGGACCAGGCGAGCCGGGTCAACGGCCGCACAGTGGGCGTAGAACATACCACCGAGAACATCGGTGGCATCGAGGTGGCTTCGCGCCTCGGCTGGGTCGAGGAGACGAAGATCATCATCAGAGAGACCGAACGCCCCCTGGTGATGTTCCACCTCGTCGCGCTGGCGAGCTACCTGGGCCCGGTTGCGGGCCAGGCGGATGACCCCGCCC
>JAAETV010000810.1 GCA_024227975.1 Actinomycetes bacterium
GTGGCTCCCCAACGGCGGGGCAGCGGCTACACGGTCAAGCCGTTCTTCTGCCCCCGTCCCGAGTTGGCCCCCATCGTGGGCTACGCCCGCACCGGGACGATGCGCTCGATGCAACCCTCTGACCGCTCGGCCGACGATGACGCCGCGGCCCGCCTCGACTACTACGACCACATCGGCGAAGGTCCCGGCCCCACCATCACGGTCATCGAGGATCTCGATGCAGTCCCTGGCTACGGGGCGTGGTGGGGGGAGGTCAACACGAACATCCACTACGGCCTCGGGTCGCTCGGCGTCATCACCAATGGCAGTGTCCGCGACCTCGACGATGTGGCTGAAAGGTTCCAGATGCTGGCCGGTATGGCGGGCCCATCGCACGCATGGGTCCGCATCATCGAACACGGCGTCCAGGTCACGGTCCATGGGATGACAGTTGACCCCGGTGACCTGATCCACGCCGACCGGCATGGTGCCGTCGTCATCCCCGTCGAGGTAGCGCGAGACGTCCCTGGGGCAGCAGCCCAGATCGCGGCAGCCGAGCACATGATCATCAACGCGGCCCAACAGAGCGACTTCAGCGCCGCCCGCCTACGAGAGCTACTCGGTGGCGATACGGGGCACTGACGATAACGGTGGTGGTTCCGGCGGCTGGTCAGGTCGGGGTGGGGTCCTTGGGGCAATCATTGGGCGGCTGAGGGGTGACGAGCGGCTGGTCGTCATCTGCGGCTCGACGGTGCTGGTCATGGCCGGCCAGGGGGTCGTGGGACCGGTGCTACCCATCTACGCCCGTGACTTCGGGGTCTCGACGGCTGTCGTAGGGCTGACCTTCACCGCCTTCGGTCTGGCCCGCCTGCTCCTGAACATCCCGGCCGGGATCTGGGCTGACAAGGCCGGTCGGCGTTTCCTTCTCGTCGGCGGCCCCATCGTCACTTCCATAGGCATGATTGGCTCAGGCTTGGCCCCAACGATCTGGGCCTTGTTGGCCTGGCGGCTGGTGGCTGGCGCCGGCTCCGCCCTCTATATGACGGGGGCCCAGATCTACCTGATCGACATCGCCGCCGACGATGAACGAGCCCGCTACATCGCTACCAACCAGGGGGCCCTCCTGGTCGGGGTCAGTGTCGGCCCCGCCGTCGGTGGCCTCCTGGCCGATTCATATGGACTGCGGGTCCCGTTCCTGGTCGTTGGTATCGGGGCCGCCATCACTGCTGTCTACGGGTTCTTCCGCCTCCCCGAGACCCGTGAGTCGACGGTGGACGAGGTCGGCACCACCGCTAGCTCGATGGCCGCCGAACCGATCAAGGGAGTACCGGGTGGTGAAGGGGTATGGGCCACTCGACGGGCCTTTGCCCGCTCAAACCAGTTCGTGGCCGTTGGCTTGGTCTCATTCGCCATCTTCTCCCTGCGCTCAGGGTTCCGTCAGACCCTGGTGCCTATCGCCGCTACCGATCGGTTCGGTCTCGACACTGGCGATCTTGGTCTGCTGTTCACGGCTCTGGGAGTCATCGGGTTGGTCTTGATCGGGCCGGCCGGGTGGGTAGCCGATCGGTGGGGACGCAAGCCCGCCATCGTGCCCAGCGGCTATGTTGCCGCTGCCGGTGTGGCCCTGACTGCGGTTTCGGGAAACCTGACCTGGTTCGTGGCCGGCTTGGTGTTATCGGCCATCGGCACCGGAGTAGGCGGCCCGGCCCCCGCCGCCTTCGTCGCCGATATCTCCCCTCCAGAGCTGAGGGGGGCGGCCATGGGCCTCTACCGAACATGGGGCGACCTGGGGATGGTGGCCGCCCCAGTGTTGAGCGGCGCCCTAGCCGATGTGACCTCGATGCGAACCTCGATGCTGGTCTCGGCCACAGTTATTGCCGCCGCCATCACCTGGTTCCAGATCACCGCTCGCGAACCAACAGGGGTTGGACTCCAGCTGTAGTCCGCGATCGGAGCGGAAAGGGTCGGTCAAGCGGTCCAGAGCCAACCAAGGTGTTCCCATGGTGGTCGGGTCGGTCGCCCGACCCCCAAGATCGAATCCGTACCCAGCCAGGTCCCAGGTCCCGTGGGTGCTTTCCCACCATTCGTCCCAGGGAGCCATTGGCTCTAACGTCTTGCTATGAGCGATCGAGCCAGTGACCGTGCCATTGACAGTGCCAAGGTTCAGGCCCTCCTCGACCGGGCCCGCCGTGAGGTCGACGAGGGGTTCCTGCCATCAGCGCAGGTAGCGCTGGCCTACCAGGGTGAGATCGTGGCGGAGGAGGCGTTCGGCGATGCCGACCTCGACACCCGCTACTGCATTTTCTCCGCCACCAAGCCCTTCGTCGCCTCAACGGTATGGACCCTGATGGCTGACGGCGTTGTCGACCCCGCAGCGAAAGTCACCACCTACTTCCCCGGCTTCGGCGCCGAGGGCAAAGCCGACATCACCGTCGAGCAGGTCATGCTCCATACCTCAGGCTTCCCCCACGCTCCCCTCGGCCCACCCCGGTGGAATACCAGGGCTGACCGCCAACCGCGGATGGCGTCGTGGCGGCTCAACTGGGAGCCCGGTACCCGTTTCGAGTATCACCCCACAGCGGCCCACTGGGTCTTGGCCGAGATCATCGACACCGTGACCGGTCAGGACTTCCGAGACGTAATCGAGGAGAGGGTGACGGGCCCAGCTGGCCTACCACGCATCGTTGGCCTACCGAAGGACAGCCAGAACAACATTGCCGATCTGGTCCTGGTGGGCGAACCGGCCACACCCGATGAGCTGGAGGCAACATTCGGGGTGCGGGAGCTACCAGCCACCGAGGTCAACGATGATCTGGTCATGAGGTTCAACGATCCCGCGGTGCGCGAGGTCGGCGTGCCCGGTGGTGGCGGATTCGCTCGAGCCCGAGACCTGGCTCTCTTCTACCAGGAGCTGCTTCACAACACGGCCGGCATCTGGGACCCAGCCATCCTGGCTGACGGGACGGGCACGGTCCGCAACTTCCTCCCGGACCCCATGGGAGTGCCAGCCAACCGTTCTCTCGGTCTGATCCTGGCCGGTGACGACAACAAAGCCCACATCCGCGGCCTGGGACGAACCGTCTCCGCCGGTGCCTTCGGCCACAACGGGGCCGGAGGGCAGTTGGCGTGGGCCGATCCCGACACTGGTCTCTCGCTCGGGTATGTCACCAATGGCTACGACCGCCACGAGATCCGCCAGCCCCGCCGCGGCACCTCCATCTCCAGCCTCGCCGGAAGCTGCCTGGAGGACTAGCGTCCGACATCCAGCAGGGAGGCGTATCTGAACTACCTGATCGTGCTCAGAGACCTCGAGCTTCGCCATCCCTATCTTGTTCATCAGTCCCCTAGCCGGCCGGATAGCCGATCGGGTGGGAGCGGCCAAGGTGGCGTCGCTCGGCGTGGTTGGGACATCGGTCGGGGCCGCCTGCTACGGGATCCTGCCCGGCTATGTCTGACCGGCCACCGGTCAACCGAGGCCAACCCGAGCCAGCCCGCCTCTGAGTCACCAAGGGTCGCTGGCCTTCGGTCTGATCTTGATCAGAAGCCGAGGTTCTTGTCGATCACCCCGTCGAGCGGTTGACCAGCCCGAGCCCGGCGCAAGTTGTCGACGAAACGGGCCACATTGCGAGGCGCCCGCAGCTGGCTGGCCCCCGCAGTGTGAGGGGTCATGGCCACATTGGGCAGGCTGAAGAGGGCATGGTCCGGCGGGAGCGGTTCACCGGGGGCAACGTCGAGGGCGGCCCCACCAAGGTGGCCAGAGGACAAGGCCGACACCAATGACTGGTCATCGATGATCTCGCCTCGGGTCACGTTGACTACGAATGCACCGGGCTTCATGGTGGCCAGGGTCTCGTCGTTGATGAGCCTGTCAGTGGTCGAGGTCAGAGGGCAGCAGATGGCGACCACATCGGAGAGGGCGAGGAGCTCATCCAACCGGTTGGTCGACCAAACCTCCTCTACCCCGTGATCACCAGGGGAGGGGAACTCGTCGACGGCAATCGTGTTCATACCAAAGGCAACGGCCCGCTTGGCCATTGCTCGACCAGTCCCACCGAAACCGATGATGCCCATCGTCAGCCCCTCGAGTTCGATCTCCTGCATGCGCATCTCGACCCGGTGCTCCCAGGCATCAGGACCGAGCCTGATGGCGGCGTGGATCTGTCGAGTGAGAGCCAGCAGCAGACCGAAACCAGTATCAGCCAGGTGCCCACCGACCAGTCCTTTCTCTCCAGTGAGAACCACATCCGACCTGACGAGCTCGGGGAACAGAAGCGAGTCGACCCCAGAGGCAATGGCGTGGACCCAGCGCAGCCCGGGGGCGGCGGCGAAGAAAGACTCGGTAATGACCCCGAGCACGATCTCGACATCGGCTCCACTGGCCACGGCGTCCTTCATACCCTTGGCCACCTTGATGACGCTGCCATCGGGGGCCGCGGCCTCGATGTCAGCGACATACTCCGGCTTGACCTCGGGCATTGTGAGGCCTTCGATCACCAGGATGTTCGTTGGGCCGTCGAGGGTGACGGTGGTCATAGGTTGCCCCCTGTTCATTGCCCGACGGTACAGCTCGCCTTGCAACCCCTTCCAGGCGGCCAGGGCCGAAGCCTGAGCCCGGGGCCTACGATGTCACGTGGCGGCACCGATACGGGATTGAGGCGATTTCGCCGACACGTGTCAACAATGTGGTGAAGGACGGGCCAATGGACGTTGAAGGACCCACCAACGAATCGAACGATCAGGAGAAGCTGTATTCACCCCTGGTCAGGCGTCTGGCCGAGGAGTTCGCCGTCGACCTGAGCACGATCAAGGGCACCGGCCCTGGTGGTCGCGTCACTCGTGCCGACGTTCAGACTGCGGCTGAGACCCCCACCCCCGTCTCTCTCGTAGCCGTCCCCGACCCACCAGACGATGGGATCGAAGCCAAACCCGACGACAGCGAACCCGACGACGAACCCGATAACGAGGTCGGGCAGGTTGAGGAGGAGAACGAGGCCGAGCCCACTCGTGCACCGGTGATCAACGCCGAGACCTTCATGGTCTCGTTCGAGGTCGATGTGTCCCAACTGGTCAGAGCCCAGTGGCGTCTGGAGGAGGTCGGCGATCTCGTCATGCCGATCGAGGCCCTGTTCGCCGCTCTCGCCCTCCCGGCTCTCGATCAGTTCCCGGCCATGCGGGCCAAGATCGTTGACGGGGAGGTTGTCATCACCGATGAGTTCGCCCTCATCATCGACAATGTCGGTATCGGCGAGACCTTCCTCGAACCGACTACCACCACCCCGGCCCCCCTGACTTCAGTAGTACTGAAGGGCACCGAGCCACGGTCCCTGCCCGAGCTGGCCGACCTGGTGACCGCCTCCACCGATCCGTCGCCCTCTCCTGTCGGCAACGGAGAACTATCAGCCGACGGGTCTCCACCTCAGGCCGGCTCACCCCGAGGAATCTTCACCATCGACCATGTCGGGTCGACGGGTGCAACCAGCGCCACTCCTGTGTTGCGACCGTCGACCACGGCCGCCGTCGCCTACGGGCGACCCCGGCCAAACATCCACCTCGCTGACGGAGCACCCAAGGAACGGGCCATGATGGTGCTGGGAGGCACCTTCGATGGGCGGGCAACCACGACCGGCGAGGCCGGTCACTTCATGGCGTGCCTTGCCACCTACCTCGAAGATCCGATTCTGGCCTTCACCCTCTGATGACACCCCCCGACAACGGCCAGCACTAGAGCGTGATCCATGGGGTTACGACTGACCCCGCCTCCCATTCGACTTCAAAGCGGACGGGACCACTGATCCCAGAACTGCTGGCCCGGCCGCTCTGATCGAGATCAACTTCGGCGCTGACCGTCGGCCGGTGGGCCACGACCCGCTGGGGGGTGGGGGCTGCGACAACCTCGAAGGCATCGTCTTCGACCCCGACCTCGATGGTGCCGAAGGCGGAGTCGTAGGTCAGGAGGCGTGAGTACGCTCCGAGGCGGAAGCCGACTACCTCCACCTGGATGTCGTCAATGAGGCCGGCCAGATCGGCTTCGAGGGTGCGCCACCCGAAGGAGGCGTAGGCAAGTTCGACTGCTTCGACCGGTGGTTGGTCGTTGCTGAGTGACTCGCCCAACAGGATCAGCATGTCGTCGTCATTCATAGGCTCTGTCATGACGACCGAAGCCCTTCGGTGATACGCGTGATCTCGGGCGAGGTTCGCATGGAGTCCAAGCAGCGAGAGCGAGTCGGGCCGATGCTCCCGATGGGCACATCGAGCAGCTCGGAGATCTCGCTGTAGCTGACCGGTGGGTCAACCACGAGGAGCCGGAGGAGCTCCTGGCAGCGCTCGGGGAGCCGTTCGAAGGCGGCGGCAACGGCTTGGCGGTGCTCCTCGCGTTCCAGACGTTCTCCCGGGGCTGGATACGGGGCCGGGCGGCCCGGGTCATACTGGCCATCACCATCCCCGTCGGCGCCGCCGTCGGTCAACACGATCCGGCTTCGTTGGCGGACAAGGCCAACGCACTCATTGCGAGTGGTCTGCCCGAGCCAGCTGGCCAGTTTCGACGGATCTCGGATCCGGTCGAGGTGCTCGGCCAGGCGCAACCACACCGTCTGGAAGGCGTCCTTCGACGTCTCCTCGTCGAAGCGGAATCCGCGAATCACGCTCCACACCAAACCGGCATGGCCGTCGACGAGTTGTTTCCAGGCGCCTGCATCGCCTTCGCGTGCAGCGGTCACCCGGCCAACAAGGTCATCCATTGTCCATAATCCTAGGACTTCACCATTCATGTTGGAGCGACGATGTCGACGGTGGGCGGAATACCTGAGAGCGGTAGGTCTCCCTCGTGACCCACCGCTCTCGACAGCGTTGGGCACTGTGCTGCCCCTATGAGTCCGCACAGCGAACGCCGCTGACTATCAAGACGACGAAGTGGCCTCCGAGATACATGGAATCCCAGAAAACCTCATACAACCCGCCGAAACCGGACCGGGAAGACTGAGAAACTAGTGATCAGCGATTCGGAGGGTCACAACGTGGACAGTGTCGGCTCCATGGTCGTGGTGTTCATTGGTGTAGCTCCGCTCGATCCCAATTGCCGTCTCCGCAACAGCCACTTCGCCTTCGAGAGCAGCCAGGAATCGATCGAAACCTTGCTGGTTGAAGAA
>JAAETV010000811.1 GCA_024227975.1 Actinomycetes bacterium
TCGTCTTCTTCGTCGTCGTGGTCGTCGTCCTCGTCCTCGTCTTCGCTGAGGCCGGGAGTTGCGCGGAGCCCGGCCACGAGCTCATCGATCTCGGCGTCGCTCAGATTGGCCTTGGGGTGGAGCCCGAACAGGGTGTAGTAGCCCGGCGGCATGTCGCCTTCGAGGATCGTTTCGATGGTGTCGTCGCCATCTTCACCTCCGCGACCGAATTCCGAATAGTTGACCTCATCCCGGCCCTCCTCGACATGATTGGTCACTACCCATGACATGGGAGCGACGTTGGAGTACCAGGGCCAGTTCACCTCATTGGAGTGACAGTCGAAGCACGCATTGACCATCAGCTCCCGGGTGCGGGGGGTGGCCCAATCCGGCTCACCCGTGATCGGCGGATTCGAGTGATCGCGACCATAGGGGACGAGCTGGATCGCAACGAACAACCCAACTACGCCGAGTATCGCCCTCAATACGAAGCGCCCCGAGGGTCGCCAACTCAGCCAGCTACGCATGTCCATCCTCTCCTGGCTTGGCTCCACCGAAGGATCCGGCCAGCGACAGCATCTCACCCAGTCGGGCCGCCGATACGTTAGCCCCACACGTCACCACCACCACCGACGAGCCTGGGTGTCGCTCCCCGAACCTGGTCCCGGCGGCCAGGGCTACCCCCGCCGCCCCCTCGATCAGCTGATGATGATCGTCGATCATGGTGGCAACGGCGGCAGCAATTTCGGCCTCGCTGACCAGGACCCACTGGTCAACCAGACTCTGGCAGGGCTCGAACGTGATGGTCTCGGGCTCGATCCCGCCGGCAGTGCCGTCGGAATAGGTCGGCTTGGCTGGCCGGTTGACGACACGGCCGGCCTCTACTGAGTCGGCCATGGCCGCATCATGGGCCGGCGAAGCCCCGATGACGATGGTGTCCGGTGAACGATCGGCGAGCCAGGTGGCTATACCCGAAATCAGGCCACCCCCACCAACGGCAACTACGACGGCGTCGAGGCGCTCCAGACCGGCCGAGGAGGCGTCCTCTGCGATCTCGACCCCGACTGTGCCTTGGCCGGCGACCACAGTGGGGTCGTTGTACGGGGAGACGTAGGTGGCTCCCTCCTCGGCGGCGGCCGCCCTTGCCACCACTTCGGCCTGGAATGCGTCGGAGCTGTCGACGGTCACGATGATGGCCCCTTGAGCCTTGATGGCGGCCACCTTCGAAGGGGACGCTCCGGTAGGGAGGTAGACGGTACAACCAGTGTCCGCCAGCCGGGCTGCGGTTGCGGTTGCAATCCCATGATTGCCCGATGAGGCCGTCACGATCCCGACTCGAGCCTCGGTCGGGCTGAGGGTGAGCACCCGGTTGAGGGCGCCTCGGAGCTTGAAACTGCCCGTGAACTGGGTGTGTTCGGCCTTGATGGCGATCGTGGCCCCATGGCGGGCTGATAGTGGTTTCGAGATGGTGAGCCCGGTGCGCCGCACATGGGGGCGGATCCGGTCAGCGGCGGCCTCAATATCGGTGGCCGTGACTGTCGTGGTCGTCATCACCCTATTCTTAGGTCGTTCTCGAGTTATTCCCCTGCCTTGGGCCACGATCGGCCGACAAGGTCGGGCCGAGCAAGGAGTGCACAATCATGTCCGTTGGTCGAGTCCGCCCGTCGGTGGCGGCATTGCCCGCTTATCGCCCCGGCAAAGCCGCGGTTCAAGCCGAACAGGAACACGGGATCAGCAACGCGATCAAGCTTGCATCCAACGAGAACCCCTACCCTCCTGCCCCCTCAGTCATCGAAGCCATCACCGCTGCTGCCTCCGGGGTGAACCGCTATCCGGACCATCTGGCCGTCGAGCTTCGTCATACCATTGCCAGCTGGGTCGGAGTCGAAGCAGAACAGGTGACAGCCGGCTGCGGCTCGGTTGGCCTCCTGCGCCAGATCTGTATGGCCTATGTCGATCCGGGCGACGAGGTCGTCTACCCCTGGCTGTCGTTCGAGGTGTACCCCATAAACGTCACCACCATGGGTGGAGTGTCGGTCACCGTCCCCCTCATCGACCATGCCTTCGATCTCGACGGGGTCGCCGACGCGGTCACCGATCGGACCAAGCTGGTGCTGTTGGCCACTCCGAATAATCCGACGGGAACCGCCATCTCCTGTGCCGACATCGCCACTCTGGCCTCCCGGATTCCCGACGATGTGGTGATCGTGGTCGATGAGGCCTATCGGGAGTTCTCCGATCCGGCGCTGGGCGATCCGGTGACCGACCTGTTGCCCAACCATCAGAACGTGGCCGTGTTCCGGACCTTCTCCAAGGCCTACGGATTGGCCGGGCTCCGCTCGGGCTATGCCATCGCCGATCCCGAGATCATCGTCAACATCGACAAGCTGCTGCTCCCGTTCACCAACAACGGGTTGGCCCAGGCGGGAGCCATGGCCGCCATCACCGCCGCCGACGAGATCCGCCCCCGAATCGATGAATTGATGGCCGAGCGTCAACGCCTGGTCGAGATGTTGAGCGGTGCCGGTTGGAAGCTGCCCGATGCCAAGGCCAACTTCGTCTACCTCCCGACTGGCGAGGCCACTGATGAGATCTATGTGGAGCTGGAGAAACGAGGGGTGGTCACCCGCCCCTTCTCCGGTGAGGGGATCCGGATCACGGTCGGTACCCCGGAAGAGAATGACCGGTTCCTGGCTGCTCTTGGCGAGTCGGCCAATACCTGAGGACCGGTTTCAGGCCGCGAGCTCATCGAGGAGTTGGCGAACTCGGGGGTCAGCGACGGCGTCTGACAACTCGCCCGGATAGCCCGTCAGCAATTCGACCAGATCCTTGGCCACCGGGCCCACGAGCTTCGGCTCGACCAGGCGGAGGATACGAAGGTATCGATCCTGACGCCAGGGTGGCCCGAGGACAGCTTGAAGATCCGGACTGTCGATGGCCAGAACCACTCGGCGGGCGGCATCTGGGTCGAGACGATCGACCAGGTCGGTGTAGCTGGTATCCCCATTCGAATCATGATCGACTACAAACCTCATGACAAGGTCGAACGGTGAGCTTTCAAACGGGGTGGAGGGCTTCGACGCGGCGTCCGTCATGCCGGTTCTCCTGGCGGCGGGACCAGTGTGTTCTGGCCGGACACACAAGGATAGATCGCTCGTCTGTCGTCGAACCATTCGGGTGTAGCAGGATGGCGGCCATGGCTCAATCATCCGCCTTGCCGGCTTCGTTCGATGCCACCGATGCCAATGTGGCGACCGGACCACGCGGCCAGCTCGGCCATCGTGATCTCATCGCTCATTCTGACCAATTCGAGCGGCGCCTATGGTCGCCAACCTCCAGGGTGTGGTCGCTGGTCGGGAACGGCCTCTCGAACCAGAACTTCATCGAGGGTCCCGAGGGCCTGATCGTGATCGACACTGGCGAGTCGACCCAGGAGATGGGTTGGGCCCTATCCAAGATCAGGGAGGTGACCAGGGCCCCGATCGTGGCGGTGATGTATACCCACTTCCACTACACCGGCGGGACCGGGGCTGTGTTCAACGATGCCGGAGGCAAGGTTCCCGTCTGGGGTCATGCCGGCATTGTGGCCAACCGGCAGAGAATGCGCTCCGAAGTGAGTACTGCTGCGGGGCGGGGCCTGATTCATCAGTTCGGAATATCGCTGCCCGCTGATGGTCCCGATGCGGTGATCAATGTCGGTCTCGGTGAAGAGTTCCGTCGGGCCGAGCATGCCCCGTTCACCAATGTGCTGGAACCCCCAGACCACACTTTCGATGAGCCGACCACAGCTGTCATCGCCGGGCTCCAGGTGGAGATCACGCCCGCCCCATCCGACGCCGATGACTCGGTAACGATCTGGTTCCCCGGGCTCAAGGTCGCCATCAATAACCTGGTGTGGCCGACCCTGTTCAATGTCTTCCCCATCCGGGGTGAGGAATACCGTGACCCCAGGATCCTGCTTGATGGGCTCGACCATCTGGCCGGGCTGGGGGCCGAGTGTCTCCTTGGTGCCCATGGGGTACCCCTCAGCGGGGCCGACAACATCCGCCGTGAAGTCACGGTCTACCGCGATGCCATCCAGTACCTGTGGGACCAGACCGTCCGCGGCCTGAACCGAGGGCTGACCGTCGATGAGCTGACCCAGGCCGTCCAACTCCCAGAGGCCAGCGGCCGTTCAGAATTGACCCGCCAGTTCTACGGACTGGTCGAGCATCATGTTCGCCAGATCCACAATGGGCTGCGAGGCTGGTTCGACGGACACGAGGCCCTCCTGTTCCCGACCCCACCCCTGGAACGGGCGACCA
>JAAETV010000812.1 GCA_024227975.1 Actinomycetes bacterium
ACGAAGGGGGGAAGAATGGCCCGGAGTGCTTCGTCGGTCTGCACCCGATGCCCGGCCGCCAATGTCGGGACCAGGTATGTGCCCTGTTCGAGCATCACCTCGACGCACTCCTGAGTCATGAACATGCCGTGCTCGACACTGTCGACCCCACCCCGGGCGGCGTTCAGGATTCCGTCCGTGCCCTGGGCGTGGCTCGCGGTCCGCTTCGAGAAGCGATGGGCCTCGTGGATTCCAGCCGAGATCTCCTCATAGCTGAAGTGGGCATCTTCGGGGTTGACGCCCGGCGTCAAGACCCCGCCGGTGGCCATCAACTTGATGAAGTCGGAGCCAGCGTGGATCTGTTCACGCACTGCCTTCACCACATCATCGGGTCCGTCGGCCACCCGGCCGATGGGGTTGCCATGACCACCGGTCATGCAGATCATGCGACCGGCCGCTCGGATAGTCGGACCCATCTGCGCTCCACTGTTGCAAGCATCGCGAACCGAGAGCTCGAGGTAGTCCTTGCCCCCACAATCGCGTATGGCGGTGATGCCACCGGCGAGGGTCGCCTGGGCC
>JAAETV010000813.1 GCA_024227975.1 Actinomycetes bacterium
CGTCCAACACCTGTGATATCGAGATGCAGACCTCCTCGATGATCCGATCACGGTCCTGGGTGGCGTGGGTGTCGTTCGGTACCAGCAGATCAGCGAAACGCCTCGTCGGAGCATTGAACTGATGGTGTTGGGGCACCACACATTCGCGGTTGTACCAGGCGATGTCTTCTGCCGATCCGCCGTACCCGGCGGCCAGATTCCGCTGGGTCCGACGAGCCAACATCTCATCCAACTCGATCGTGACATAGCACCGGAGATGCATGAGTGACCGGAGCTCCTCGTAGTAGAGAGCCAGGATCCCGTCGATGATCACGACCTCTGAGGCAACCGCGGCCCCGCAACACCCGATCATCTCATGACGCTCGACCGAATCCGGATGATTGAAGTTAGGACGCCACTCGCCATGATGGGCCGAGTAGTAGGTCGGCATCGCCGCAGGCTCCAGGAAGAACCGGTCCAGATTGATGATCTCAGCCGACAATGGCCACAGGCCGTCGACGAGGCGGGCTGCAACCGTGGACTTGCCCGATCCGCTCCCGCCCCCAATACCAATGATGAGAGTCCCGTCTCCGGGTCGCCATCTGCGTTCGACTACGTCATGAAGTGTCGTGGCGGTTCCTCCATTTTCGCATCCATGAGGCTCCTGACTTCGGTCCGATCACGCCCCTTTGACGAGCAGTCCGAAGTGGTTGCTGGTGGCCTGGAATCTCAAGAGGAGAACGTCCTGATAGGCGTCGGACTCATAGGCGGTCTGTGCTTCCTCCATCGAGTCGAACTCGAGGACAACCGTCTGACGCCCTGCGTTCTCACCTTCGATCTGGTTGGTGTCGGTGTCGTAGGCAACGAGGCGCGACGTCTCCCCGATGCCGAGCGTAGGTACCGCTCCCTTCTGGTACTGCCGATAGGCGTCGGCATCTTCGACGTCGAAATTCACGATCAGGTAGGCGGTCATGGCGCCGGTCTAGCACTTCGCTTCACCCAACAACAGATGGGTGGTGCCACCTGATCCGGGTTCAGGACCTGGACTCGGCCAGAGACTCGAGCCCGTTGAGGATGAGGTCGAGACCGAAGTCGAACTCGGCCGCAAAGTCGTATCCCGGTTGAAGGATGTGTTCGACCGTCAGCTCCACGAGGTACGGGTACTCGTCGGATGAGAACTGCTCGGTGATGGATCCTGCGAGCTCCGCCATCTCCTGGCCACCGGTGGCGGGGAGGTTGGCCTCCTGCAGGGCGAACCCGTAGACATAGCTGTCGACCAGGGCGTAGGCATGGGCCGTCATCTCCACCGAGAACCCCGCCTGACGAAAGCACCCGAGCACTGCATCATGATGGCGAAGCGTTTCGGATCCAGGAGTGGTCCGCGACTCCATCAGTGGTGCCGCCCACGGGTGTCGTGCCAACACTGCTCGAGCTGACCGCGCCCGCTGACCGACCGCCGATTTCCAGTCGACCTCGGTTGGGGGAAGGTCGATTTCACCGAAGACCCGATCGACCATGCCATCGATGATGGCCTCCTTGTTCGGTACATGGTGGTAGATCGTCATCGGCTTGACGTCGAGCTCGTGGGCCAACTTGCGGATGGTGAACCCTTCCATGCCGATCTTGTCGGCCAGCGCCACTGCCCCCGCGAGTACACGATCTCTCGTGAGCCTCGCTCGGGATGGACTCGGGGTGTGGGTCGGGACATCGGCGGTTGGTGACATCGGTCTCGCCTCCTACTTTCGATTGCCAATAGTACTTTGTACGGTTACTATAGCAAACGAAATGGTACTAAGTACGAAATCGCCAGCCAGACCGCCACACGATCAGGGGGACAACAACGTGTCAACCGCTACGAACCATGCAGACATCATCCAGAGCCAGCCAGCCAGCAACCCCAGCCAACAGCAGATGCACGCCGTGACACAGGACCGCTACGGCTCGGCCGACGTCCTCGAATTCCGGACCGTCGATCGACCAGCGACGGCCGCCAACGACGTGCTGATCGAGGTCCACGCTGCTGGGGTCGACCGAGGGACCTGGCACCTGATGACCGGCACGCCCTACCTGATCCGGCTCATGGGATTCGGACTGACCAAGCCAAAGAACAGGATCGCGGGCGCCGACGTTGCCGGCCAAGTGGTGGCGGTGGGGGCTGATGTC
>JAAETV010000814.1 GCA_024227975.1 Actinomycetes bacterium
CTCTATGCGGCCAGGGCGGCACTGACAGTTGGCGACCATGGCCTGGCCAGAGACCTGCTCGACCACAGCGAGGATCATGCTCGTAAGGTTTGCAGCACTCCGACCCTGGTCAGGACCCTCCGTTGCCGGGCCGAGCTTGGCTTAGCCGATAGTGATCCGGTCGGGGTCGAAACGTCGCTCGCTGAGGCCAAACGGCTGACCGCGGTAGCAGGCCCGGCTTGGTGGGGCTGAGGCGCCCCGACGAACCGAGCTGCTCCAACCCAATTCCAATCCTTCCGCAACGTGGGCCCGCCATGGTGTTTTCAAACGGTCAGGGGCAACCGTCTCGACCGAATGGGCTCGTAGGGCCCCGATGGCCCCCAGCGAGCTTTCGGAACACGGGCTGGCTCCAGTTGCTTTCCGACGGCGGTGGTGACTGGGGCTGGCTCGGTCCGAGCCCCCCCGCACCTTGGATCTGGATGTTGGTGGTGCTGTCGTTGGGCCTTTGAGATCGCCTGCAAGTAGGGAATACCGCGCTTTCCCCATTACCGCCACCCCTAACCGGCTTGAACTGGCTAAGCTCCCTTGAGCCCTCGTCGCGGGACGGGTAGGACAGGGCGAATTCGAGCGGAAACGATTCAGGAGAGTACATGCGGTCCTCCCGCGCAAACGGCGTTCTTTCGGGGCTATGTGCAGTCTTGTTGTTGGTTGCAGCAGGCTGCGGTGATAGCGATGTTGTCGCTTCGTCGAACCTCGGGCTCGATGGTGCTGTCGACGGTGAAGAAGCCTTGCAGGGCGACGGTCTGGACCCAGTTGCGGTCCGCTCGACCACGTCCATCTCAGGGTCAAGAGCCGGTGTCGGTGCCTCCGACGAGACGGATCCCCCCTCCCCACCAACCCTCTCACCAGCCGGTCAGGATGCTCTAGTCACGGCAACTTCCGTTGATTCCACTGAGGCTCCCGCCCCCACGACGGCAGCGCCGACAACCGTGGCCCCGACTACGACCGTCCAGGACACGACGACGGTGGTCAGCGATACCTCGGTCGACGATGCCAGTAGCTCATCGATCACAACCACCCCTGGCTCCACCAGCTCGGCACCTGTCGCCTCGCAAGCTGATCTCGAGGCAGGCGAAGCCCACTCCGACAACCTACTGAATCAGCTCAGAACCAGCCTCGGTCTGGCCGTTCTGGTCCGGACCGCTGAGATGGACACCTTTGCCCGAGACTGGAGTCGCCAGATGGCCGAGTCCGGAGACTTCGAGCACTCCAGCGGTCCCTACGGCGAGAACATCGCCTTCACCAGCGACGTCACCCTCACCCCGGCTGAGGCCGCTGATCAGTTCCAGCAGCTCTGGATCGGTAGCCCCGGCCACTACGACAATATGGTCCACACCAGCTATACGAGGTCAGGCATCGGCATATACCTGACCGAGCACGGTTGGTACGGCACCCACGTCTTCAGCTTCGGCTGAGTAGTAGGTCCAACGCTTCTTCGAGGCTGGGAGCGGTCGACCCCTTGAGGGGGGCCAATCGATGGTAGATGTCGGCTGCCCCCTGGTGGAATTCGCCGGGCAGGCCGGCCGCGGTGAAGGTTGCGGCGATCTCGAGCATCTCCCCCTCGAATCGCCACGCCTTTGGTCCGGTGGTGGCGGCGACTCCATCACTCCTGGCCCCGATTTCAGGCAGCGAGGTGGCCCACTCCCCCAACAAGGCCTCACTGACCCCCTCGGCCTCGGCCAGCGCCCGGATAGCGAGAAGGAGAGCTGAGCTCCCTTTGGTCCATGATGCGAAGCACATCTTCACTGCCGATGCTGCTCCGGCCTCACTCCCTACGATCCTGGTCTCGACGGGAGTGGTATCGAACAGGGCAGCTACCTCTGGCCCCTCGTGGCCGGCGAGGTAGAGGCGGGTCAATCCTGGCTTGGTTGGTGGAGGGCCGACGATCCCCCCGTCGACGAAGCGGGCGAATCGAGTCCCGATCTGGCGGGCGGTCTGAGGGGAGACAGCGTTGGCGTCGACGTAGAGCCCGTCGAAGCCCGTGTCGGCAACATCGGAGGCCAGCTGGTTGGCTGCCTCCGGTGGGCAGACGGAGACGATGACGTTGGCCTCCCCACACAGTCCAGCCAGGGAACCGGCATCACGCAGGCCAGCGTCGGCGGCCCGCCTGGTCGACTCCCGTGATCGGCCCTCAGCGACCCAGAGTACCTCCTGGTTCGAGGCCGCGTTGAGTACGGCACCTATGACACCTCCCATGGCTCCGGGATGGAGCAGGCCGATTACCGGTCCGTGTGGCATGGTGATCTCCTCGAGGCAGGCAGGTGGTCCAAGACTAACGAGATCACATATCCGGTTGCCCCTCGACGCTTGGCCCCAGGCCGGTGGGTTCTGGCCGGGTCCTCTGGGTCTATCTGGTGCGAGCCTCCGTGGGCCAAACGACCCCCATCGCTGCACTCCGATGAGCTGAGCTGCCTCGAGGGGCAGCATCAAGTACCGATTTGGCCCAGAATGCGCTATAAATCGGTGTCATCGGGAGCCGAGGAGCGCTATGAGTGAGGCCGCCACGCCAATCGATACCACGACGGTCGACTTCCACTTCGACGTCATGTGTCCGTGGGCCTATCAGACTTCGCTTTGGATGCGAGATGTCCGCGATCAGTTGGGTTTGACGGTCAATTGGAAGTTTTTCAGCCTCGAGGAGGTCAACCGCCGAGAGGGCAAGAAGCACCCGTGGGAACGGGAGTGGTCATATGGATGGTCGATGATGCAGATTGGGGCCGTTCTCCGCCGTCACAGCATGGCCGACCTCGATGCTTGGTATGCCAGGGCCGGCCGGGCTCTCCATGTCGAGGGTCACAAGCCCCACGAGCCGGACGTTGCTCGCCATCTCCTCGAAGAGATCGGTCTCGATCCAGGTGCGGTCGATGTCGCAATGAACGACCCGGCCACCCACGATGAAGTCAAGGACGAGCACGACCGGGTGATCAACGCAGGTGGGTTCGGTGTGCCCACCTTGTTCTTCGGTGATCAGGCCATCTTCGGGCCTGTTCTGCTCGACCCGCCAACCGGGGACGCAGCCCTGCGTATGTGGTCAGCGGTCACGGCCTGGGTGGAGTTCCCCCACCTCTATGAAATCCAGCGGCCCAAGACCGCAGAAGACCAGGGACGGATTGCCGAGGTGTTCCGACCCTACATCGAGGCTCGAGATTGGGTCAGCATCAACCGGGGTCAGGTTGTCGATTTCGATGCCGCGACGGTCAATGCTGTCGAGTAAATGACCAAGGCGAAGGGCTCGCTCGCAGAGTTACTCAGGCTCCAGTTCAAGTCACTCGACGATCTGGGATCGAACCTGACCCCGCGAGAGTGGCATGCATCGGCCGCTCTGCCTGGTTGGGTCGTCTTCGATGTGTACGCCCACATCATCGGGACAGAGTCGAGCCTCGAAGGCGAGGACCTCCCCGATGGGAAGCTCGATGTTGCCTCGTTCGATCATGTCCGCAACGAAATCGGGACCTTCAATGAGATCTGGATCGAGGCGCTCTCCAGTCTGAATCCCCAGGCCATGATGGATCGATTTCGCTCGATCACGGCCAAACGCCTGATCTCCCTGGCGGCCATGACCGAGGAGGAGTTCGAGGCCGAGACCTCGACCCCGGTCGGACCCGCCCCCTACTGGCGGTTCATGCAGATCCGCGTGTTCGACTGTTGGATGCACGAACAGGACATCCGTGAGGCTCTGGGGCGTCCCGGTCATGAGCGGGGTCCTTGTGCCGAGGCTGCGCTCGACGAGGTCGAACGCGCTCTCGGCTACATCGTTGGCAAGAAGGTGGGAGCGATCGACGGGGCATCGGTCACCTTCGAGCTGACCGGTCCGGTTGAGCGGATCCTCAATGTGAAGGTCGCCGACGGGCGAGCGGAGATCGTTGACCGCCTGCGAGGTCAGGCCACGACAACCATCACCATGACCTCCAGCCTGTTCATGCGCTTGATCGGCGGTCGGACTGAGCTCTTGACCGGCCGCCTGGGTGAGATGAACTTCTCGGGTGATCTCGACCTGGCCCAGAAGTTGGTGTCCAACCTCGGCTTCACCATCTGAGTCCGGAGCCCCTCGGCCCGACTCAGGGCAGGATCTCCGTCGCCTCAACATAGCCAGGCTCCAGAACCACAGCCCCCGGAACCATGGCGGCGATGGCGTCGACAACGGGGGCCGTATTGGTCGGAACCGAGAACCCGGGAAGCCAGTTGTCGTGGTGGCCCAGGACGATCTTGGCCGGTCGCAACAGGTCAGCCTGGCGGGCCACGAACTGGGCGAGGGAGCCCTGGATGGGTTCACCGTCGATCGTGCCCCTTCCGGCGGCGGCCAGAATGGCGACATCGGGGCGCAGGTCGTGCATGATGCCGGTCCAGTGGCCTGAAGTGTCCTGATAGAAGACTCGGCCATCGGGTAGGTCGAACAGGTAGACGAGGGCGCCCCCGTCACCCCGATCACCTTGGGAAGCAGCGGCCAGATGGGATGCGACCTCAGGACCGAGCGACTGGATATGGTCGATGAGTCCAGCCAAGCGCTGGTTGCGTTCCTGAAGCGTGACCCGGAGGTCGCCGATGCAGACCTCGTCTGCTTGGTCCATCTTGCCATGGGTCCAGACACATGAGTGCTGGCTGGGAAAGACCGAGACGAACGCCCCGCCCCCAAGATCGATCCGTTCTCCGCCCGCAACACAGATCAGCTGGTCGAGGGGTACCCCTTGGGCTTCCATAATGCGTACCGTCTCGTAGCTCCCGATGATGGTGGCACCGGTGTTGATGGCGATCCGCTCCGCGCCGTAGAGGTGGTCGAAATGGGAGTGGCCGATGACGATCCAATCACAGTGCTCGATGTCGTCTGCCACCAGCCCCGGCCCTTCGGCGTTGGCGGCCCGGTCGATGTAGGCGTCGAGCATGATGGTCTGGCCCCCAGTATTCAACCTGAAGGTTGCGCACCCGTACCAGTCGAGAGTCGTTGTCATTGGGTTGGCTCCTCGTTGATGCTGTCGACGGCTGAACCGATGGCGGCCAGCCCCTCGTCGATCTCGGATGCGGTGACGTTGAGCATCGGAGTGATCCTGACAACATTGCCATAGAGCCCACCCTTGCCAATCAACAAGCCACTGGCTCGGCAGTTCTCGAGTAGGGAGTTGGCGGCCTGGGGGTTCGGCTCGTTGGTGCCGCCCTTGACCATCTCCATGGCTTGCATCAGGCCCTTGCCTCTGGCTTCTGCGATCCAATCCGTACGGTCGGCCAGAGTGTCGAGGCCGTCCCTCAGTCGGCGACCCATGGTCATGGCATTGGCCTGGAGGCTGTGTTCTTGGACATAGCGCAGGGTGGCTCGCCCCGCCGCCATCGACAGGGGGTTGCCTCCGAAGGTCGAGAACGAGACAGCGGAGATGCAGTCCATGACGTCGGCCCGAGCGACAACACCAGCCAGGGTGATGCCATTGCCGACCCCTTTGGCGAAGGTCAAGATGTCGGGTACCAGGCCATGGGCCTGGTAGCCCCAGAAGTGTTCGCCGGTCCGGCCCCAACCGGTCTGTACCTCGTCGGAGATGAAGAGGATGTCGTGGTTGTCGAGCTCCTTCTTCATCGCCCCGAAAAAGCCATCGGGTGGGGTGGCGAACCCGCCGACACCCTGGATTGGCTCTGCGATCAGGGCGGCAACATCCCCCGCCGTCATCATGTCTATGACCTGGACCAGATCCTCGACGCAAGCGCTGGTGTAGCCATCATCGTCGAGGTCGCGGAAGGGGCTGCGGAGCCGGTAGCCGCCGTGGACGAACTTGACGTCGAGCCCGGAGAAGCTCGATGACGACCAGGAACGATGGCCGGTAATGGCCATGGCTGAGAACGACCGGCCGTGGTAGCTGTTTCGCATGGCCAAGATCTGGTTCGATCGGCGGTAGTTGGTGGCTAGTAGCAGGGCGGTGTCGTTGGCCTCAGTGCCCGAGGTGGTGAAGAAGACCTTGGCATCAGGGATGCCGGAGACGGCTGCCACCTCCTCGGCGAAGTCGATCATTGGAGGTGAGAGGTAAAGGGTTGAGGTATGCAGGATCTTGGATGCCTGCTGTTGAATGGCCTGGGTCACCTCGTCGACGTCATGGCCGATCATGGTCGTCAGCACACCCCCGAAGAAGTCGAGGTAGCGCTGACCGGAGTGGTCGAAGACGTAGCTCCCCTTTCCATGGTCGATATCGATCGGTACCTCGTACAGTGGCTTGACCCACGAGGGCATGACCGCCCGGTATCTTGCCGCCAGGTTGCCAGTGGTCGTGCCATCGGATTCGTCGGCCATAGGGCTCCTTGCTGTGATGATGATGGCTAGGAACTTACCAAGAACAGGGATTGGGCTTCGAGATGGACAATGGGGTTGGTCAACAGGACCGGTGGAATGCTCGCTACCAGGCCGGTGCCGAGGGAGGAACGCCCCTGATGCTGGGTCGCAACCTCCACTACTTCCCCCGGTCGGGGAGGGCCATCGACGTGGCAGGAGGGCCAGGCCAGGCCGCCGTCATTCTCGCCGCTCGGGGCTTGGACGTGACGTTGACCGATATCTCAGAGGTTGCCCTCGATATGGCGGCCGAGCGAGCGGAGTGGTCGAGGATCGAACTCGGCCTGGTCAACATCGACCTGACAATTGAGCCCTTGCCTGAGGGTCCTTGGGACCTCATAACCTGTTTCAACTATCTCGATCGGGCCTTGTTTCCGGCCATGATCGAGGAGCTGGCCGATGGGGGGATGTTGGCGGTCTCGCTCGCCACTCGCACCAATCTCGAGCGCCATGAGCGGCCGGGGGCCGCCTACCTGCTCGACGATGGGGAGCTCCCATCATTGCTCGGGGAGCTGTCCCCCATCTTGTATCAGGAGGGTTGGAGCCTGGATGGCCGTCACACGGCCGAGGCCATTGCCAGGAAGATCTGACGACCCTGCTCGACGGCCAAGACGGGCCGACAGTGTCAGCTCAGAGAGTCTGATCCAGCTTCGTTGGCCCGGAATCTGATCAAGAGGTACTCGAGCATCGAGAGCAGGGCCAGCTTGACCGAGTTTCGTTGCCTGGCATCACAACTGACGAACGGGACATCGTCACCGATGTTGAGGGCGTAGCGGACCGCAGCCACATCCGGTCGATAGTCGGTATCGAAGTGGTTCAATACCACCACGAAGGGAACGTTTCGCTGCTCGAAGTAGTCGATGGCCGGGTAGCAGTGGTCCAGTCGGCGGGGATCGACCAGTACCAGAGCTCCCATCGCTCCCTCGACGATGTCGTCCCACATGAAACCGAAGCGATTCTGGCCCGGGGTCCCGAATAGGTACATCACCAGCTCGTCTTCGACGGTGATACGGCCGAAGTCCATGGCAACGGTCGTTGATTCCTTGCCTCGGGCCAGGCCGGCATCGTCGAGGTCCATCCCTATCTCAGTCATGGCCCCCTCGGTCTGCAGAGGGGTGATCTCGCTGACGCTGGCCACGAAGGTGGTCTTTCCAACCCCGAAGCCGCCAGCGATTACGAACTTGACCGAGATCGGGGCGGGAAGAGGTTCGAGTGTGCTGAGCGAGTCGTGCTCAAAGTGAACGGACGCCATCGATCAACCTTTCAATCAGATTCACGTCACCGACCGGTTCGGTTCGCCCCAAGCTCACGTAGCCGGTGGCGACGAGGTCGCTGACAAGGACACGTATGACACCAAGGGGTAGGTTCAGCCCAGTAGCGAGCTCGGCCGCCGATGGCTGTTGGCAGGCCTGAAGCCAGATCTCGGTTTCGACTGGGCCCAGAGTCGTTGATGGGCTGATTTGAGTCCGTCGCTGAGCCACGACCGTCTCGACCCCGATGGTGATGCCCTCCGACCTGGTTCGACCTCCGGTCAGGGTGAACGGGCGAACCAAGCTGAGGTACTCATCTGCCTTGTTGGTCTCGAGGTCCATCATCGCTCAAGCGGCCAAGAGGTTCTTCAACTCGGCAACCAGGGCCGGGTTCAGGGCCGAGCCGGCTCGGTTGAGTAGGAGGGTCATCTCGTAGCCGATGAGACCGACATCGCAGTCCCGGTCGGCCAGAAGCCCCAAGGTTGAGCCGTCCCCGATGGCGGCAATGAACATGAAGCCACCTGACATCTCGACAATCAGTTGCTCGACGGCGTTGAACCCGAAGCAGTGGGCTGCGCCACCGGCCAAGCTCGTCAGCCCGGCGATAGCGGCCGCGAACTGTTCGACGTTCTCCCGTTGGCGTCCGGCCGAAGCGGCCAGGAGGAGTCCATCAGAGGACACGGCGATTGCCTCCTGGACCCCATCTGTTTGGTCAACGAACTGTCTCAACAGCCAGTTGAAGTTCTTGGCCTCGTCGCTCACAGGCATCGGTACTGGTCCTTTCGCTGTCAGGTGCTCTGGTGCTGACCTGGAGAGGCCGGGGCCGTGTTTCCGTCTGGGCCCGGCTCGGCCCGCCTACGGCCGTTCTGGAAGCTCTGCCACCGTTGGCGGAGCCTTTCGGCTTCACTCGACACGTCGTCGATCGAGGCTGTGGTTGCCAGCGATCGCTTCGATCCACGGTCTGAGTGGGTCTGGTCTCTGGCGATGCCTGAGCTCATGCCCGGTTGGCGGCGGCGGACCTCGGTCACCATTGAGGCCGAGACGGGTGACAGCTCGTCGATCACGTCATCGTCGACGAGCTCCGGCCGGTTGCAGAAGGCAGGTTCGTCGAGCCGGGCCGTCGGCGACAAGACCGGCTCGGCCGACAAATCATCTGGTGACTCCGTTGGCTGGGTCGGTACCTGGGCCGGTTCGACCTC
>JAAETV010000815.1 GCA_024227975.1 Actinomycetes bacterium
GATCCTGATCGACCCGTAGCGGACGGCCGAGACTTGCTCGAACTCGGGCAGCGCGTCGACCTCGGCGGCCAAGCGGTTACTGAAGTCGCCCTGGTTGGGAGCCAGCATGAGGTAGTCGGCGGTCAGGGTCGAGCCCAGCACGTCCCGGAACGATGCTTTGAGCGACGTCGCCACCACTGTGGCCATGGCGATCAAGGCCAATCCGATCATCAAGCCGGCTGCCGTGGACGCTGTCCGCTTGTTGTTGCGGGCTGCGTTCTCCCGGGCCATGTGACCAGTGATCTGCCGACCGGGAATATGTTCCAGCGGAACTCCAAGGGCCGAGGCCGATGGGCTGGAGAAGAGGGGGGCGAACATCGAGACTGAGACGAACACCAGCACTGCGCCCAGGCCCAGCATCGCCAGCAATAGCGCAGTGCTGTCTGAGCCGCCGAAGAGCCCGTAGGCCATGCCGGCGGCACCCAGTACGGCGAGAACGATGGCGATGATCGTACGCCTGGTCCCCTCACCCGATCCGTAGTGAAAACCCGCTCGCAACCCAGCCATGGGAGGCACGCTGGCGGCCCGGCGGGCTGGCGACATCGAGGCGGCCAAGGTGACCCCTACCCCCACCAGGAGCGCTATGACGATGGTCTGGACGGAGACGATGAGCTCGATGCTGGGTAGGCCGAAGCCAAGCACGTTGAACAGCCCGCGAAGCCCGTAGGCCAGGAGCACGCCACCCCCGAGCCCGAGAACCGAGGCAAGGACCCCGATGATCAGCGCCTCATAGGTGGCGCTGAACCGGACCTGGCGGGCGCTGGCTCCTAGAGCCCGGAGCAACGACAACTCCCGAACTCGCTGTCCGAGGAGGATGTTGAAAGTGTTGCTGATGATGAAGGTGCTGACGAACACCGTGACCAGAGCGAAGGCCAACAGCACACCGCCGAAGATGTCGACTGCGCCGCTGAAGTCCTCCTGGTCCTCGGCAATCACCTCTTCTCCGAGAACGGCCTCGACGTCGTTGGGTAGCGCCGCCTCGAGGCGCTGAATCAGCTCGTTGTTATCCAGGCCCGGCTCGCCAGCGACGCTGATCCAGCGAATCAGTCCTTCGCTGTCGTCTAGCCGCTGTAGCTCGTCGAGCGAGAAGGAGACCAGCACCGCTCCGGCTAGGGCGTTCTCCTCGCCGAACCGGTTGAGCCCTACGAGCTGGAACGGCTCCCGGCCGTCGACCCCGATGATGTCGTAGGTCTCTCCGACGATCATATTCTCACGGTCGGCGGTGCCCTGGTCGATGGCGAACTCGCC
>JAAETV010000816.1 GCA_024227975.1 Actinomycetes bacterium
GTCCCCTATCTCGACGCCATCCTGTTCGTACTCGGCGTCAACCGGCAAGAGATCGAGGAGGCGGCAGCCGAGCTGGGCCAGAGCGCGTTCGGTCCCTCCACCCCTCTCACTTCCTGACCCTGCCGACTCATGCTGCCGCCTTCGAGTGCCTCGACCCCCCGGCCTGATGGGGTCGTCAACCTCGACGCCAAGGTGATGATCGTGACCGGAGCCAGCAGCGGCCTTGGGCTGGCGACCGCCGACGCCTTGGCCAAGGCTGGGGCGACAGTGATCATGGCCGTTCGCGATTTAGAGCGGGGTGAGAGAGCCCGTTCCAGCTTGGCGACGGGGGCCAACACCGTCGTCATGAGGCTCGATGTCGCCAACCAGGCCTCGATCGAGGCCTTCGCCGATGAGTTCCTGACCCGTTTCGATCGCCTTGACCGGCTGGTCAACAACGCCGGTGTCATGGCAACCCCACCATCGGTGACCGGTGACGGGATCGAGCTCCAGTGGGCAACCAATCACCTCGGCCCCTTCGCCCTGACCGGCCTCCTCCTCGATCGGCTCGTGAGCACCGAAGCCAGCCGGGTGGTCGCTGTCGCCAGTTTGGCCGCCGATCACGGCCTGCTCGACGACCACGACCCGACCACCATCGACAACTACTCACGCACCGGCGTCTACGCCGAGACCAAGCTGGCCAACCTGGTCTTCACCGTTGAGCTGAACCGGCGCCTCCAGAGGGCCGGAGCGGCCACCATCGCCCTCGCCGCCCATCCCGGTGTGACCCACACCAACCTGGTGGCCAACCTGAAACTGCCGGGCATCCAGCAGGTCCTCGCCGGCGTGAGTCGACTGGCGGCCCAACCGGTGGCAGCCGGGGCCGAACCCATCGTGCGAGCCACCATCGACCCCCTCGCCATCAGCAAC
Organism: Actinomycetes bacterium; assembly: GCA_024227975.1. Next base: position 910 of record JAAETV010000816.1, read on the forward strand.
CAATACTGGGGGCCCTCGGGCTGGCGCCAGTATCGAGGCTCAGCCACAACCGTCGCCATGCCCGCCAATGCCCTCGACCCGGATCGGGGCCAGCGGCTCTGGCAACAGTCGATCGAGCTCAGCGGGGTCGACTACCTCTGCTGAGTCAGCTCACCAGAGTCAGCTCAGCGGAGCGACCAGGTGGCAGTGAGCGACGGGCTCGGATCGGCGTCAGCCTTGCCCTGGCGATGCAGGGCCAAGAGATGGGAGTAGACGGAGTTGGCGGCCGCTCGCCACAGGCGCTTGTCAACGTCGGCGTACATGTCGGGGACGATGGACTTGATCGTGGCCGGACTCACTTCCAGGGCGGTCACGATCTGGCGCTCTCGGTTGAGCCGATGGTCGAGGAAGCTCTGGACGTATTCCTGGGGATTGTCGATGGCAGGACCATGGGTCGGCCAGTAGCGAGCATCATCACGGTCGAGCAGCTTGCGAAGACTGTTGAGGTAGTCGAATAGGTCACCGTCGGGGGGTGAGATGACCGATGTCGCCCACCCCATCACATGGTCACCGCTGAACAACACCTTCTCGTCCTGGAGGGCGAAACAAACATGGTTCGACGTGTGCCCCGGGGTGTGAACCACCTCGATCGTCCATCCCGCCCCTTCGATCAGATCACCGTCGCCAACACTGACATCGGGCTGGAAGTCTTGATCGGGGCCCTCCCTCTTCAACTCATCTGGGGTCTCGGCCCAGACCTTGTCGAACTCGGCCTTCTCCTCGGCGGTGAAGTA
>JAAETV010000817.1 GCA_024227975.1 Actinomycetes bacterium
CTGCCTCGATATGAGCCAGCCAGGATGCCTCGGGCCAGCGGCGACCATGGCATCAGGGCGATGCCATTGCGGGCACAGTAGGGGTTCATCTCACGCTCCTCTTCGCGGTAGATGAGGTTGTAGTGATTCTGCATGGAGATGAACCTGGTCCATCCGTTGGCCTCGGCTGTCATCTGGAGCTCGACGAACTGCCAAGCAAACATCGACGAGGCCCCCAAATAGAGGGCCTTGCCCGCCCTGACGACATCGTGCAGTGCTTCCATGGTCTCAGTGATCGGGGTCTCGACGTGGCCTGGCACCCCGTGGGGATGGCGGTGGATGACCAGATGATCGATGTAGTCGACCCCCAGTCGGTTCAGGGAGGCGTCGACCGCTTCCATGATGTGCTTGCGAGACAGACCGCCCTGGTTGGGGTGGCGGCCCATGGGCATCGAGATCTTGGTGGCCAACACGAACTCGTCGCGGGGCAAGAGCTCGGTCAGCAACGCCCCCACCACCTCCTCGCAGGCCCCCTGGCCGTAGGTGTCCGCGGTGTCGAAGTAGTACAGACCATGATCGATGGCGGCCTGGAAGATAGGTCGGGCCTCGTCGAGGCCGATCGTCCAGTCGCCCTGATGGCCGCGCCCTGGTGTCCCGAAATTCATGGTGCCCAGACAGAGCTGGGACACCCGGAGCCCACTATTGGTTCCTAGCTGGACTGATTTCAACATTTTGCCTGCCTCTTCAAGGGTTCCATGACCTGCTCGACGAAGCGCATGATGTGTTCGTCGGTCGCAGGGTTGCCGAAGTCCATGACGAAGTGCCTGACCCCAAGCTCGACCTTGTGGCCCAGGTGGTCGAGCAGTTCGGCCGAGTCGGTGTCGGATTCAGGGAGAGCCTTTTCGACCGTCTGGCTGATCTCGATGTCAGCCGGGTCTCGCCCTGCGTCGGTGGCCGAGCCATGAACGATGTCGACCTTGCGCCGCCAGTCGTCGTCGGTGCCGCGTTCGATACCGTTCCAGATGTCGCCATGACGTCCGGCCAGAGGGAGACCGATCTTCTCGCCCGAAGCCCCGATACAGATCGGGGGGATCACCTCGGGCCGTGGGGGAGCAGCGGCTCGGTCGATGTGATAGTGCTCCCCGCTGAAGCTGGGTTCGTCCTCGGTCCACATCAGCTTGCAGATCTGGAGCATCTCGTCGAGCTGGGCGAAACGGACTGACGGCTTGGGGAACTCGTAGCCGTAGGCTTCGTATTCGGGGCCCCGCCAGCCAGCCCCGATCCCGAGAATGAACCGGTTGCCCGATAGGACCTGGAGGGTGGCCGCCATCTTGGCCGTAAGGGCCGCAGGCCGGTAGCCCACCCCAAGCACATGATGGCAGAGCAAGATGTCGGGGAACTTGGCTGCCAACCAGGTGAGGGTGGTCCAACCTTCCATGAAGGGATCGGTCTTGGTATCGAAGCCATAGAAATGGTCGGCGATCCACAGGGAGTCGAAGTGCTCGACCGCTGTCGGCAGGATGTGCTCCTCCTGGTAGACCACGATCGGCTTGTGGTCGCTCCACTGGTTCCCGATGACGGGGGACAACCAGCCGAATCTCAGATCCTGGGACATCGTGCTCGCTCCTCTCGACGGACGGCCACCGCCTCCACCGGGTCGAATCTAGACCCTCTGCCGCCGATTCGGCGTGTCGTCCTCTCGGTCGAGGTTTGCCAGGTCGGCGGAGCGGGTGGCGAGGACGACGGCGAAGCCGAACAGGCAGGCCCCGGAAACAACGACGGTGGCCTGGGGCCCCCAGACATCGGCCAGCGCCCCCTGGGCCAGCGCCCCGAGAGGGAAAGCCACCGTGAAGCTCATGACCCGGGCCGACATGACCCGGCCCCGCATATGGTCGGCCACGATGAGCTGGACGGCGGTGTTGGTGGTAGCGATGACAGCCAGGAAGCCGGCCCCGACCATGAGGAGGGCAGCCAAGCCCAAGGGCCAGTTTGGTGCCAGGCCGAAAGCGATCACAGCCAACCCGTAGATGGGGAGGCCCCAGCGGACAACGGTCGATCGTCGCACCCTTGTGTCCCAGCTCGACAGGGCGGGAGCGATCATGACGGCGCCGATTCCGACGGCCGAGGCCAGCACTCCGACCACCCGGGGACCGGCGTGGTAGACCTGATCGGCGAACACCACCGTGAACTGGGTGATTGGGTTTCCGAAGAAGGCGACAAGGACGGCGCAGCCCACGCTCACCAGGATCCCGGTCCGCTGCCGGATGTAGCCGACAGCAGAGCGAAATCCGGCGATGACACCCTCTACTGGTCCAGGCCGTCGATCTATCGGCCGGGGCTCGATCACCCACAGAGCGGCGATCACGGCCGCAAAGGAGACGCCGTTCAAGAAGAAGGCCCAACTGGCTCCAGCCGTGGCCAGGAGGAGCCCGGCCAGGGCCGGTCCGACGGCTCGGGAGGCATTGAACTGGGTCGAGTTCAATGTGATGGCCGAGGGGAGGTCGGCCTTGGGTACCAGGGAGGGGACGAAGGCCTGCCAGCTGGGGATCATCAGCCCGTTGAAGATCCCGGTGGCGGCGGTGACGGCGAGGATCAGCCAGGGGTCGCGCCAGCCGGCGGCCCAAACCCCCCACAGAACGAAGGCGCTGATGGCCATGGCGGACTGGGTGGCCAGCAGGAGGTACCGGCGGTCCAGTCGGTCAGCCAGTGAGCCTCCGACGGGTCCGAGTATGAAGGCGGGGATGAACTGGGCGAAACCAGCCAGGCCGACCCAGATCGACTTGCCGGTGAGCTCGAACAAGACGAAGGGGACAGTAAGACCTTGAAGCCAGTTGCCGGAGTTGGAGGCGAGGGCGCCCCAGAAGAACAGACGAAAGTCTCGATGGCGGAAGGCCCTGACCCCGTGACGGATCCCTCCTTGGCCGCTCAGCGGATCTTCGCTGGTAGTGGCAAACCGAACTCAACCGACACTTCGTCGATCGGCATCTCGTCAAACCACTGGAGGATCAGGTCATCGGGTGGTGGCGTCGGCATTGTCAGACCCTAGCTCTCAGTGGCTCAACCCAATCGCTCGATGAGGGTGCCGACCTCATGGGTGGCCCTGTAGCGGGAGGCGAAGCTCGGAAGGACCATGATGTGGTTCAAGCCCGCCGATTCCAGCTCCCCGACCTTCTCAATCAGCTCGTCGAGTTGGCCAACCAAGCAGGTCGAGGCGATCAGCTCCGGGGTCACGAACTGGACCTCGTCAGGGTGAAGGTAGGTTCCGTGGCCGGCATGGATGCGGTAGTGCCGCTCCCCTTC
>JAAETV010000818.1 GCA_024227975.1 Actinomycetes bacterium
CGACAACGCATCAGCGGCCACCACCCCAGCCGAACAGCCACCACGAATCTCAGCCAACGCTTCGAACAACGGGTGCACGCTCGAACCACCTCCAACAACAGACCCAGTCCCCAGCGATGTCACACCAGCCAGACAAGATCACATTCAAGTTGACCGGCAGCTACCGCTGCGAGCGCCACCCCAAGGGGCAACGTCCCATCACCATATCGAACACACGTTCGATATGCAAGTCCACCCGAGGAGAAGATCGAGGATGCGACGAATCCGCTTCCCCCACAGACGACCACGAACTCAGGGCTTCACCATCGTCTGATTCGACTATCCCCCATCCCCGATCTCAACCCGCCGGTGGCATACCCTTCGGCCGAGCCAATGGCCGGCGAAGAGCAAGCCCGTTGGTGTTGATCACACGGGCGCCACACGATGCGTGAGCCCGCAGGGGCACCAAGTCTCAGGAAACCCACAGGATGCTCTCAAGTTCCTCTGGTCCTGCTCTGTCACCGTGACCATGGACGACAAAAGGAGTCGAGATGAGGAACGTAGGAATCATCGCCGTCCTAGCGGTGATGACACTGGTCATCGGAGCATGTGGTCAGGATGGTGACACCGAGGACACGGCCACCGACCAGGCGGGTGTTGCCACCGAAGCATCCGCGGACTCCTCAGAGGCCGAAGGCGAGTCATCTGAGACCGGCGGTGAATCCTCCGAGACCTCAACTGGCTCGGCGACGGTGAGCTATCCGGTCGTCGATACCGGCCAGAGCGCCTGCTATGGCGACAATGATGCGGTCTCCTGCCCTCAGGCCGGCGAGGAGTTCTTCGGCCAGGACGGGAACTATGCCGGCAACCAGCCCAGCTACTCCGACAATGGTGATGGGACGGTCACCGACAATGTGACTGGTCTGATGTGGCAGCAGGATCCGGGGGAGAAGATGACCTACGATGAGGCCGCTTCTGCCGTTGATTCGTTCGAGCTGGCCGGGTACGACGATTGGCGCCTGCCTTCGATCAAGGAGCTGTATTCGCTGATCGACTTCTCTGGCACCGACCCGAGCAGCTGCACCACATCGAGCGACTGCAACCCGATACCGTTCATCGACACCGACTACTTCGACTTCGAGTACGGCGACACCGATGCGGGCGAGCGCCTGATCGACTCCCAGTGGGCCACCAGCACCATCTATGTCGGAACCACGATGAATGGTGACGAGACCATGTTCGGGGTCAACTTCGCCGATGGACGCATCAAGGGCTACGGCCTCTCAGACCCTCGGGGCGGGGAGAAGACATTCTTCACCGTCTATGTGCGAGGAAACCTCGACTACGGCGTCAACGCCTTTGTCGACAACGGCGATGGAACGGTCA